>DATEDC010000001.1:0-9821 GCA_035286585.1 Anaerolineales bacterium
AGCCAGCCACCGACGAGAGGTTGACGATATGGCCCGAGCCGCGCTCCAGCATCCCAGGTAGGACGGCTTTGACCATGTGGACGGCGCCGAAGTAGTTGATCTCCATCATCCAGCGAAAAGCTTCCAGGTCGAGCTCCTGAAAATAGCCAGGACGAGCCACGCCTGCCGAATTGACCAGCAAATGCGGAGCGCCGACCTGCCTGGCGACCTGCTCGGCAGCCTCAACCGCCTGCGCCGGATCAGACACGTCCGCGCTGATTGCCCCGCAAAGCTGCTGGTTGTTCTGCCGGGCGGCTTTGACCTCGGCCAGCGCTGCCGCCAGCCCGTCCTCCCGCCGAGCTGCCAGCCAGACGTGAGATCCCTTTTGAGCCAATAAACGCGCCAGCGCCAATCCGATCCCGCTGGAACCGCCGGTGACCAGCGCAACGCGATCTGGCCCGATCAGCTCATTATCCCTGTTCACAACCTGGCGTCCCATATGACTTGCAAATCGTCTTTACTCAACAGCCTCAGCGTATTCAGCGCCTCAGCGATTGGTCATTCCTCCAATATCAGCCGCGCCCGCTGGAAGCGGGCGGAGGCGAGGGCGAACAGCGCCAGGTCCACGAGCAGCAGGGTGGCGATCACACCCAGAACGACGCTCTCCCCTTGCACCCGGGCGAGCGCCTGGGCCAGCCTGAGCTGCCAGGCTTCGGGCAGCAAGGGCAGGAGGAACAAGGGGATGAAGAGCACAAAGAAAGGCATATGCCAGACCTCGCCATAGAAGTCCAGGTTGTTTTCGGCGCTCAGGCGCTGGTACAGCCCGTTGTGCTCCAGCAGGGCGCCGCTGCTCTGGCGGATTGCATCGGCTGCGGAGCGGATGTCATAGCCCAGGACGCGGGCGTACCCGCTTGTGGGAGCCAGCAAACCGAGCAGCAGGCGGATGGTGGTGGTTTTTCCGGAGCCGTTTGGACCCAAGAAGCCGAAGATGCTGCTGCCGGGCACCTGCAGCGAAAGGCGGTCCACTGCCACCAGCGAGCCAAAGGAGCGGCTCAGCTCTTCGGTTTGGATGCCAATCGAATTCATGCTTTTTCCCTCCGGATTTGCGTCAAAAACTGGCGGTGTAGCGCCAGCGGAATTTTACCAGCGATTTGAGGATAAACGAACCCGTGGATAGCGAAAAAAACGGCCGGCGGTGCCGACCGATATCCGAAATGCGGATTTTTACCCTGGGTTGAGTGGAATGCGAGGTTCAACCCCCATCCCCATCCGGGGTTTTGATCTGCTGGTCTCGTTGCAGGCTCATGATCCCGTTGCGCACCTGGGTCAGGTAGCGATCCAGCTCAACTTCAAGGCGGCGCAGGGTATCGATGACATAATCGTCGGCCTGGTGGCGCGTGTTTTCGACTTCGAGGCGAGCCTGGTTGAGGATCTCCTCCGCCCGGGCCTGGGCTGACTGCACGATGGCGTCGCGTTCGAGTAGCTGCTCCTGTTTCTCTTTGGCGATCGCTACCGTGCGGTTGGCTTCCTCCTGAGCCTGAGCCAGGACGCGATTCTTCTGGGCCAGGACCTGCTGCGCCTTTTTCACTTCATCCGGGATAGCCACGCGCATCTGGTCGATCAGGTCCAGCATGCGGTCTTCGTCGACAATCACATTATGGGTGAACCACAGCGGGCGGCTATGGTTTAACAATTCTTCCAGGCGGTCGATCAGGTGCAAGATGTCCACAGGCTGCCTCCCCTTATCGGTGAGTATAAATTGGGCAGGATAGATGAATTATTCAATAGATTACCTGTAAATTCCGTTTTCGTCAACTGTTTTTGATTACCTCAATCCCGCAGCGAGGTGGTGGGGACGATCTGCTGCCCATCCCCAAGCTCGCTGAAGCGCTTCTTCAGCGCCTCCTCGACGTGGCGGGGGACCATACTGCTGACGTCGCCGCCGAGTAAGGCGATCTCGCGCACGGTGGAAGAGGAGAGGAAAGTGTGCTCCTCAGCCGTGATCAACGCTACCAGCTCGATCTCCGGCGCCAGGCGGTGATTAGCCAGCGCCATGCGGAATTCGTACTCGAAGTCGGAAAACACGCGCAGGCCGCGCACGACCACCTGAGCGCCGATCTTACGACAGAACTCGACCGTCAGGCCGCTGTAGCCGACCACGCTGATGGCGGGGTTATCCAGGAAGGCCAGGCGGGTCAGGGCAATGCGCGTTTCCGGATCGAAAAGCAGGGATTTCAGGGGGCGGTCGTAAACCGCGACGACGACCTCATCGAATAATTGTGTGGCGCGCCGGGCAATATCTACGTGCCCCAGATGGATGGGATCGAAAGTGCCAGGAAAAAGTGCTCGGACCATTTCACCTCACATGGATGGGTAGCGCAGTCGTCCGGTCCTGAATGGATAACTGTGCAAGTTTTGAGCCAGCAGAGATCGACAATTAACTGATATCCCCTTTGTGATAGTCCCAAAAGCGCTCCACAGAGGCTTCCAGCAACTGGTGTTCGGGCAGGGATAAATCCGGATCGAGCTTGAACAGCGCCTGGGCGTGGTGGCGCGCGTTTTCGATCAGGCGGACATCGCTCAGGTTGGCGAGCCGCAACTGCGCGGCGTGCCCGGATTGGCGCGTGCCCAGGAATTCACCTGGGCCGCGCTGTTCCAGGTCCTTTTCGGCGAGGACGAAGCCGTCGTTAGTTTGCGCCATCACCTGCAGGCGTTCATTTTCGGCCTGGTCGGCGCTGTCTGGGATGAGCAGGCAGTAGGCTTTGTCGCCGCCGCGGCCGACGCGCCCCCTGAACTGGTGCAGTTGGGCCAGGCCAAAATGGTTGGCGCCCTCGATCAGCATGACGGTGGCATTGGGCACATCCACGCCGACTTCGACGACCGAAGTGGAGACCAGGATGTGGTACTCGCCGAGGTGGAAACGCCTCATGACTTCTTCTTTACCCTCTGGGGGCAGGCGCCCGTGCAGCAGCCCGAGTTTGTATTGGAGGAATACCTCCTCCTGTAGGCGGGCGTGCTCTTCGACGGCTGCCCGGGCGTCGCTCTTGTCGCTCTCCTCGACCAGGGGGTAGATGATGAAGGCCTGGCGCCCGGTCTTGACCTGGCTGTCGATCAGGCGATAGGCGCGCTCGCGCTCGCGTGGGGTGAGCACAAACGTAGCCACAGCTTGCCTGCCAGCGGGCATCTCGTCCATCACCGCCAGGTCCAGGTCGCCGTAAACCGTCAGAGCGAGAGAGCGGGGAATGGGGGTGGCGGTCATCACCAACAGGTGGGGATTGGCGCCCTTGAGGCGCAGGGCAGCGCGTTGCTCGACGCCGAAACGGTGCTGTTCGTCCACAATGGCAAGCTGCAAGTCCTGGAAAGCGACCGGGTCCTCGAGCAAGGCGTGAGTGCCGATCACCAGCTTGATCGAGCCATCTGCCAGGCCATCCCGAATCAGGCGCTTTTCGGCTTCCGGCGTGGCGCCAATCATCAGGCGGATTTGAGCCACCTCCAGGAACGGCGTACCGTTTCCATCCTGGCTGGTAGCAAGTATCCCCAGCATGCTCTGGTAGTGCTGCTCGGCCAGGATGCTGGTGGGCGCCATCAGGGCAGCCTGGGCACCCTGCCGGGCGATCATAGCGATTGCGATGGCAGCCACGATGGTTTTGCCCGAGCCCACATCACCCTGCAGCAGGCGGTTCATCGGGTGACCGGAAGCCAGATCCTGGCGTAACTCGCTCACCGCCCGCTGCTGGGCGGCGGTCAGCTCGAACGGCAGCCGGCTTTGCAGCGCAGCCAGCCATTCGTCATCGACCTCAAAAATGCGCCCCGTCTGCGCCTGCCAATCGTATTTCTGGCGCAAGACGCCCAACTGCAACTGAAAGATCTCTTCGAAAGCCAGGCGGTAGCGCGCCGCGGTCAACTGCTCCATGGAATCGGGGAAGTGGATTTGCATCAAGGCGGTGGGCAGGTCCACAAGCCGGGCGGAACGGCGCAGGTTATCGGGCAGCGGATCGAGCAGGCGCGGCGCCCAATAGCTGACCACCGTATGCATCAGGCGGCGAATCCAGCGCTGGGTGATCTGGGCGGTGAGCGGGTAGACCGGCGCGATGCGATTGGTGCTGAGCTGCTGCTGGTCGAGTGGCTCGAATTCTGGGTTGCTCATGACCATGCGTCCCAGATACTGGTCGACTTTACCCGAAAACGAAATCTGAATCCCGCTGCGCAGTCGCTTGGCGACCCAGGGCTGGTTGAACCAGGTGATGCGCATGGCCCCCGTACTGTCACTGACTACGGCTTCGACAACCTGAAGCTGACCGCCGCGCACGGGTCGTACGGAGACGCTCTGCACCGTGCCGATCACGGTGACCACTTCGTTGTAAGCCAGGCGGTTAATCGTCTTAAGGTTGGCGTAATCGTCATACCGGCGGGGGAAGTAATAGAGCATATCCCGCAAGGTGATCACGCCCAAGCGGGCCAGGGTTTGGGCGTGTTTGGGACCCACATTTTGCAGCACGGTGACGGGAGCGTTTAGCGCCTCCGGCTCCGCCTGGATCGGTTTTGCCTGCGCGGGGACAGCCGGCTCTGGTTCTGCGCCTGGCTTTATCTGTATGGCCGCTTCGGCTTCGGCCTGCGTGCGGCTGGCGAGACGTCCGTTTTCGACAGCCTTCGCGGGGGAAGGCTGGCTGGCTTTTTCAGGGCGAGGCGTCGACATGGGGAAAGGCTCGCGCAAGCCCTCTTGCTGCAGCCGTCGCCACAAGCCCTGCATTGCTTCAGCCCGAGAGGTGGGGCTCAGACCCGGGTAATTGCGCAGGCGGGCGCCGATGGCTGCGATCAGATCTTCGGATAAGCCATCCAGGCGGGCTTCCATTTCCCAGGAATCCAGGATGCGATTTAATCCGCCGACTACCGCCCGGTTATCAAAACCGCGCTCGGCTTCCAGCTTGATAATTTTGCTTAGTTTATCCACGGATTGCTTCATCGAAGCCAATTGTACCTTACCTGCCCGAGGCGGCAAAGCCGAAGATGAGGGACTTTTCGCGGCATGCTGATTACCCCGGATCGGCAATGCCGAAGGCAGCCAGGGTGTGCGGGCCCAGGATAGCCGCCAGCACGGGGTTCAGGCTGATCTCGATATAGTCTGCACCACGAAGATCAACTCGCAGGCGCTCGTGAAGGGAGCGCGCTTCCGAGGTGAAGGGAGGGTAGCCCTGGAGCAAAGCAACCTGCTTGAGATGATCGATCTCAGTTATGAATTCGTAGAAAATATCCACCAGGTTGCGCGCGCTGCGCGCTTTATAGAGCGGGATTGGCCTGCCGTTATCCAGGGTGTAGAGGGGAGAAATTTGTAAAAGGTCAGCCACCACGGCTTGAGAAAGTTCAAGCTGACCTGTCTTTTGCAGGTAAGTCAGGTCGCGCAGGCAAAAGATGGCGTAGATGTTCGGGATCAGTCCGAGCAGATAACGCTTGATCTCGAGGGCGGGCATGTCACCCTGGGCTGCGCCTGCTGCCGCCTGGACCAGCGCTCCCAGGCCGACGGAGGTGGTCTGCGAATCGATGAGGTGAACGGTGGCTGAGGGACGGATGGATTCCAGGGTTTGCACGGCGTAATCAAAGGTGGGATGCAGGTGCCTGGAGAGCAAGATGACCAGGATTTCGCGGTATTCCAGCGAGAGGTTATGCAGCACCTGTTCTAGCACCTGCGGGGCGGGGGTGCGTACCAGGGGTTGAGAGTGGTCGGGCAGGGAATGCGGCAAAGCGAAGAGGGGAGGTAGGGGTCCGGCGGAATATACTTCGCGGTTCAGGTGGATCGGCAAGGGGAGCATGGTGACCAGCTCTACCCCGGGGAAGGAAGCTTGGGTAAACTGGGCGGTATTATCAGTGACGATGCAGACCTGGGGCATGGGGATAGCGGTGGGGAACTTCGAACCGTTGACCTTTGGGGCGGTGAGGGAGAAATCTTGACCGGCGCTCGAGATTATTCGATGGAGAGGATCAACTGGTAATGCGGCTGCCCGCCGTCCTGAACTTCGACCTCCTGTTCGGGGTATTCCCGCCGAACCAGATCGGCTATGCGATTCAGTTCGGTCCTGGGTAGGTCGATGCCTCCGTACAGGGTGATCAGTTCATAGTGACCAGCGCGGGATTCCTGCAGCAATCGCATGCAGGCTTCTTCAACGCTGGCTGCGGCCAGGACCAGCTTGCCGTTGTGCAGGGCGATTGCCTGACCCTCTTTAACCTGGACGCCATCGATCTCCGCGCTGCGGGTTGCGGTAGTGATTTCCCCACTTTCGACTTCATCCAGGGCGCGGGACATATCGGCGACGACTTTGTCGAAATCTCCGTCAGGATCCAGGCGCAGTATGGCTGCCAAGCCCTGTGGGATCGAGCGGCAGGGTATCACCGCGACCTTCTTGACGGTCAGCTCGGCGGCAGACCTGGCTGCCAGGATGATATTCTTATTGTTCGGCAGGATGACGATGCGATCGGTAGGCAGATTATCGAAAGCGTTGAGGATCTCCAGGGTGCTGGGATTCATGGTTTGCCCGCCTTCCACGATAGCAGCCACACCCAGGCTGGCGAACACCCGCGAGATGCCCGCGCCAGGCGAGACTGCGATAACCGCAATCTGCCCGGGTTCGACCCGCGCCAGGGTCAACTTGCTGCCCTGGATGGCGGCTTCGATGCTCGACATTTGGGCGATCAGGTTCTCAATGGACACCTTGGTGATCGTGCCGAGAGACATGGTGTAGTCAATCGGCTCGTAACGCTTTTCGGTGGGAACGTGGATATGCAGGCGGTAGATGCCATCGCCTTCGCCAAGCTGGATGGAGGTGCCCATGGCTTCCAGATTCTGATAGAAACCTTCCAGGTCGAGGTCCTGGCGAGGTTGAAAATCGATGACGACCTCGAAATCCTGACCGGGCTCGATGGCTTCTAGCGTGTTCTCCAGTTGCATGGCTGCCAATGGCTGAACTGTAGTCAAGGCGATGTCAAGCGGAAGCCCATAGAGGAAGCGCACCATGCCTTCCAGGATGAAAAACAGACCTTTTCCGCCGGCGTCGACAACGCCGGCTTCTTTAAGGACGGGCAGCAGGTCAGGCGTGCGCTGCACAGAGAGATTGGCCGCCTCCACCACCTGGACCAGGATATCGGTTGGGTTATCGCAATCTGCTAACGCCAGCTCAGCGGCAGCGGCGATGTCCTTGATAACGGTTAGAATCGTGCCTTCCACGGGTTTCACCACGCCTTTGTAAGCGGTGTCGCGAGCGGCGGCAAGCGCCTGCACCAGGGAGTGAGCATCAAGGGTTTCATCGTTATCCACCGAGCGGGCGAAGCCGCGCCAGATCTGGGAGAGGATCACACCGGAGTTGCCGCGAGCGCCCATCAGCGCACCGTGCGCCACCGCATGCGCCATCTTGCCAAAGTTGTGTTCGGGCGAAGCCGATATTTCATCATATGCCGACTGCATGGTGAGCACCATGTTGGTGCCGGTATCGCCATCGGGGACGGGGAAAACGTTCAGCGAGTTGACGATCTGCTGGTTGGTTCTCAACCAGGTCAGCCCGGCTTCGACCAGATTCTTAAGGGCAGGCCCGTTCAACGGCAGGGATTTTAATTTGGTTAACGATCTTGTAGGCGCCGGGGAATCTGCACTCATTCAAAGAACTCCTCAAACCGGTATAGAGAGCTTGATGAGGGTTGCCGTGATGCGACTCTCCTGGGTGGTAAAGAAGGGATCAATCAGCTTCACTGATGCGCAGACCGCGGACATGCACATTCACCTGGTTGACAGGCAGCCCCAGCGCCTTTTCGACGTGGTAGCGGACTGTGTTGGAAACGCTCGCGGCTACCGACTTGATGCGGGTGCCGTATTCGACGACGATGTAAATATCAATGTTGATGCGATTGTCATCGTAATTGACTTCGACGCCGTGAGTGGGATCTTTGGCGATTGCCTGGGTAAGCCCGTCGACCAGGTTTTTATTGGCCAGACCAACTACGCCGTAAGACTCCCGAGCGGCATGGAAAGCAATCGTGGCTATCGCCCGGGGTGAGACATGGATGCTGCCAAGGGGGTTTGTTTCGCCGGTCATACGAATCCTTTGAGAAAACTAAGCGGAGCTAACCGGGATGTGGAGAGGCGCGGACGGCTTTTCTATATAAAATCCCGAGAAGCCCTGCGGATTGGCTTGTAAAGCAAATCGACTTGTGGTATGATGGTGCGGCTGTGAACCTGGAGATGAGAAGCAGGCGGGCAGTTGCAATAAAGTTGATAAAGGAAGTGGAATTATGGCTAAGTGTGCTCATTGTGGTAAAAAAACAACCTTCGGTCACAACCGTCCCTGGTCGAACAAAGCGACCTCGCGCACCTTCAAACCCAATCTACAGACCATCAGCGTCTTTGAGAACGGGAAAAAGGTCCGCAAGGTGCTGTGCGCAAAGTGCATTCGCACTCTGGTAAAAACTGGCTGAGACTACGCACCTCTTACCTGTAATGAAAATCGCGGCGCAAGCCGTGATTTTTTTTACCCGGCCATCTACACTTGAAGCGTCGAATGCAAGCATGTGAATGATAATCGGGCGAAAGGTATATGGCAAGGGTAAAAGCTTCGATCACTGGAAGTAGAGAAAATAAATCCACAAGTAGAGCGGCACGAGCCCACCTACTGCCAGGAGGGCGAGCAATCCAAGGCTAATTGTGAGCCAATCGATATCCAGCGGGTTGGAGGCGGGCCGTGATTCAATTGTTTTCACGGGTCTGGAGGGCCGTTCCTGGCGGATGGTCGGCGGAGCCAATGCCGGTTCGCTGGTGATGCGCACCGGGCCGCTGCGAGGCTCTGAGGGGCGTATCGGTCGACTGGCGAGCTGCTCGGCTGGCGGATTTTCCGGGGATAGATTGTTTGCGCTTTGATAGCTGACCAGCACCCGACCCAGCTGGTCGGCGTTGCGGAAACGCATGGCAGGCTCTTTAGCCAGGGTCTTGAGTAAAATCTGCTCCAGAGCTGGCGGGACAGTGGGGTTGATTTTGCTGGGAGGAAGAGGGGGAGTCTCGCGATGGAGGCGAGCCAGCTCGGTGGCGTCTTCGGAATAAAAAGGCAACTGCCCGGTGATCATTTCGTAAAAGATGACCCCCAGGGAGTAAACATCGGAGGCAGGCGAGGGGGCGCTGCCACTGGCCTGCTCAGGGGAAAAATACTGCGGCGAGCCCCAAACGATCTCGCTGCGCTCTTCGGGCTGGATGGAAGCCAGGAGACGCGCAATCCCAAAATCGGTCACTTTGAGACGTTTATCGGGGGTGATTAAAAAATTGTGCGGCTTAATATCGCAGTGCACCAGACCTGCCCGGTGGGCGTAGCCAATACCGGCGCAGGCCTGGACCATGAGGGTAATCGCTTCATCGATGGGCAAGCGATCCTGGGTTTGCAAAATTCGCTTGAGATGGGTACCGGGGACGTGCTCCATGACGATGAACAGCCTTCCCCGATCCAGGCCGAAATCGTGGACGGTGACGATATTGGGGTGCGATAGATTGGCCGCAGCTTTTGCCTCCTGGCGGAATCTATCCTGGAAGGCGGGGTCGTCCGAGAAGCTCTCGCGCAAAATTTTTACCCCCACATCGCGCTCCAACATCAGATCGCGGGCGCGGTAGACGACCGACATACCGCCGCTGCCCAGGCGCTCCTCGAGCTGGTAACGATTATTCAAAATAACCTTTTCACTCATCGGAAAGGTCCACTTCTTCGGGAATCGCCATGCTGAACTTACTATGGTTACTCCCAGACAGCCAATAGTGGTTCTTTGGGAAACGCCGTGGTGGACTACCGGATTTGGGGGTGTGAGCGTGCGGCCGCACGCTC
>DATEDC010000002.1:0-16711 GCA_035286585.1 Anaerolineales bacterium
CGCTTCGCCCTGATGGACGGCGACCTGGTTCTGCCCGCCCACGAGCGCGGCCAGTTGGTCAGCGCGCACGTGCCGGTGGTGCTGGGCTGCTCGCACGCCTGCACCTTCTGCATCATCCCCTACCGCCGCGGCGTGGAGCGCAGCCGGTCGGTGGGGGAAATCGTCGCCGAGGTGCGTTCTCTGGTGGCGCAGGGCGTGAAGGAGGTCACCCTGCTGGGGCAGATCGTGGACCGCTACGGCAAGGACGTCCCCGATGGCCCCGATTTAGCCGCCCTGCTGCGCCAGGTGCACCAGGTGGAGGGCCTGGAGCGCATCCGCTTCCTGACCTCGCACCCCAACTGGATGAGCGCCGAGCTATTGGAGGCGGTCGCCGAGCTGCCCAGGGTGATGCCGCACATCGAAGTGCCGGTCCAGGCCGGCGACGACCAGGTGCTGGAGAACATGAAGCGCGGCTACACCGCCGAGGCTTACCGCCGCCTGGTGGAAAACATCCGCCAGCGCCTGGACGGGAGCTCCAACGGCAGACCGCCGCGGGTCTCGATCGCCACCGACGTCATCGTCGGCTTTCCGGGCGAGAGCGAAGCCCAATTCCAGCGCACGGTCGATTTGCTGGCCGAGCTCAGGCTCGACGTGGCTCACCTGGCGCGCTATTCGCCGCGCCCGGGCACGGTCGCCGAGCGGCGCCTGCCGGACGACGTGCCCGAGGGTGAGAAGTGGCGCCGTTTTCGCCTGCTGGAAGAGCTGCAGGAGCGCATCGCCGCGGAGATCAACATCCGCTACCTGGGGGAAAAGGTGGAGGTTCTCTTCGAGGAGCAGGTGCGCGGCCGCTGGAAAGGTCGCACCCCCACCAACAAGCTGGTCTTCGTCGAGTCGGCGGAAGATCTGCGCGGCCAGGTGCGCACGGTGCAGATCAACTGGACGGGGCCCTGGTCGATGCAGGCGACCCTGCCCCAGGCTAAAAGCCTCCCGGCGACCCTGGAAACCATCCCCCTGGCGGAGTTAGCCGGCCTCGATTGAAACCAGTGCGCGAAAGCGTTTGGCAGCCCGTTTTCATCCGCAAGCAGGGATGAGAACGGGCGACGTCTTCCTGCTGGCAGGGTTGCATTTTCCTTCATCTGGTTGTACACTGTAGAAAAGTTGTCCAGAACGCTGTTCACGTCATGCGGAGCCAGTTGCCCGAGATGACGAATACACAAGGAGAAAGATCATGCCCAAAGTGAGATTCATTGCCAGTATAAGCCTGGCGCTGGGCCTGCTGCTGCTCTCGGCCTGCAATGTGCTGGGCACGCAGGGTGAGCCTACCCAGCTTCCGCCGGAAGCGATCTACACCTCCGCGGCGCTTACCCTGCAGGCGCAGTTGACTGCCAACGCGGCCACCCAGGAGGTGGCGGCATCCCCCACCAGCCCGCTCCCCAGCGATACGCCCCCGCCGCCAACGCCAGCGGATACGCCCACGCCCATTTTCACCGCGACGCCCACGCTGACGCCCACTTCCATTGTGCCCATGATCAGCGCCAGCGTGGCGACCAACTGCCGGCTGGGGCCCAGTATCCTCTACAGCCCGCCGATGGGCGTGCTGAATGTGGGAGACCAGGCTGAGGTGCACGGGCGCAACGACGCTGGCACCTGGTGGTATATCAGCAACCCCAGCCGCCCCGGTCAGTTCTGCTGGGTGTGGGGCGAAACCACCCGTGTGGAAGGCGCTACCGTCACCCTGCCCGTCATCACCCCGCCTCCCCTGCCGCCCACGCCGACCAGCACCTCGACGCCGGGGGTGGTCTTTTCGGCGGCCTACGACAACTCGCACGACTGCGGCGGTGTGCGCACGGCGATTTTCAAAATCACCAACTCCGGCGGCTCCGATCTGCAATCGATGAGCCTGAAGATCGAGGATCTGAACACCTCCACGACGCTGTTTGGCCCGCATACCAGCAACGCGCCGTTCATGGCGACCAGCAGCGAGTGTCCCGAGGGCGGCGACCTGCTGCCGGCTGGCAGGACGTATTACGTCGGCGGCGCCATCGGGCCGGGGAATTCAGGTCACACCGCCCGAGCGACGATCAAGCTGTGCACCGCCAACGGCCTGGGTGGCGTCTGTGTGGAGAGAACCGTCGACTTTACCATCCCGTGAGATGGCTGCCGCCCTGAGGAGAAGTTGAATGATGAAGCCCCGCAACCGCTTAGTGGTCCTGCTGCTCGTGTTGTTGGCCGCTGCCCTGGCGTGCAACCTGCCTCGCCGGGCGACGCCCTCGCCCTTGGAGGCGGTTAACACCGCCGCAGCCCTGACGCTCGAAGCGCAACTGACCCTGGTGGCCCAACCGCCGGTCGGCACGCCGGGTGGGACCGCCACCCTCGTCCCGACCCTGCCCAGCCCCACGCCCCCCGCTCCCACCTCGCCCTCCACAGCCGCGCCAACCTCGCAGCTCACAGCCACCACCTCGCTCTGCGACCTGGCCAGGTTCGAAAGGGATGTCACCTACCCGGATAACAGCGAAGTCACGCCCGGGCAGAGCTTTATCAAGACCTGGCGGCTGCTGAACGCCGGCACGTGCACCTGGACCAGCGGCTATACCCTGGTGTTTGCCGGCGGGGACAGCATGGGCGCCCCGGCCTCGCTGCCTTTGCCGGGGAACGTCGCTCCCGGGCAAACGGTGGACCTCTCGGTCACCCTCACTGCGCCCCAGCAAAGCGGCACCTACAAGGGCAATTTCATGCTGCGCAGCCCTGCCAACGTGGTCTTCGGCCTGGGAGATGGCAGCAAGCCTTTTTGGGTGCAGGTGAAGGTGGTGGCCGCTTCGGGGGTGGTCTACGACTTCGTCGCCAAAGCCAGAGAGGCGAGCTGGTTTTCAGGTCAGGGGAGCGACCCCGCCGCCCCGTTGGCTTACGACGGCGCGGATGACAACCCGGACGGTGCCGCCAAGGTCAAAGACGGCGTAACCCTGGAAAACGGCGCGACCTCCGGCAAGATCCTGTTTACCTACCCGAAGCGGGTGGAGAACGGTTATGTGCACGGGGTTTACCCCGCCTACCCGGTGCAGAGCGGCGACCGCTTCCGGGCCAACCTGGGCTTTTTGATCCCCTCCGGGTTGGAGAGCTGCGGCGCCGGCGAAGTGATTTTCCAGTTAGCTTACAAGGACGGCGAAGCTATCCGGGTGCTCGAGGAGTGGGAGAAGTCCTGCGATGGCAGGCTGCCGCCCGTAGAGTACAACCTCTCCAGCCTGGCGGGCAGAAGCGTGCAGTTTGTCCTGGTGGTGCGGGCGGACGGCGCCTCTGCCGATGATTGGGCTGTCTGGAATTCGGTGCGCATTCAACATTAGCGCCTTTATCAGAGGAAATATTCAATGAACTTGAAACTGCGCCCGCTGTGGGCTTTGTTCGTCTTGCTGCTGTCTGCCTGCCGGTCGGGGGCGGTCGAGCCCACGCCGACCGTTACCCCCGACCCGCAGGCGGTGTACACCGCCGCAGCCCTGACCGCCGAGGCCAGGGCGACCGAGCTGGCTGCCCTCACGCCCACGCTGCCCAGCGCCACGCCCAGCCTCACCCCCCAGCCAGCGACGCCCACCCCTACCCCGGGCGCAGCAACTTCTACACCCACACTCACCCTCCCGCCAGGGGGGAGCGACCTGCTCGAGTTCGTGGCTGATGTGACCGTGCCAGACGGCACCAATCTCCGGCCCGGCGAGCGCTTTACCAAGACCTGGCGGGTCAAAAACGCCGGCACCAGCACCTGGACCAGCGCCTATGCCCTGGTCTTCGCCAGCGGCGCCTTGATGGGCGGCCCGGAAGCCGTGCCCCTTGCGCTGAACGTGCCGCCGGGGGCGATCGTCGATCTCTCTGTCGACCTGGTCGCGCCGGCTGACCCAGGCAGCTACACCGGGAACTGGCTGCTGCGCAACGCCGCCGGGGCTACTTTCGGGCTGGGTCCCGAAGCCAGATGGCCGATTTACGTCCAGATCAATGTGGTTGGGGGCGCCCCGGGGGCCACAGCCACCAGCCCCGCAAGCGGCAGGACGGTCAGCGCGCTGGCGCTCAGCGTGGACCAGGCCACCGTCGAAGAGGCATGCCCCTACACGTTCAATTTCAGCGGGCAGATCACCCTGAGCCGGGCAGCCACGGTCACCTACCGCCTGGAAGCGGAGACCGGCTTCCCCATCACCCTGCCGGGCCCGATCACCGCCTCCCTCGGCGTGGGGGTGCATACGGTCACCTACGCCCTGGAGTTCACCGCCTCGGTCGAGGGCGTGGCGCGCCTGCACGTCACCTCGCCGGAGGATGTGCTCTCCAGCCCGCTGAGCTTCTCCCTGAGGTGCCAGTAGACCGCCGCAGCCTGACCGAAAGCGTCAAAGCCGAGGCGAGGCGCCTGGGCTTTCAGCTCGTCGGCGTGACCACGCCCGATCCGCCAGCGCACCTCGATTTTTACGCCCGCTGGCTGGAGGCGGGCTATCACGGCGAGATGGCTTACCTGGCGAGCGAGCGCGCCCGCCAGCGGCGGGCTGACCCACGCCTGCTGCTGCCCGGCTGCCGCTCCATCCTGGTTTTGGGCGCGCGCTACCCATCGCCCGACTCGGCGGCGAACGCGGCTGATGACGATCCAGCCGAAACCGGCCCGCGCGGCCGGGTCGCCAGCTATGCCTGGGGCGATGACTACCACTCTGCCCTGCCCGGGCGGCTGGAAGCGCTGGCAGATTTCATCGCCGCGCAGGTGGGCCGCCCGGTAGCCCATCGCAGCTACACTGACAGCGGCCCGCTGCTGGAGCGCGAGCTGGCCCAGCGCGCCGGCCTGGGCTGGATCGGCAAGAACACCTGCCTGATCCACCCCCGGCTGGGCTCGTACTTCCTGCTGGCGGAGCTGCTGCTGGAGGTCGAGCTGCTGCCCGACTCGCCCTTCCAGGCCGATCGCTGCGGCAGCTGCACTCGCTGCCTGGAGGCCTGCCCCACCGGCTGCATCCTGCCGGACCGCACCCTGGACGCCCGGCGCTGCATCTCCTACCTGACCATCGAGCTGAGAGGCGCTATCCCCATGGAGCTGCGCCCGCAGGTCGGGGAGTGGGTCTTCGGCTGCGATATCTGCCAGCAGGTCTGCCCGTGGAACCAGCGCTTTGCCAGCCCGGAGGGCGATCCGGCTTTTAACCCCCGCCCAGGGCTGCCGCGGCCCGATCTGGCGGAAGAGATAGCCCTTTCTCAGGGTGATTTCAGCCGCAAGTTTAAAAGCAGCCCGCTCAAGCGTGCCAAACGCGGCGGCTACCTGCGCAATATAGCGGTCGCCCTGGGCAACGCAATCGCCACAGGCAACGCGGCCGAGCCGGCGGGGATCCCCGCCCTGGTGGGCGCCCTGCAGAGCGACCCGGATCCGCAGGTGCGCGGCCACGCCGCCTGGGCGCTGGGGCGGATCGGCGGGGAGGCTGCCCGCCTGGCCCTGGAGCGGGCGCTGGAGGTGGAAGTTGACGAAAGTGTGCGGGGGGAAATTTATTCAGCACTGGGCAGCCTATAGTGCGGGAGGGGTAAAAGAATATCGCAGAGTCGCAAAGACGCAAAGAAGATTAGAGTGCGCGAGAGCGGTTCAGCGGCTTCAGCGCATTCAGCGTCTCAGTGATCCGGGGACGGGAACTACAGCGGGGTAGGCGGCGTCTATCTGGCAGTTAGACGACAGAAAAGAGGCTTTCCCTTGCGAGCCAGAAACTGGCTTTTATTCACCCTGATCGCTCTATTGGCAGTCGTCCTCGGAGCATGCCGGAGCGCCGCCCAAGACCCTTTGCAGGGCACTTCCTGGCGGCTCGTCGCTTACGGCCAGACCAGCCTGATCCCTGACACCAGCATAACCCTAGCCTTCCAGGATGGGCAGGCGGGCGGCTCGGCGGGCTGCAATTCTTACGGCGGCGCTTACCAGGTGGCGGGCGATAATATTGCGTTCGACTCCCTGGTCAGCACCCTGATGGCCTGCACAGAGCCACCGGGCGTGATGGAGCAGGAAGCGGCCTTCTTGCAGTTCCTTCAGGCCGGTGAGCGCTTCCAGCTCCAGGATGGCCGACTGCTCATCTTCCGGGCGGACGGCGAGGCGCTCACCTTCGAGACGCAAGATTGATCATCAGTAATGAAATCCCGGCAGGGGTGAGTCCTCGCCGGGTCTGGCAGGAGGATTAATAACTGGTGCGAGCGCCCCCTCGTAACTTTTATCACATGGTGGTGTTCCTCTTGTAGAAAAAGCGCCCGACTCGCTTGCCAACGATACGTAGTTTCTGCTTTTCAACCAAACAGGAGGTCCACCATGAAAGTCAGCACTCTATTTCCCATTAACGCCGTTGTCGCTGTTGTTTTCGGGTTAGGGTTCATCTTCGCACCCGTCTGGCTACTTTCACTCTACGGGGTGACGGCGGATGCACCGCTGGCTTATGTCGGCCAGCTTTTGGGGGCTGCCTTCCTTAGCTTTGCAGTCATCACCTGGATGGCGCGCAATGCCCCTGCCTCGCCTGTTCGCAGCGCCATCGTGCTTGCGCTGTTCGTCGGCGATGCGATCGGTTTTATCGTCTCGCTTCTGGCTCAATTGAAGGGCTTTGCGAATGCTCTTGGCTGGTCCACCGTCGCGATCTACCTGCTCCTGGCGCTGGCGTTCGGATACGTCCAGTTCATGGCGAAAGAAAGCTAAGCCTGCTGATTATCTGAGCCGATAACCTCGCCAACCAACGATTCTCCGCGGAAATACCTCGGAGACGGTTCAGCGCGTATAGACTCGCAACCCTGGCCTCAATCAGAAAAAGCTGGGGCAGGTTCTGGGCTGGATTGGCAAAGGTCGAAGGACAGAGGCAGTAGTGACGTGCGCTGATCTACTGTTTGGTCAGACCAGCCCCCACATGGCTCCTCAGCCGCTGGCGGGCCTCCCGCCCCAGCCAGCCCAGGGCGAAGAGCGCCGTGCTGGTCAGCACGATAGCCGCCCCGGAGGAGATGCGCAGGTAGTACGACAGGTACAGACCGATGGCGCCCGCCAGGCAGGCCAGCAGCGCCGCCAGCAGCATCATGAAGGGCAGCCGGCGGGTAAGCAGGTAAGCCGTCGCCGCGGGGGTGACCAGCATGGCGACCATCAGCGTCACGCCGACGGTCTGCAAAGAGACGACGATCGCCAGGGCGATCAGCACCAGCAGCAGGTACTCCAGCGCGCGCGCAGGCAGGCGCAGGGTGGCCGCCAGCAGTGGGTCGAAGGACAGCACCATGAATTCCTTGTAAAACAGGATCACCACCAGCACAATCCCGCCGCCGAAGAGCGCCATGCGCAGCAGGTCGCCGTCCGAAACGCCGAGCACGTCCCCGAATAAGAAGTGCGCCAGGTCCACGGTGTAGTTGCGGGCGCTGGAGATCAGGGCGATACCCAGGGCGAACATGCCTGCAAAAACGATGCCGATGGCGGTGTCCTCGCGCAGCCGGGCGCCCTTGCTGATCGCCCCGATGCCGACCGAGGCGACCACCGCGGTGAGCAGGCTCCACCAGAAGAGCGCCGCGCCCGCCCCGCCACCTACCAGGTAGCCCACCGCCACGCCAGGCAGGATGGCGTGCGCCAGGGCGTCTCCAAAGAAAGCCATGCCGCGCAGTACCACATAGGCGCCCACCGTGGCGCACACTACCCCCACCAAGAGGGCCGCCGCTATGCCGCGCAGCATGAAGGCGTAGCGCAGCGGCTCCAGCAGCAGCTCAAGCCAGGCGCTCATGGGCGTCTCCTTCGTCTTCGCAGCAGGTGTCGCCCACCGCCAGCACCTGGGCCCCATTTTCCACCAGCCGCAGGTGCCCGCCGTAGGCTTCCAGCAAGCGCGCCGTAGTGAAAATCTCGCTGCCCGGGCCGAAGCCGAGCTGGCGGCGGTTGAGCAGCAGCACCCGGTCGAAGTGCTCGCTCGCCAGGCTGAGATCGTGGGTGGAAGCCAGCACGGTCACTTCCCTGGGGCGCAGTTGCTCCAGGATGCCCAGGATGTCCTCCTGGGAGGGCACGTCCAGGCCGGTGAAAGGCTCGTCCATTAACATCAGCTCGGCCTCCTGGGCCAGGGCGCGGGCGATGAACATGCGCTGCTGCTGCCCGCCGGAGAGCTCCCCGATCTGGCGCTTCTCCAGCCCTAACAGGCCCACCACCTCCAGGCAGCGGTGCACGAATTCCCAGTCGCTCGCCTTGGGCCAGCGCAAGATGCCCAGCTTGCTGATCCGCCCCATCATGACCACGTCGGCCACGCTGGCAGGGAAGTTCCAGTCTACCTGACTGCGCTGGGGAAGGTAAGCAATGCAGATGTGCCCGCCCGGTTCGTGGCCGTAGATCTTTACCTCGCCGGCGGAGTACGGCTGGATACCGGCGATAGCTTTGAACAGGGTGCTCTTGCCGGCGCCGTTCGGTCCCACCACGGCGATGCGCTCGCCCGGATTCAGGGCGAAAGTGATCCCCGCCAGGGCAACGATCTGGTCGTAGCGCACCGCCAGGTCGCGGACCTCCAGGGTGGGCTGCCCGGGATGGTGGGCGACGTGGGCGACAGGCAGGGCGCTTTTTCTAAGCAGTTTGAGCAAAGTCATGCATTTATCCTTCTCGCGGCGCAGGCTGGGCGCTCACTTGAGCGCCTGCACGATTGCGCCGGTGTTGTAGCGCATCATATCCAGGTAGGTGCTCACCGGGCTGCCCGGCTCAGACAGAGATTCGGTGTAAAGTTGCACCATCTGTATCTGCGTGTCCGCGGCGATGCGCCGGGCGAGGCTCGGGTTGACCGTGACGCCGACGAAAATCGCCCGCACCCCCAACGTGCGGATAGCGTCCTCCAGCGCGGCCACTTCCTGGGCGGACGGCTCGGCGATCGAGCTGACCGCCGGGACCACCGCGCCCACCTGGATCAGCCCGTAGCGCCTGGCGTAATAGGCGAAGGCCAGGTGGTCGCCTACCAGCTTGCGGTTCTCCACTGGAATGCCCGCTATTTGCTGAGCTATCCAGGCGTCCAGCTCGAGCAGGGCAGCCTTGTAGCTGGCCGCGTTAGCCTGGTAGGCCGCGGCGTTGGCCGGGTCCGCCTGGCTCAGGGCGGCAAGGATGTTATCTACCCACACCAGCACGTTGCGCGGGTCCATCCAGACGTGCGGATCGCCGCCCGCCTCGCCACCTTCCGCGGGTTCGAGCGGCTCGATCCCGTCTGAGACCGTCACCAGCAGGGCGTCGTTCGCCGCGTTTTGGAGCAGGCGCTCCAGGAAGATCTCCAGGCCCAGCCCGTTGGCGAAGACCAGGTCGGCCTGCGCTACAGCGGCGATTTCCTGCGGTGTGGGCTCGTAGCTGTGCGGGTCGATGCCGGGCGGCAGCAGCACGCTCAGCGTGGCTGCCTTGCCCGCAATGTTGCTGACCACGTCGCCCAGGATGCTGGTGGTGGCGATGACCCTCAGCTTCGCCGCCGGGGCGGCTTCTGCCTGAGGGCTCCCGGCGCAGGCGCTCAGCAGCGCGACGCAGAACAGGCTGATTAGAATAGCCTTGTGAGTAGACAAGGTGACGCTACCGAAGGGCATAATTTTAACAGGCTTCGCTTTCATTATAAAAGTACAGGTGAGGCTGTCAAGGTGCCACGCATGTTAATCGTGCGTGGTACTGATAAGCAAAAAGGCAGGCGTAGGTCCTGTGCTTCAACGCCTGCCTGGAGCGCATGGCAGATCTCACTCAGCTATGGAGTAGCGGTTGCCGTGGCGGTGACGGGCAAGGTGGCGGTGCTGGTTGGCACGGGGGTCACCAAATTGACCGGCACCATGATCCTCTGCCCGGCCTGGATGTCATTGGGGTTTTCCAGTTCGTTTTCTTCCACGATGGCCTCGATCGTGCTGTTGAACTTCTCGGCAATGATCGCCAGGGTGTCACCGGTCTGCACGACGTATTCGATGAGCGTGCCGCGGCGCAGGTTCAAGGGGATGGGCGTCGCCGTGGGCAGCACCGTATCCGGACCGGGGATGGTGAGCTGGTCGCCCGGGTCGATAGGATCTTCGGGGTCCAGGTTATTGATGGCGATCAGCACCAGCAGGTCAACCCCAAAGCGCTCGGCGATCCCGAAGAGCGTGTCGCCTTCCACCACGGTGTAGGGGAACGGTCCGGAGGGCGTGGGGGTTAGCGTTTCGGTGGCGGTGGCGGTTGGGGTGGAGGTTTCGGTGGGCGTGGGCGTCACGGTGGCGGTCGAGGTAGAGGTGGCGGTGGCGGTGGGCGTGGGCGTCTGGGTGGCGAACAGGGAAATCGCGGGCCGCTCCGCCCCCAGCAGCCAGAAGATAATCGCCGCTACGCCGACCACCAGCAAGCCGGCGGAAACGCCGATGATGGCTGGCGCCCAGCGGGCTTGCTGCTGGCGCTTGCGATAGGATTCGATCACATCTTGGGCGGTTTCTTTATCGCTCATGGCAGTCTCATTTGCGCCTGATACGCAGGCGGGGATAGGTGGTGCCATTTTACTCCATTTTCACCATCTTGGCGAATCGTGAAAGCCGCGCCTGGGATATAATCGACGGGTCGATTTCTGGCATTCCAACCCCATAAAGGAGGTTAAGATGCGCATTGCGGTATTTGGCGCCGGCGGCGTGGGAGGCTATTTTGGCGGGCGGTTGGCTCAGGCCGGGCAGGAGGTGATCTTTATCGCCCGTGGAGCGCACCTGGAAACCATGCGCCGCCGCGGCTTGCGGGTGGACAGCTTGAAGGGCGATTTCATCCTGCCATCTGTCCAGGCCACAGACGACCCGGCACAGGTCGGCGAGGTGGAAGCCGTTCTGGTGGCGGTCAAAGCCTGGCAGGTGCCGCAGGCGGCCCGGGCGATGCCCCCGCTGGTCGGTGAACGCACCTGCGTGCTGCCGCTGGAGAACGGCGTGGAGGCGCCCGAGCAGCTTGCCGAGGCGCTGGGTGCGCCGCGTGTGCTGGGCGGGCTGTGCCACATCTCGTCTTATATCGCCGCGCCGGGGCATATCAAGCACGTCGGGATCGAGCCGCACGTCGCCCTGGGCGAATTGGACGGCCGGCGCAGCGAGCGCGCCGAACAACTGCGCCTGACCTTCGAGCAGGCCGGGGTGTGGGCCGAGGTGCCGGCTGACATCCAGGCGGCGATGTGGGAGAAATTCCTGTTCATCGCTGCCATCAGTGGGGTGGGGGCGGTGACTCGCGCCCCCGCCGGGGTGATGCGCCAGGTGCCGGGCATCCGCAGCTTGCTGGAGGCGGCCATGCAGGAGATATACGCCCTGGCCCGGGCGCGGGGTGTGAAGCTGGCGGATGACATCGTCGCCAGGACGCTGGCTTTCGTGGACGGGCTGCCCCCGGGCGTGACCGCTTCGATGCAGCGTGATATCCTGGAGGGCAGGCCCTCCGAGCTGGCTTCCCAGAATGGGGCGGTGGTGCGCATGGGGGCTCAGGCGGGGGCGCCCACGCCGGTCAACGCCTACCTCTACCACAGCCTGCTGCCCCAGGAGATGCGAGCGCGCGGCGAGCTGGAGTTTTAAATTATCAGGTGCGTGGCACTTCAAAAGTGCCACGCACCTTAATCATAGGGCTTAGAGCGCACGATGGCGCAGCCGTAGGGGGGCGTTTGCTCCGGGTCTGGCGGCTGGCCGGCCAGCACGGCTTCCACCGCCTGGCGCAGGTAGAATTGGGTGGCTGCCCGCTGGCGGAAGCTGAGGTTATCGAAAGCGCCCTGGTAGCGCAGGATTCCCTGCGCATCGACGACGAAGCAGTGCGGGGTGGTTAGCGCTCCGTAGCGGTCAGCCACCTGCTGGTCGCGGTCGAGCAAGACGAGCGGCAGTCCGCGCTCGGCCGCGGTCTCTCGCAGCAGCTCTTCATGCTCGTTGACATTGGCAGCGATCGGCAGCAGGGTAACCCGCTCACCCCAAGTTTTCATTATAGCCAGCAGCTCGGAATCCACCCGGGCCGCGTGCGGGCATTCCGCCGACCAGAAGTTGACCACCGCCAACCGGCCGCGGTAGTCCCTCAGGCGGTGGAGCTTGCCCTCCAGGTCCGGCAGGCTGAAATCGGGGACGGGCTGGTGGGTGCGGATCAGGGCATCCATTGCGGGGCGTAACCTCCGGTGATCAGACGAGATGGCCGCGGATCCTGGCTGGCGAGGTCGATCAGCCAGATTTCGGGCGGCTCGATCAAGGCGTCTTTGTTGAAGCGCACATAAGCCAGCCGGCCGCCGAGCGGGCTCCAGGCCAGGTCGTAGTGGTTGAAATTGGCGTCCTGGGTGAGCGGGCGGGCCTGGCTGCCGTCCGGACGCATCAGCCAGAGCTGCCTGCCGGGCGTCCAGCGCTCCACCTCCAGGAATTTACGGGTGAAAGCCAGCAGGCTGCCGTCCGGCGAGAAAGCCGGCGAGGCGTCCTCCACGTTGGCTTCCCGGCTGATGTTCAGGCGGCTGCCATCCTGCGGATTCAGGCTGAACAGGTGGCTGGTAGGGATGCTCTCCAGCTCGGGCAGCAGCTCCGGGTCGTTGAGCGGTTCGTCCGAGATTTCGGGGATCACGTAGCTCTCCCCATCCGGGCTCCAATCCCCCGGGATGCCGGTCTGGCTGGGGAACATAACCCGTTCGCCCCTGGCGGTTTCCAGGATGATAAAGGCTGACCGGCTGGCGTCGAAGTAAGCCAGGTGGCCGTCCGAGGACCAGACAGGCTGCTGGGTCTGGTGACCGGCTTCACCCGCCAGTGTTGGCTCGCCGGTTTCGACCTCCTCGCCAGATGCACCTCTGATTAACGGCAGCAGCCAGATCTGGGGGTAAGCGGGGGGGGAGCCGGGGGACAGCCCGGTGCGCTCGTAAGCCAGCAGGTCGCCCTGCGGAGAGATCTGCGGGTAGCGGCACAGCGCCTGCGGGCAGCCAAACAGGCGAGTCGTCTCGCCCGTCTGCATATCCAGGCGGTAGATGGCTGTCCCGCCAGCGCCTTCGTCGCTGTTGAAGTAGACCTCGTTCCCGCTGGGGGCGACGTCGAAATCCAGCACGCTTCCGGGGACATCGCTGAGCTGCCGGATGGCGCCGTTGAGCAGGTTGAGGGCATAAAGCTCGGCCGGTCCATTGGCGGGATAGAGATAGACCAGCCGCGGCATGCCGATGGTGAAAGCCCAGGCGTAAGCGCCGCGCAGCGGCAGGGGTAGGAAGCCCGCGGCGCGCGCGCCAGGCCTCAGGCTGACCTGCACAACACCTCCGCTCGGCCAGGGCTGATCCGGGGTGAAGACCAGGGTATCCTCCTCCCAGGTGAAATTTCCTTTCACCGCAGGTTGGCTGGTCAGGTGGGCCGCCACCGAATCGGCATCCATGGGACGTGAAAATGTCAGCCGCAGGGCAGCCCCTGCCGGGACGTCCAGCGCCCCATCCGCCGGGGAAAATCCCTCCAGGCTGGGGGAAGCCCACAGGTAGCCGAATGCCAGCCCGGCGACCAGGGCCAATACAAGCAACGAGAATACCTGCCAGCGCTTCATCAGGGTAATTATAAATGGTAGAATGGCGCTGTGAAACGCTGGCAGTTCTGGCTGGGCGTGGCGATCAGCGCCTATTTCTTGTACTCGGTGTTCAGCAAGCTGGACTTCAGCGAGTTCTGGGCCGCGGTGCGCCAGGCAAACTACTGGTGGATCCTGCCGGGCGTGAGCGTGTATTTTTTGGGTGTCTGGGTTCGCGCCTGGCGCTGGCACTACCTGCTGCGCCCGGTCAAGCCGGTGCCGACCGGGGCGATGTTTCCCATCGTCGCCATCGGCTACATGGGCAATAATATCTACCCCGCCCGAGCGGGCGAGCTGCTGCGCGCCTATGTGCTCAAGCGGCGGGAGGGGGTCTCGATCTCCGCCTCGCTGGCGACTATTATCGTCGAGCGGGTTTACGACGGCGTTGTCATGCTGGCGTTTATCTTCGTCAACATATCGGAATTGAGCCGCATGACCGGTTTTTCGATCCCGGTGGGCCGGCTGGAGCTGAGCATCCAGGCGGTTGCGTTATGGGGCAGCCTGGCTTTCTTCGGCGCGCTGCTGGTTTTCTTGCTCGCCGCGATGTACCCCGCCGCCGCCGACCGGCTGGTCGTCCGGATAACCGGGCGCTTCGTTCCGCAGAGGCTGCGCCTACGCCTGCTGGATTTGAGTCGTCGCTTTTTGGGCGGCCTGGAGTCCCTGCGCTCCCCCCAGGAGGCCCTGATGGTCTTCCTGACCTCGCTGGTGATCTGGCTGCTGGAGACCGGCAAATACTGGTTCGTGATGCACGCCTTTGACTTCAAAATCGACTTTTTCGCCCTGATGCTGATGAACGGGGTGGTCAACCTGGCGACCACCATCCCCTCCGCCCCGGGCTATTGGGGCACCTTCGACCTGCCCGGCATCGAGGTGCTCAAGGCTTACGGGGTGAACGCCGAGGTCGCCGCCGGGTACACCCTGGCGCTGCACATCGCCCTGCTGGTGCCGATCACACTGCTGGGAGCCTATTATCTATGGAGAGAAGGCCTGCGTTGGGGTGAGGCCCTGGATAAGGCGCGGGTGGAAGGATGATGCGGGTTGCAGTGCTGGGAGCTGGCTTCGGCGGGCTGGCCGCGGCGTACGACCTTGCCCGCCTCGGGCGACAGGTGGCGATCTACGAAGCGAGCGAGATGGTCGGAGGCCTGGCGGCGGGCTTCAAAGAGCCGCACTGGGACTGGTGGGTGGAGAAATTCTACCATCACTGGTTCGCCAGCGACCGGCACATGCTCGGCCTGATCGCCGAGCTGGGCTGGAGCGACAGGGTGCTCTTCCCACGGCCGTACACCGTGATGTACCACCGGGGCAGATTCTATCCCTTTGATTCCATTCCGCAGATGGCGCTTTTCCCCGGTCTGGGCTGGGGGCTGGACAAGCTGCGCTTCGGCCTGGTCGGGCTATACCTGAAGCTGACGGACAACTGGCGGGCTTTGGAAGCGACCACCGCCGAAGCCTGGATGCGCCGCTGGGCGGGCGACCGGGTTTACGAGCGCATGTGGGAGCCGCTGATGATCGGCAAATTCGGCGAGCGCTACGCCAGCCAGGTCAACATGGCCTGGCTGTGGGCGCGGGTGAAAGCCCGCACCACCCGCCTGGGCACCTTTGCGGGCGGCTTCCAGGCCTTCGCCGAGGCCTTCGCCGGGCGCCTGCGGGAGCTGGGCGTGGCGATTTGCCTGTCCACACCGGTAAATCGAATTGATCCTAAACCCGAGGGCGGGCTGCGGCTGCAAACCCCTGGCGGAGCCGTGGATTACGACCAGTGCCTGGTGACCACCTCGCCGGCCCTGCTGTCGAGCCTGGCGCCCGCTTTGCCTCCGGACTACCTGGCCGGGCTGCTCAGCTTGAAGAGCATGGGCGCGGTGGTGATGGTGCTGGCGCTGAGGCACCGGCTGTCCGAGCAGGGTTACTACTGGTTCAACCTGCCGAAGAACCTCGGCTACCCCTTCCTGGCGCTGGTGGAGCACACCAACTTCGTCTCGCCGGAGCACATCGGCGGCGAGCACATCGTCTACTGCGGGGATTACCTGGAGCCGGAGCACGAATATTTCCGTATGAGCCAGGCGGAATTACTGGAGCGCTTCGTCCAGGTGCTGCCGCGCTTCAACCCCAAATTCAACCCGGATTGGGTGCTGAAATCCTGGCTGTTCCGCACCGCTTACGCTCAGCCGGTGCCGCTCTTGAACCATTCCCGCAACATCCCGCCCATCCAGACGCCCATCGCGGGGCTTTATTTCGCCAGCATGAGCCAGGTCTACCCGTGGGACCGGGGGACGAACTTTGCCGTGCAGATTGGGCGCCAGGCGGCGGCTTTGATGCTGGCGAGCTAAGATTCACGCGTGGACCTGGGCGCCTTTCGTTCGCTGCTGGCCCCTGCCGGGCAGCAGGTGTTGCAGGCCGCGGCCGCGTTGGAACCGCGGGAGGTCAATTTCCTGCCCCATTTCCAGGCGCTGCGGCGCAGCTACCCGGAGGAGCTGGCCCGGGCTGCGCTGGCGATCGCCATCCTGCGGACAGAAGGCAGAACAAAATTTCCATTTGCCGACAAAATGTATTTCACCCGGGAAGCCCTCGAGCAGGCTTCCGCATGGGAGGTAGCTACCTATCGGGCCGGGCGCTATGGCGGCTTCGATTTGGTCCTCGACCTGGGCTGCTCGCTGGGCGGGGATACTCTGGCCCTGGCGAGGGCGGCGACCACCCTGGGGATCGACCGGGACCCGCTGCGGCTGAGCATGGCGCGGGCGAATCTGGCTAGCCTGGGGCTGGAGCATCGCGCTTTCCTGCTGCAGGCTGACCTGAGCCAGCCCCTGTCGCTGGGCGGCTTGAGCGGCGAAGTGGGGCTGTTCTTCGACCCGGCGCGGCGGGCGGGAGGCCGGCGGATCTATTCGGTGAGGGCTTACCGGCCGCCACTGGAGATCGTCCGCCAGTGGATGCCCGACTTCCCTGCGCTGGGGGCAAAAATTTCCCCGGGCGTCAGGCTGGAGGAGCTGGGCGGGTACGATGCGGAAGTGGAGTTTATCTCGCAGAGGGGAGAATTGAAGGAAGCCATGCTGTGGTTTGGTCCGCTGAAAAGCGCGGAGCGCCGGGCGACCGTGCTGCCGGGGCCGCACACCATGACCGGCTCCGGCGAGCAGCCGCCGCCCGCCCTGAGCGAGCCGTTGGACTGGCTGTACGAGCCGGACCCGGCCGTCCTGCGCGCCGGCTTGGTGCGGGCGCTGGGCGAGAAGCTGGGGGCGGCTCAGCTCGACGCAGACATCGCCTACCTGACCGCGGCGGAAGGCGTGA
>DATEDC010000003.1:0-6244 GCA_035286585.1 Anaerolineales bacterium
CAGATAAGGTGTGGCAATATACAGCACCAGCCATACCTGGAACGGAAAGTGGCCGAGGTCAAAGCGACTCCAATGCAGGATGGTTGCTAGCAGCATGGCAGCCGTGAACGTCGTTACGGGCAAAAAGCCAGCGGCAACGCGGTGCCAGCGATGTCCAAAGATGGCATTGGCAAACAGCCAGGCGCCGCCCAGATAGCCTGCCCCCATGAACCTGGCGGTCATGCTGGGTTGAATTTCCCAGGCGAAACGCTGCCCGGAAAGCCCGGGGGAAAAGTAAAGGATAATAAAAGCCAGGACCAGCACAGGCACGACGAGCGCAGCGACCAGGCGCGTGGCGAGGAAAATACGGTCATCCTTTTGTGTATTCACGTTGCTCCCTCCCATGATTTAAAATTGCCAACTCTGGCTGAGGATTGGCGCATCAGCGAGGCGGGCGGCAGCGCGGATGCATATGACGCGCCTGATAAAGCAATGCGAGCTACGCTTCAAGCTGCCACTCCATCAATGCGGCAGCTACCCAGGTCGGCTTGGGCTGGTGATATAGCTCCGAGGCGTCGCTATAGGTCAGGTCCAGGATACGACCCCGCATCGGGCCGCGCAGATAGCGAAAGACCTGCCCGGCGTCACGCGCATCGCTCTTGGCGCTTACACAGTGCTGGTTGTAGCCCCAATAATCCCCCCGAGCCAGGATTTCCATCCCTGCCTGGATTGTCCGGCGAGCCAGGTCAAGTCCGCCCTCCTCGGGGTGGAGCGACTTTTCAGGCGGGTCGCCGTAGCCCAACCCATGATGAAAGGCATCCGCGGTAGAGACCACCACAGCATCCTCTGCCAGGCGGGCGAGCTCATCGATGCCCGGCAATCGCTCAGGCTTACCGCCCGCCAGGTAAGGATAGCGCTCGATGACCTGCGGTCCTTGGACGCCCCGGCGTTTGGTCTCGGCAGCCCAGAAGTGGCGGAAGCTGATCAGTACGTGGTCATGGCGCCACTCCTCGCGACCCGGGATTCCCGGGCCCTGGATACCCCAAAACGGAAATTGGGAGGGGTCTTCGCCTGCCGCCACCCGGATGCGAGCCTGCTCCATTTCATCGCTAAAGGCGTGCAGAACGCTGACAACGATCACACGATCAGCGCCGCTATCCAGGCAGTCGTGCACCACCGCCGCGATCTGGTGACCGCAATCCAAGACGCCCGCGTGAGGGAAAACCAGCACACCACCCGCCGCGAGGGTTGGCGCCAAATTCCACTGGCGAGCACGCTCCAGGCGCTCCAATGTGCCGCGTTCCCCCATCGCCTCATGCTCCAGGCGATAAAGAGCGTGGATTTCCTGGCGTAATCTTTGACGGTCGAGGTTCATACCTGCTCCTATGAGAATTTTAGCTGCAGAAGACAAAGTCTCCTGGCTTTAGCTCAACACTTCAAGAACAGCATCATATACCGCTTCCAAAGCGCGTTCGATGGGATCAACGTCGATTGGGGCTTGCCAGCGCAATTCGGCCAGGCTGTCGCCAACTACCAGCACGGAGGCGGTTTGGACGCCTCTTCTTTGACCAACGGCAAAGAGAGCAGCCGATTCCATTTCCACCGTCTTGACACCCTCCGCTTGATACTGGCGAATTTCCGCCTCTGTTTCACGGTAGGGAGCGTCCGTTGTCCAGGTTGTGCCCACTGAACAGGCGAGACCACGACTTTCCAGGGTGGCTATCAGCTCCTGCACCAGCTCCGGGCTGGCCTCGACGTACTTCGAGGAGGGGAGATAATGGTGCGAGACACCTTCATCACGGATGGCGCGGTTGCAAACGATGATGTCGGCAGGTCTCAGGTCAGGCTGGAGCCCTCCTGCCCAGGCCATGGAAACCAGGCGCTTCGCCCCGAGAGCTATCAATTCTTCCGCCAGGGAGGCCACAAGCGGCGCACCGATACCGAAGTTGGTGAGCACGGCTGTTTTTCCACGGCTTTTCTTCATCAGGTACAAATCGCCGATCAACCTGCCCGCGCGCTGATATGGGTTGCGCCGGCGGACCCAGCGGCGCTCCGGTAAGCCTTTTTGCAAACAAAGCAGCACCCCACCTAGCCCAGGGACAGCGGGCAGACGTCCCAGTTTTGCGCGGTAATTCACGATGTCCTGAGCGGTCAGGACAGAACGATCCTCGTGCTTCCCAGGATAGTTAGGGAAACTCAATGCCAGGTCCTTTTTCGTGGCTCATAGCGGAGTGAGGTGACGAAAAAATCACCCCATCCCCACCAGGGCCACCTGGGCGATAGACGATCATCCAGCCAGGCCAGTGTATTATACAGACGTGGATGGCGCTTAGCCAGGTTTTTACTTTCAGCCGGGGGTGTAATGACCGACAAACCCTCAATCTCCAGCAGGCGATAGCTCGGGCCAAAGGCATTTGCCACCTGCTTTGGCGAGTAGTAGTAGACGGTAAAGTACAGGCCTTCCAGATGAGTGCGCGTTCCACCAGGCTGAAGACGGCGCAAGGCAAAGCGAAACCTGCCTGTGAACAACATAACCAGCTCCCACAAGCAGATGGGTGGCATGAGCACCCAGGTTATCAAACCACCTGGCCGTAGAACGTGCGGCAACCCGCCAATCACCGGGCTGAGGTCAGGAACGCAGTTGAGTCCGCCCAGGTTCGAGAAAACGGCGTCGTACGGAGCGCCGGATATTTGATCCAGGTCGGTGAAGGAACACGCCTGAGCGGTGATGCGATCACCCAGATTCAGGGCCTGTACTTTATCCAGCAGGCGACGCAGCATCCCCGGGGAAATGTCGGTGGCATGGACGTAAAAGCCCTGTTGGGCAAGATAGACGGCGTCGATCCCTGTGCCAGCGTTGAGCTCGAGGATACGTCCACCAGGTTCCAGGTACCTCATGGGGTGTGCGCAGGCTTTGAGGCGCATCCGGGTTTGGTTTGGGTGATCCTGCGCGAAGAGGTCGTAGTTATCAGCCGTGCGGGAAAAAGCTTCAGAGATAGTGGCGAAATTTTGGTTTGGGGACATTTTTTACAGGCTTAAACCATCGTAAGCGATCTCGTAGCCGTGCCCGGCGGCGAATTCAGCCAGCTCAGGGTAAGCGGGGTTGCCTTCGTGGGCGATATGCGTGGCAAAGACCCGCCCGTTTTCAGCCAACAAACCCTCCTCGCGCATGCGCCTGGCGTGTTCAATGAGCTGCCAGGCGTTCAGGTGATCGCTTCCGCTCTGCTGTGGACCATAAGTGTGGTCCAGGATCACCAGGTTAAACTGGAGTTTCTGGCGGTGGAAAGCCCGCCAGGTCTTCTCCGCCAGGCTGGCGGTATCGGTGCCGTAGAAAATACAGCGCCCGTCAGCCTGGATGGCATACAGCAGCGGCGCCACGCCGGGGTCGTGACTGGCCGGGAAGGCAGTCACCCGGTAGCGACCGACGATGAAAGACTGTCCGGGCTCAACAGGGTGTAACTGCAAGTTCAGGCGTTCGCCAACCTCGGGATCCAGAAAACTGGCAGGGGCGCAGTCTCTCTCCAGCAATTGCGCCGCCAGCCGCAGCGTGACGGGCGAGGCGTAGAAGTGCAGGCGGGGTGCACCGACCACCCCGTATGCCGGGCTGCGCGAGAGAAAATGGGAGGGGTCCAGGTGGTCGGCGTGAGCGTGCGTCTGCAGGCAGAAACGCACCCGGGTCAGGGGACGGGAGTGCTGGGAGGCGGCGGTCATGATGTCTGGGCCGAGGTCGATCAGCAATTCGTCGTCGATCAGGGCGGAGGAGCGCTTCCGCAGGCTCGGGCCGCCGAGCTGACGCGCCCGCTCGCAGTTGGCGCAGCGGCAGAATGCTTCGGGGTAGGCGTTCGCAGCCGCAGTTCCGAGAAAGGTGAGGATCACGTTAGCGCTGCCCGTCTTCAGTGCCAGATATCTTTATAGGCGTGGTCCCCGACCAGCTTCTCGCCCGAGGCGAAACGCTCCAAGGCGAAGGCGGTCACATCTACCGTAGCCGGCCGACCATCCAGGATCCACTCGGCCATGCACGCCCCCACAGCGGGCGCGATTTTGAACCCCGTGCCGCTGAAGCCGCACACCAGGTAGAACCCGTCCGGGCCAGCCGGGCCGAGGATGGCGCGCTGGTCGGGGGTGATGCCGTCGTAGCCGCCGTGGCTGCTCTGCAGGGAACCTTTCTCCATGAGCGGGATGCGCTGGCAGATGCGCTCGACAGCACGCTCGACAAACCCCGGCTGGGAGCGGTCGGTGTAGCCCTCGGGCGATTCGCCCAGCGGGTTGTTGTCTTCGAGACCCACCAGGGTCAGCCCACCGCTCTCGGGGCGGAAATACATCGAGTTGGCGTCGTCGATCACGGTGGGATGCGAAGGTCCGATCTCCACCGGTCGCTTGATGTACATGATGTCGTGCCGCCAGGTATCCACGGGGATTTCCAAACCCGCCAGGCGGGCCACTCCCGCAGCCCAGGCGCCGGCGGCATTGATCAGCAGAGGAGCGGAGAACTCACCCCGGGTTGTCTCGACGCCCACCACCCGCCCGCCGGCGGTCAAAATACCCGTCACCGCGCAGTCCTGCACTACCTGCGCTCCCCGCTGGCGGGCGGCTGCGATGAACCCATTCGTTGACGCGCACGGATCGGCATAACCCGACTCGGGCTCGTAAGCTGCCATCTCGAAATCGTGGGTAGCAAATGCCGGCGCCAACCGCTTTACGTCCTCTGCGCTGACCAGCAGGCTGGGGATGCCGATGCGCTGGTGCATGAGGACGTTGGCTATTAACGACTCCACGTACTCCGGGTGGGTGAAATAGAGAAAGCCGGTGCGGGTAAAGCCGCAGTCGCCGCCCACTTTTTCCTTCCAGTTCCTGAAATACTGGAAAGAAACCCAGGCCAAGCGCGATTCCGGTTCCAGGTCGTAGTGCATGCGCACCAACCCGCTTGAGCGCCCGGTCGCCCCTGCGGTGAGAAATTTTTTCTCCAACACCAGGATTTTCAAGCCGCGCTGTGAGAGGTGAAACGCCAGGCTGGCGCCGTGAATACCGCCGCCGATAATGATGACGTCCGCTGTCTGTTGCATAATCATCTCCAATTGATTTGAATTACGAAGTTGCCATGAACCAATTACATCACCAAGGATGAAAATTCACCACAAAGGCACGGAGACACCAAGAATAATTGATTTTATTTTCAGGTCAGACACGAAGAATCCTTAGCGTGAACGATGTTCATGATCTGGATTGATTGTTACCGAATGTCTTCATGTCTTTGAAGTTCGCCCTTTTGCATCGCCCGGAAGCCGCTCACAACTTAGTAGGACGACTGAGCTACAGGTATTAATTTTGCCTGCTTAAGCTCTAGCTGTCAACAACCTAAACCACTGAAGCGCTGAAAACACTGAATTCGCTGAGATCCAATGAGATCCAAAAATTTCTTCGCGTCTCCGCACCTTGGCGACTTTGCGTTAAGTACATATCTATGCCATAATTTGAGATAGGTACAGGATTAGCTATGCACGCAGACTATCAAATTCTCGATATCGATGCCAGCAACGTAGACCAGCACGGATTCTTCTGCTACATGAGCAAGCGCAAATCAGCCGGCTACCGCCAAAAGCGGGGCTGGCTGGAGAGGCGCTTTGCGGAAGGGCTGAAGATCAAAATCCTCCACGAAACCGGCGGCAGGGACGTGGCTTTCATCGAGTATATCCCTGGCGAGCACGCCTGGCGAGCGGTGCAGGCGCCCGGCTACCTGGTCATCCACTGCCTGTGGGTGGTGGGCAGGGGGAAAAGAAAAGGGTACGGCTCTCGTCTTTTGCAGGGCTCGAAAAGCGGCTGGGACAAAACACTTAAAGAATTTTAGATGAGCAGAAGCTCACCGTCAATAATGGAAATGCAACAAATGACAAGTTGAAACTTGTTCTACATTTTCAAGAGAGATTTTCATGGAAAAGCTGGATTTACGCAAGCAATTCAAACACCTGTACCTGCCGTCGGCTAAAAAAGTAGAAGTGGTGGAGGTTCCGGAATTCCAATTCGCTATGGTCGATGGCGAGATCGAACCCGGACAATCACCCGGCACATCCCCCGCCTTCCAGCAGGCGATGATGGCGCTCTACGGCATCGCCTACACGCTGAAATTCGCCTCGAAGTTGAGCAAGGAGAACCCCATCGATTACACCATTATGGCTCTGGAAGGCCTGTGGTGGGCCGAAGGGGGCGAGTTCGACATCACCAACCCGGGTAACTGGCGCTGGACGGTGATGATCATGCAGCCCGATCA
>DATEDC010000004.1:0-4808 GCA_035286585.1 Anaerolineales bacterium
CTTCGGCGACGATATGCAGCACCCCGTCCACCGGCAGGATGTTGAGCACTGTGCCGATCTGCAGGCTGCCTGCTTCGGCGCTGATCCAGTTATTGCCCCACAGGATGGTTTCTGGGCGCAGGCCAAACTGCTGAGCGATGGACCAGGCGGAATCTCCAGCCTGTACCGTGTATTTCTTTATGTCGTAGGTGGTCCGCTGGGGGATCTCAGTGCGAAGTTGAGCTAACCGAGGGATATCGGCGACTGGCGCGTAGTTGATCAGAGGTGGAAAAGCGACCACAGGCTTTGGATCGCTCGCCAAGGGCGTTTCCGTTACCGTGGAGGCGAGGGCGCCCGGAGAGGGTGGGCGGCGCAGCTCGCTGAACGCTATCAACACCACGGCCACGGAGAGCAGACCCAATCCGCTCAACTGCAAATTGCGGGTAAGCCCTCTTTTCATACTGTGGCCAGGATGACCAACCCCATAGCCACCACTCCACTGCCCAGGGCTAACCGCACCCACTCCTTGTGGTGCAGGTTCCAGTGCGCCAGCCGGTTGAGGGCAGGCCTGGCTGATGCAGCCACCAGGATGACCACCAGGGGCAGGACGAAGACCAGGTTGTAAAGCACCAAGTAAGCATAACCCAGCAGCGCGGAAGGCTGCAAAGCCAGCAGGCTGAGCACGGCCAGGTAGACGGCTCCGCTGCACGGCACGGTGCACAACCCTATCAAAAACCCGCCGACGATGAGAGCCGGGATAGTGGCTTTTTTTGCTGCCTGGCGGGCGAGGCTCCCTACCGCTCCCGGCGCTTGCAAGCGCCAGCCTACCTCGGGCAGGAAGTAGTCCTTGAGCATCCACAGCCCGAACAGGATGGCCAGGAGCGCTCCAAGACGAGCCGGGGCGTGTTGGCGGGTGAAGAAGTCCATCGATTTGAGCAATCCCACCCCCAGGGAAAGGTAAGTGAGGAAGATAGCAGCGATGTAGATCGAACCCATACCGATCAGACGCAGGCGCACGGCGCTGACGGACAGTCCATCCCTGGAAACCGCGCCCCCCGGGGCGTCGCCTGACTGCAGGGTGGCCAGCAGGGCGGTGATGAAGAGCAGTAGCACGGTGAAGGCGCACGGGTTTATGCCATCCACCGCGGCAGCCGTGATCACCGTTGGCAGAGTGATGCGGGGCAGGTAGACCTGCATGGCTTCGCTGGGCGCGCTGGGGTGCCACAGGCCGGTTAAAGCCAGGGCTCCCAAAGCCAGCACTCCCAGAAGGGAGAAGACCGCAATGCGGTGCACGGTCTGAGCGCTCATGGCTTAGCTTTCCACGATCAGAGTGCCGTTCATGGTGGGGTTGGCTCGCCCGCCGCAGCAGATGTCGCAATAGAAGGTATACGTACCGGGTGTATCGGGGGTGAAGGTGGTATAGTTGGTGCTCAGGGGCTGGGCGATGATGTCGACCCCCAGCTCGTCCACGGCGAACTGGTGTTTGCCGCCCCCGTCGGTGTGATGCTGGTTGTCCAGGCTCTCCAGGCGGATGGTCACCGGCTGGCCGACCTTAAGGCGGATCTCATTTAAGCTGAAGCCGGCCATGTCCGCGGCGATGTCGATGACCTTCCCTGCCATGGGCGGCGGGGGCGTGCGGAAGAGCACCGGCTTGAGCAGGTAGCCAGCCAGCCCGAGAACAGCCAGGACGATGCCCGCAAATATCAAAGAGCGAGCCCTTTTTTGGCGCTGACGGGCGAGTTTGCGAGAAGCGCGCGTAGATTTTCCCATTCTTGGTGATCCTTTCATCCACGGTTTTATCCAAGTGTACGCTGGATGATTTGTGCAGGAAAGCGCTAAATGGCGCGTCCTCTCCATAGCAATTTGGCTTATTGAGGATTGAGATCAGAAAGCCTCCCGCAGGCTTTAGCACTTCGGGAGGCTGAGAGAGAGACTGTAGCTACAGTTGAATCTGGTTTTCCACCAAGGAATGAGAAGATTTTTCCCTGTTCAAGCCATAGCCGGCACGCAGCGGCAGTCATCGCCGCAGGCGCATTCGTGGTCCGCCGGAAGGGCAGCGTCACCCAGCAGCCTGCCTGGTTGCCATGGAGTCCCAAGGAGGGGCAGCAGCCAACGATCCAAACCCCACCAGCCAGCGGTCTTCCAGGCCAAGATCACCAGGACTGCCAGGAAAAATAAAACCGGATTGATGCTGGCCGTTCCTGCCATCATAAAGTTCCAGTTCATGAAAGCCCCGAAAACAGCGGCGATGCCAGCAAACGCTCCAAGGATCAGGGCCAAGCCGATCAGGATCTCGCCCGCCACGATCAGTTTGGCAAACCAGGTGTAGCTGCCGCTGTCGAGCAAAGACTGGAGAAAGGCGCGATACCAGTCGAAAGCGATCAGCGGCCGGGTAGGGGCTTCAGGGATAGCCACCGCTCGCGACCAGAATCCCTTTAAAGCTTCTCCGCTCTGTACCCAGGCCGGGTTGCTGAGCTTGCCCCAGCCGGAGGTCAGCCAGGTATAGCCTACGTAGATGCGGACGATCAGCCAGAGCCAGGCCCAGCGGGTGTCGCTGAACAAAGCGCTTGCTACCGGCGAGTCCGTGATAGTGATATTTCTTTCCCACGTTTGGGTTGACATCGTATGCTCCTATTTAGAGATAAGTTTGATGATCGTTTAGTTTGATCCCAAGTTATCTTATCTGACTACTCAGCTTAAAAACAGCGCAAATTGGCGTGAAAGCGATAAGCATTTTCGCTTATGATTTTTGTCACAATCCTCAAGTGATATTTCTCATTTCAATCTGTAAGAAGCGACCATCTGTCCGTAACCATCCGTTTCAAGTCGTCAAGATTTTTACAGGAGGCGATTTCATTCGCGGCAATCCCTACGGACAATTTCTCCTGACATAGCTGGCTTAAAATACGTCACCCCGCTTGCGGTACCATAGCCAACCGACGAAATAACCAACCACCGCACCCACAATTCCGGATACCCAGTGCAATGGGTGGGGATTCGCTCCAAGCATGATCTCTCCTACAACAAGATAACCCATCAACCCAAGACCGACAATCCACAGGTAAACCACCAACGGCGTGTCCTGGGGGGCTTTTTTCCCGCTGACCCTTTTAGATTTAACCTTTTTGCTCATATCTTGTTCTCACCCTATGCCTCGAATTTAGTGAAAATCAGCATTAAGCCGCCTCCAACCATACTTGCAGCATCTCCTAGCTTAACAATCGAGCGCCATATTCGTGCCGCCCATCGTTTCCGGCGCGAGCTATCGCCGAGATCAGCATCTCCACCGTAGCCAGCTCCGGGTTATAGATTACTCCAGCGACGCCAGCAGTATGGTCCACGTAAGCGTTTACCACTCCGTTTAATAAGAGCAAGCTGTTTCGAACGCGCGCCGCGCAGTTGGGGCAGCCCATCCCCCATACCACAAAAAGTGCCTTTTCGATCTTTTGGCGCTCCTCAGCGGTTGCGTTTTTTTGTATAGGTTCAACGTAACAGTTTTCGTCCATTGGCATATCCTTTTCGTCTAGTGGCAGCCGCCGTGCCCGGTGTGAGCAGCATTATGATCATTGCCGGCAGTGTCATTAGCCCAGATGTATTATGGTCTTCCAGGTTTCTCTCCTTTTCTATGTGATTTCGATTTTATAGCAAACCAGGGAAGGGCGTGAGCGTCATTCGGCGTGTTCGAGTATACGCAGTTTGGCGTATTCACAGGTTCTACCCGGTCTCCGCGGCGTTTTCTTTCAGCCACAGCAGCCCCCGCCGCCTCCGCCATCGTCATCATCTGGCCAGCGCAGTCGCCGCCACCATGGCGGCGGGGGGCGATAGAAGTCGGCGTGCCAGCTCCGGCAGAAGCGTTTTCCGTAGCGCTTCACTCCCTCACCTGCGATGACCTCGCTGCAGATTGGGCAGATATCTACGCTTTTTGTCTTCCAGGGTAATTTGAGCCTAACGAACTGGGTCAGTCTTTGAACGATAGCAGCCATTGTCCATTCTGTTGCCCGCCTGTCGCCAGTGCAGCCCGCCAGCCTAGGTATAAAGATCTGCTCGGGTGAGCGGCAGGTTGCTTTTGCCGTTGGCTGGCTTCGAGAGCACGCTCTGGTTTCGGAACCTCCACAATTATTCAGAGCGTTAATCTCTCGAGCGCAATAAACACGCGGTCAGCATGCCTCCCACCCCGCTCATGGCGACCCAGAAAGCAGGCAGGAGAGGGTTGGGTGTCCTTCGATACGTCTCGCGGTAAGCCGTGCTGTCGCGGGCAATCACATACCCTTCGGACATCAATTCCCAGACGGCTTCATGAGCCACGACGACCTTGATCAGCCAGGCCAACCAGCCGAGAAATGAACGTTGCTGCATGCGCCCAGACCACAACATCCAAAGCACGGGAGCCAGGGAGAAGGGAAGTGTTTGAAAGTGCCCAAACTCGTGCAGGTAACTCAGGCGAAGACGATCTTCACGGGGTAGACCCCGGCGTAGGAGCAAGTTAATAACCGGGGGGTGGTTCAAAGCCACTTGGCCAATTTTGACCAGGTGCCAGAGCTCGTTCTCTACCTCGATTTCGCCGCTGAGCCCATACCACGAGCGGACTTTCATCGCACCTTCACCTAGGGCAGAGCCATCAATATTGGCGATACCACTCCAGCGAGACATCCGTCAGCTCTGCAATTGAGCCAGTCCATTTCTTCCACCACGGCCGGCCATATTCGCCAGCGATGTCCCTCAAGCGACGCATGCGATTGCCGATCACACCGTAGCCATTAACCGCCACTCGAACCTTTTGGGCAGACATGTTTCACCTCCAATGTATATATGGACAAATATTATCAGTT
>DATEDC010000005.1:0-10632 GCA_035286585.1 Anaerolineales bacterium
AGGGTCCGACCGACCCGCGCTCCAGGTGCGAGTTTGGGAGCCGGTGCTGGGTCGCGAGGTCGCCCTGGGACCTGACCTGCTGGTGCTCAGTACGCCGGTTGTCGCCTCTCGCGGGACCCGCGAGCTTGCCAGCCGCCTGAAACTCTCCATCGATATGGATGGGTTCTTCCTGGAAGCCCACGTGAAACTGCGCCCGGTGGACTTCGCCGCCGAGGGCGTCTTCATGGCGGGCATGGCGCACTACCCCAAGTTCCTGGATGAGACCATCGCCCAGGCCCAGGCAGCCGCCTCGCGCGCCGCCAGCATCCTCTCTCAAGCGACCATGTTCACCAATGCACGCGTCGCCCAGGTGGATCCGCTCAAGTGCGTTGGCTGCCTGACCTGTGTGCGCATCTGTCCATTTGATGTGCCGGTTGTCAGCCGCGAGTACGCCGGCGCCGGGAACATCCTCGGCGCGGCCTATATTGAGCCCGCTATATGCCATGGTTGCGGCACCTGCGCTTCTGAGTGCCCTGCCCAGGCAATCCAATTGCTGCATTACACCGACGCCCAAATGTTCAACAAGCTGGATGCGCTGTTCGCAGAGCAGCCAGCCGGCAGCGGATTTATTCCCCTGGAGCAAGTACGGGTGAACCCATAGGAGCAGCCATGACCACCGAGAGTTTCAACCCCGAGATCGTCGCCTTTTGCTGTCATTACTGCGCCTACGCAGCCGCCGACCTGGCCGGCTCGATGCGCTTGGAATACCCGACCGCCATCAAAGTCATCGAATTGCCCTGCACCGGCAAGCTGGACGTGCTCTACGTGCTGCGCGCCTTCGAGGACGGCGCCGATGGCGTGATGGTGGCGGGTTGACTGGAAGGAGATTGTCATTACCTGGAAGGTAATCTCAACGCCCGCAGGCGAGTTGAATATGCAAGGAAGCTGCTGGAAGCCATTGGCCTGCAGGGCCGGCGTATCCAGATGATCAATGTATCTTCGGCGATGGGCGGCCAGTTTGCCTGGTCAGCAGCCGAATTGACTGAAGAGATCAGAAGAATGGGACCTAATCCATTAGGCAATACGCACCAGGAAAAGCCTGAATCAAGCGCAGAGGCAAAACTTACCCCTGCTCAGGCTGCTTCCAGTGCTTCGAGTGCTGCTTCGGATGCTTAAAATCGCAAAGGGAGGGTTTTGTGGAAAAACAACCTTATATCCTGATTGTGGATGACGACCCTGATATCTTGGAAGGCATACTGACTATCCTGGAAACGCAGTCGTATCGCTTGGCTACTGCGCGGGACGGTAAAAAATGCATGGAATTGCTCCAGGAGGAATTGCCGGACGTATTGATCCTGGACCTGCTGATGCCTCGCATGGATGGATGGGGAGTAATCCGCGAAATGCGCAACAACCCTCGCTTTGCCAAAGTTCCCATCATGATCCTTACCACCGTTATCGAAGACGCCAGCCGCCGCCGCTACGAACTGGAAACGGGTATGACCATGGATGTCCAGGATTACATTCAAAAACCCGCCAGACCGGCCGACCTGATCCAACGCGTCGCGAGATTGATTGCCACGGGCGCTTCAAAACAAGCGGAAAGATAACCGTATGACCTCTCCGTTGAATAAACAGAGCTCAGCTAGATTGCTTATCGCCGAACGATTAAGTCAGGCTGAAATTCTTGGCAATCTTTTGGCAGACGACCTGCTCGCAATCGCAGAGTTTTGCCGCGAGGAAACTTACCAGGAGGGTGAAACGATACTGGTGGAGAGCAAGCCTGCGGAGACTCTGTACGTTATCGAGCGAGGCAAAGCCGCCCTGGAGAAGAGGATCCAAATTGGTCGGCATTCCACGCCCCGGAATGCCACCATTGGTTATGTCGGTCCTGGCAAGATCGCCGGATTCTCAGTCCTGACCAGCCCATACATCTATTCCACCTCAGTCGTCTGCCTGGAACCGACGCGGGTAATCGCTATCGATGGAGAATCTTTGAAAGCATATTTTCAAGCCCACCCCACGGCAGGCCACAAAGTGATGGAAAATATCGCCTCCTTGATAGCCGACCGCTACCGCAACGCTACCCACACGCTCACCTATTTCCTTTCCATAGTCTCACACGAGCTGCGCGCCCCGCTGGCTGCCATAGAGAACTACTTGCAAGCCATGCACGCTGGCTATGCCGGGGAACTTACCCCCAAGCAGGAACGCATGTTGCATCGTAGCATCCTGCGGGTGACCGACCTGAACGCGCTGATCAGTGACGTGGTGGACCTGGCCCGCCTGCGGCCCGAACAGATTCAGGCGGATTTCGAATGGTTCGACCCCGGAGAGGTGGGCACCGAGTCCATCGAAGACGTGCGTCTGGCAGCAGCGGAAAAAAGTATCAAGATCAAGGTCGAGCCACCGCCCAAATTTGAGCCCATCGTGGGCGCCCGGAGACGCATGCGCCAGGTGTTTACCAATCTTTTGAACAACGCCATCAAGTTTTCGCCCGCTGGGAGCACAGTGACCTTCCGCGCCCGCTACGCGCCCGATGCGCTCATTTTCGAGGTCGAGGATGAAGGTCCTGGCATAGCTGAGGAAGACCTTCCCCACATTTTCACGGATTTTTACCGCGCCAGCAGTGTGGGTGAAATCCCAGGGGCAGGTCTGGGCCTTTCGATAGCCAAAAAAATTATGGAGGCTCACGAAGGTCGAATCCTGGTAGAAAACCTGGCTGGTGAGAGCGGTGTTACCGGCACGCGTTTCGCGGTAGTTATCCCGCGTACTTTACAGACGCCTGAAATGAAACGCCGAGCCGAGGCGTTTGTGGGCGATGGTTACTGATCGCGGAGATTTGTTTTCGGATTGCAAAGCTTAGACAGGTACACTCAGGAAAGTTTCGTGATCATGGCATATTCAGAAAGAGCGCCTCTCGATAGCAGCCCCAAACCTCCACTTATCGGCGCGGTGATGGTGGTTGGCGGCGGCATTGCCGGAATGCAGGCGGCTCTTGATCTGGCTGACCAGGGTTTTAAGGTCTACCTGGTAGAGAAAAACTCGGCGATCGGGGGGCACATGGCGCAGTTGGACAAGACCTTCCCCACCAATGACTGCGCGATGTGCAATATCAGCCCTCGCCTGGTGGAAGTCGGTCGCCACCTCAACATCGAAATTCTCACCAATACTGAGCTGATCGACCTGCAAGGAGAGGCTGGCAACTTCGTCGTTTCGTTGCGCCAAAGACCACGATACATTGATACGGCAAAATGCGTCGGCTGTGGCGACTGTGCCACCGTGTGTCCGGTGGTTTTACCCGATCCTTACGAGGCAGGACTCAAGGAGCGTAAGGCCGCCTACCGTCTGTATTCCCAGGCCGTTCCGGCAGCTTTCGCCATCGAAAAGCTGGGCACCGCCCCGTGCAGGGATGCATGCCCAGCAGGCCAGCGCGCCCAGGGATATATAGCCTTGATCGCCCAGGGGCGCTATCGCGAAGCCTTACGAGTGATTAAGGAGGACAATCCCTTCCCCAGCGTCTGCGGGCGCACCTGCCATCACCCTTGTGAGAATAGTTGCACCCGTGCCATGGTCGACCAACCGGTGGGGATCATGGCTCTCAAGCGATTCGTGGTGGATTATGCCCTGGCTTATGGGCGCGATTGCGTGGAGCCGGTGCCGCGCACCCGACCAGAGTGGGTTGCCGTTGTAGGGGCCGGTCCCGCCGGGTTGACCGCAGCGCACGATCTGGTAAAGATGGGCTATGGAGTTACCCTCTATGAGGCCCTGCCGGTAGCCGGCGGCATGATGCGTGTGGGTATCCCGGCGCACCGGCTGCCGAAGGGAGTTCTCCAGCAGGATATCGACGATATCCTGGCGCTGGGCGTCGTTCTCAAGACCAATGCTCCGATCCAAGACCCCACTATCTTGCTCGAACAGGGTTACGCCGCGGTCTGCCTGGCGACGGGGATTTCCACGCAGAGTCAATCGCTGGGAATCGAGGGCGAGCAGGCAGAGGGTGTTATTTCCGCGGCGACCTTTTTACGCAAGATTAATTTGGGCGAACCCATCACCATCGGGAATCACGTAGCTGTGATTGGTGGTGGCATCACCGCACTGGATTCCGCCGCCGTCGCCCGCCGGCTGGGCGCTGAGAAAGTATATCTGGTTTTAGATCGACCTCGAGGAGAGCTGCCGGCTTACCAATGGGAGATGGACTCCGCCGAGGCGGAAGGGATTCACTTGCTCGAACGTAAAGTCCCCACCCGGGTGCTGGCCCACAACGGGAAGGTAATCGGCATTGAGCTTGCCGAGAGCGGCAAAGGCATGACGACCGATGAAAGCGGCCGCCGCCGCCCGAAGACTGTCCCCGGCAGCGAATTCTCCCTCGAAGTGGACACCGTCATCGAGACGGTAGGCCAGTTCTCCGACCTGACCTATCTCAAGCCGCCTTTTACCGACTTGACCTGTGACCCGAATACGCTGGCGAGCGAAATCCACGGCCTGTTCGTGGTTGGCGGGCGCAAGACGGGCGCCAGTTACATTATCGATGCCGTCGCCCTCGGACACCGGGTGGCCGGATCGATCCACAGCTATCTGCAAGCCGAGTCACCTCGCCCCTCCGACTCTTCCCACCAACTGGTAGCGAAGTACACTCGCGAGCAAGTGGCCGCAAAGGTCGCCAGCGGAGAGGTGCGAACTATCCCCAGAGCTGAGCCGGCCTTGTTGTCTATGGGCGAGCGCGTGACCGGTTTCCGAGAAGTCGTGCTTGGGCTCACCGAGCACCAGGCCCGCCAGGAGGCCTTGCGTTGTCTGCAGTGTGGTATCTGTGCGGAGTGCCTTGCCTGCGTGTACGCCTGCGGGACGAATGCCATTGATCATGCCATGCTCGAGGGTGAAAAGCAGGTCCAGGTGGGCGCGGTGATCCTGGCGCCCGGCTACCAGGTTTACCAGGCCGAACTTTCCCAGGAATTGGGCTTTGGGCGCTATCCCAATGTCATCACCGCGTTGCAATTAGAGCGCCTGCTCTCGGCTTCTGGCCCAACCATGGGTCATCTCCATAGACCTTCCGACCGCAAGGCCCCGCAGCGGATCGCTTTTCTGCAATGTGTGGGCAGTCGCGATCGGAACCATGACTATTGTTCGGCCGTATGCTGCATGTACGCCACTAAAGAGGCCATCATTGCCAAAGAGCACAACCCCAACCTGGAGGTTCACATCTTCATGATGGAGATGCGCGCCTTTTCTAAGGGATATTGGGGTTATTTTGAGCGTGCCCGTGACCAGTACGGCGTTAAATATACTCGCTGCCGGGTGAGCGCCCTGCGCGAAGTTCCCCATACCCGCGATCTGATCGTAGAATATTGGGACGAAATCGGCGAGCATCGCTGTGAAACGTTTGATTTGGTCGTGCTCTCGGTCGGAATGGAAATATCCGCTTCTGTTCGCGACCTGGGACGCCGACTGGGTATTCAGCTTGACGGATATGGATTCTGCCACACGGCGCAATTCGACCCGCTGGAGACCAGCCGACCTGGAATATACGCGGTCGGCCCGTTTCGTGAACCGAAGGATATCCCCGAGTCGATTGTAGAAGCCAGCGGCGCTGCCGCTGCCTGTGCTCGTCTGCTGGGGAGGGCACGCTGGTCGCTGACTTGCCAGAGAGAGTATCCCAGGGAGCGGGATGTCTCGGCAGAGGCGCCCCGGATAGGAGTGTTCGTCTGCCACTGTGGTTCGAACATTGGCGGCTTCCTGGATGTGCCCGCGGTGAGCGCATATGCCCGAACCTTGCCGAACGTGGTCCATGCAGAAGACATGCTCTATGCCTGCTCTCAGGACTCGATCAGCGCAATTACCCAAAGTATAGGAGAGCACAACCTGAACCGGGTGGTCGTGGCAAGCTGTTCGCCTCTCACCCATCAGCCCCTGTTCCAGGAGAGCGTCCGGGCAGCCGGATTGAACCCATACCTGTACGAGATGGCAAATATCCGTAACCAGTGTTCCTGGGTGCATTCCAATGATTGGGAAGCGGCAACCACAAAAGCGAAAGACCTGGTGCGCATGGCTGTGGCTCGCGCCGCGCTATTGAGTGCCCGACCGGTCGCCCAGGTATCCAACCGTCAAAAAGCCCTGGTTGTGGGCGGTGGGCCCGCCGGGATGACTGCTGCACTCTACCTGGCGGATGGCGGTTTCCCGGTTGTCCTGGTAGAAAAAGGGGCTGAGCTGGGGGGAAACCTGCGCCGCGTCCACACCACACCTCCCGGCGATAGCCGGATAGGTACCCAGAATCCCCGGCTCGTGCTCAACCAGTTGATCGACAGCGCGATGACCAACCCGAACGTCACCATCTATCTTGACAGCCGGGTTGTCGCCACCCAGGGTTTCGTTGGTAACTTCACCAGCACCATTCAGCATGCAGACGGGCGGAGCAACCAGGTTTCACACGGTGTTACCATCCTGGCAAGCGGAGCCCAGGAGTACCACGGACCTGAGTATGGCTATGGCAGCGACCCGCGTATCTTGACTCAACAAGATTTCGAAGCCCTGCTGGCAAGTGATTCAGAGACCAGGCCTGTTGCCGGCTACTCCGTTGGCGACCGGTTGCCCGAGCGGGTGGTCATGATCCAGTGCGTCGGGCCGGGCGAGAAGTTCTGCAGCCGCATTTGTTGTACTGTGGCCCTGAAAAACGCTCTGGCGCTCAAGCAGCTAAAACCCGAGGCTGAGATCGTCATCCTTTATCGGGATATACGCGCTTATGGCTTCAAAGAACGTTTATACACGGCTGCTCGTGAGCGCGGTGTGATCTTCGTGCGCTATGACGAAGCGCACAAGCCAGAGGTCGAGATCCAGTCGGAATCTGAACAGTCCGCAATTCGCGTGTCCGCCTGGGAGCCTGTTCTCCGACGCCCGATCGTGTTACACCCCGACTTACTGGTGCTGAGTATGCCTGTGGTTCCCACCCCGGATGCTCGTCAACTTGCGGCGCTATTTAAGGTGCCCGTAGATGCTGATGGCTTCTTCCTGGAGGCGCATGTCAAGCTTCGCCCGGTGGACTTCGCCACCGCCGGCGTGTTTATGGCTGGAATGGCGCACTTCCCCAAGCTGCTGGACGAGAGCATGATCCAGGCCCAGGCCGCGGCCGCGCGCGCCGCGCGGGTGCTCAGCCACGAGACGCTCTCCACGGGTGGGCAGGTGGCGGTAGTAGACGAATCCAAATGCACCGGCTGTTTGACCTGTGTGCGCATCTGCCCGTTTGGCGTGCCAGCCATCCAGGCCAGCCTGACCGGCGCAGGCAGCATTATGGGCGCGGCCTCCATCGAAGCGACCATCTGCCGCGGGTGTGGGCTGTGTACCGCCGAATGTCCCGCGGGAGCCATCCAGTTAATGCACTACACCGATGCCCAAATGTCCGCCAAGGTCAGGTCGTTGGTCCACTCGGATGTGGAAGTGAGTTGCTAAATGGTAGGAACTTCTCTCCAGATCGTTGCATTTGCGTGCGAACATTGCGCCTACGCTGCGGCGGATATGGCGGGGGGTCTGCGCATGCAGTACCCACCTGAGATCAAGATTATCCAGTTGCCCTGCACCGGTGAGTTGAACGTGCTGCAGGTCCTTCAAGCTCTGGAGGACGGCGTCGACGGCGTCATGGTCGCAGGTTGACTGCCCGGCGACTGCCATTACCAGGTAGGTAATGTAAACGCCAGACGCCGGGTAGAGCGTGCCCGTTTCTTGTTGGGGCAGATTGGATTAGAATCAGAGAGGGTGCAAATGTATTGTATGTCTTCCGCAATGGCGGGGCAGTTTGTGGCTGCGGCTAAAGAGATGAGCGAGTTGATTGCAACGCTGGGGCTCAACCCGCTGCGCAAATCGCTCGCCGAAGAGCAGGAAGTGGATCATGTTACCAGACCAACTGAAGAAATTCCGTGATATTGTCACCCTCAAGGACGGCGTCAACGTGCTCCTGCGCCCGATGACTCCCGAGGACGAAGAACAGCTCCTGGGGCTGTTTTCCCCGATCAGCGAGGAGGACCTGCGTTACCTGCGCGACAATGTGAAAGACCCCCAGGTGGTCAGGTCCTGGTGTCAGAACCTGGATTACTCCCGCGTGCTGCCCTTGCTGGCCCTGGTGAAGGACCGCGTCGTCGGGCAAGCCAGTCTGCATTTTCGCAGCGGGCCGAAGCGCCACCTGGGAGAGGTGCGCATCTTCCTGGCTAAGGATTTCCGCCGCCGCGGCCTGGGCAGCCGTATGCTCAGTACCCTCATTGAGCTGGCCCGCCGCCAAGGCCTGCACACCCTGGTGGCTGAGATCGTGGCTGACCAATCCAAGGTGGTCAAAGCCTTTCAAAACCTGGGCTTCGTGTTGCGCTGCACCTTTGAAGATTACTTTATGCTCCCCGATGGCGATACGCGCGATGTCGCCATCCTGCTGCATTGTCTGAGACCCAAAGTGGATGAATTTTAATTGTAAAGTGGAGGTAGTCCATGATCATCGCTGAACAAAAACCCCTTAATGAACTCAAAACCCTGATCGCGGATGCTGCCAACGTATTGGTGGTTGGCTGCGGCACATGCGTGACCGTTTGCTTTGCTGGCGGCTCGCGCGAAGCTGCCATCACCGCTGCCTCGCTGCGCATGGCGACCAAGCTGGACGGAAACAGCAAACAAGTCAGCGAGGTTACCGTCCAGCGCCAGTGCGAGTGGGAGTATCTGGACCAGATCCGCGAACAGGTGAAGCAGGCGGATGTGGTCCTCTCCCTGGGATGCGGCATCGGCGTCCAGGCAATTGTCGAGCGCTTCCCCGATAGCTGGGTGGTGCCCGGGCTGAACACCTCCTTCCTGGGCTTGCCGCTCGAACAGGGCGTCTGGGCGGAGCGCTGCGCCGCCTGCGGGGACTGCATCCTGGGCCTGACCGGCGGCATCTGCCCCATCGCTCGCTGTTCCAAATCGCTGCTCAACGGCCCTTGCGGCGGCTCTGAAGCGGGGCACTGCGAGATCAACCCTGACGTGCCCTGCGCCTGGCAGTTGATCTACGACCGCTTGAGCAAAATGGATAAGCTCCACGTGCTGCTGGAGTTGCAGCCGCCCAAGAACTGGCGGACTTCCCGGGATGGCGGGCCGCGCAAGATCGTCCGGGAAGACTTGAGACTCGCATACCAGGAGGGCTGAGCCATGACCGCCACGCTGAGTAAAAATGGATACCTGTCCGGCTCCAACCTGGAGCGCGTGCTGCGCGCTGGTCACTTCGCCGTCACCGGCGAGCTCGGTCCGCCGCAAAGCGCCGACGGCGAGGTGATCCGCAAGAAAGCCGACCTGCTGCGCGGCTACGTGGACGCGGTCAATATCACCGACAACCAGACCGCCATCGTGCGTATGTCCAGCATCGGCGCCGGGTCGATCCTCGTCCAGGCCGGCCTGGAGCCGGTCGTCCAGATGACCTGCCGGGACCGCAACCGCCTTGCGATCCAGTCCGACCTGCTCGGCGCTTACGCATTGGGCATGCGTAACCTGCTCTGCCTGACCGGCGATCACCAGACCTTCGGCAACCACCCCACCGCCAAGAACGTGTTCGATATCGACTCGATTCAGCTGGTGAAGCTGGTGGCGGATATGCGCGATGAGCGCGTCTTCCAGTGCGGGGACGCCTTTAAAGGTCCGGAGCCGCGCTTCTTCATCGGCGCGGCAGCCGCCCCGTTTGCCGATCCGATCGACTTTCGCCCCTATCGCCTGGCTAAGAAGGTCAAGGCTGGCGCGAGCTTCATCCAGACCCAGCTCGTCTACGATGTCCCCGCTTTCGCCGCCTTCATGGAGAAAGTCCGCCACCTGGGCGTGCATAAGCAAACCTACATCCTGGCCGGGGTTGGTCCGCTCAAGAGCCCCGCCATGGCGCGCTACATGAAGAACAACGTCCCGGGCATCCTGGTGCCGGATGAGCTCATCGAGCGCATGGAGGCCGTCGGCGCTCCCTGGGCTGGAAAGGGCAAGGACGAGCTCACCAAGGAGGATAAAAAAGCCCGGGCGGGGGCCTGGCAGGGGGAGGGCATTCAAATTTGCATCGAGCTGATCCAGCGGTTGCGCCAGATAGAGGGCGTCGCCGGGGTGCATATCATGGCGATCGAGTGGGAAGAGGCGGTCAAGCCCATCGTCGAAGGCGCTGGCTTATACCCCCGTCCTGTGGTGAAAGCCCAGGAAGCTGAGGTGATAGCCTAGGAGGCGCCCATGGAAAACCTTCATCAAAACCTGGAAAGCCCGATCACCCTCAAAACCGAGCTTGCCCGCCGCATTCAGGACGAGCTCGGCGAGAACGTCTATCTGTGCTACCAGTGCGTTAAGTGCACCTCCGGCTGCCCGGTGGCGGAGTTCTTCGACTGGCAGCCCAACCAGATCATGCGCGCCCTCCAGCTCGGGCAGGAGGACATCGCCCTGGGAGCTCAAACCCCCTGGCTGTGCGCCTGCTGCCAGACCTGCACCACGCGCTGCCCGCAAGGCCTGGACGTCGCCGCCATCATGGATTTCCTCACCCGCGAATCCCTGGCGAGGGGTTACAAGCCCCAGGTGCCTGAGGTGAAAATCATGAACGAGGCCTTCTTGCGCGAGGTGCGCCTGTGGGGCCGGGCCTACGAGCTCGGCCTGATGGCCGAGATGAAGCTGCGCACCGGTGACCTGTTCAGCGAT
>DATEDC010000006.1:0-12411 GCA_035286585.1 Anaerolineales bacterium
GGCGGCACTCAAGCGAAGGCGCTGGCTGGAAGGCGGGATTCTGGTCTTGCTCGCCGGAGCGGCTCTGAGCATTGCCACAGGACTGTTAAAAGAACAGTAGTCGCCTATGGATTCAGAATCTCTGCCGTGGGAGGCAATTTATCGCCGCGAAGGGCGGGTGCTCGAGGAGCCTTTCCCGCGCTTCGACGAGCTGGTTGAAATATACGTCCAGCACGGGTGCAAGAGGTTGCTCGACTTGGGATGCGGGACGGGCAGGCACGTGGTGCACCTGACCAAGGCTGGATTTTGGGTGTGCGGGCTGGATAGCGCCTCAACCGGCTTGCGGCTGGCGCGAGAATGGCTCGAAGACGAGAAACTCTCCGCGGTTTTAGTCCGGGCAGATATGAGAATGCGCCTGCCATTTCGCGAGGCGGCTTTCGATGGCATCATCTCCACCCAGGTGATTCACCACGCCCGGCTGGAGACTATCCGCAGGACGATCGCAGAGCTGAAGCGAGTTTTGGTGAGTGGTGGAGTGATTTTTGTCACCGTGCCGATCAGGTTCCACCCGCAGGAGGCTAATCGAGAGATCGAGCGGGGGACGTTCCTGCCCCTGGAGGGAGCAGAGCGGGGACTGCCGCACCATATTTTCACGCTGGAGGAGCTGCAGGCCGAGTTTAATGATCTCGATATCCAGGAAGTCTCGGTAAGAGGGGATGTCGTGATCGCGCTAACTGCAATAAAGTAAAAAGCTCACTCCCAGGTGCGCGTGTCGCGGATGGGCGGAGCGCCGTGCTGGATTTCCCCCACGGGCACTATTTCAACTTCGAGATGAAATTTGATCGCCTCACGGGCGGCGCTCGCCAGGCGCTCGGGCAGGCTGGCGGCCTCGCTCCCCTCCGCCGGCGCCACTTTGAGCGCCAGGTAGTCTTTGTGCTCCTGGCGGGTGATCACCGCCTGCCAGCGGGCGACTTCCGGGAAGCGCCTCATCAAGTCGCTGAGCTGGCGAGGGTGCAGGAACATACCCCGCACCTTGACCGCGTCGCCAGCGCGCCCCTGCCAGCCCATCAGGCGGGCGTTTTTTCTACCGCAGGGGCAGGGTTCGGTGTTGAGCGCGGACAGGTCGCCAGTGCCAAAGCGCACCAGGGCGTAGTCCGGAGTGAACAGGGTGACCACGATCTCGCCGCTCTCGCCGGGCGACAGGGGTTGCCCGCTGGTCAGGTCACAGACCTGCACCAGGGCGTCCTCGGGCAGGTGCCAGCCGTCCTGCTGCTCGCACTCGTAGCCCAGGTTGCCGCATTCGGCGGTGCCGTACCCCTGGCGCACAGTCACGCCCTGCTGGTTAAGCTCAAGGCGCAGGGAGAGGGGCAGCGGTTCTGCGGTGACGAAAGCCTTGCTCACTTTGAGAGGCAGTTCCAGCTCGCCGGCTTTATCCAGCAGCGCTTTCAGGTAGGAGGGCAGGCCCACATAGCCGCTGGCGCCCAGGGCGTGCATAGCGCGCACCTGCTGCTCCTGGTTGCCGACCCCCCCGGGGATGACCGCGCAGCCCACCGCCCACAGCCCTTCCTCGAACATCGCCCCAGCCGGGGTCAGGTGGTAGCCGAAGGCATTGATCACCACGTCGCCAGGCGCAAAGCCGGCGGCGCGCAGGGCCGGCGCCCAGCGCCAGTAATCAGCAACCCGCGATTCGGGGTCGTAGATCGGCCCAGGCGACTGGAAAATGCGCTTCAGCTCCCCGGGGTCGCAAGCCAAAAAGCCGCCAAACGGCGGGTTAGCAGCTTGCAGCGCCGCCAGGTCGTCTTTGCGGATGACCGGCAAGGCGTCCAGGTCCTGCGGGAGGCGGATGCCCACGGGGCGCAGCCCGGCTGCCCCCAGGCGGGCCGCGAAGCCGGGGGCGTATAACGCCAGGTGGGCGATCAGGTCGGCTAATTCCATCGTGAATTAATCGGAGCGGTTATGGATTACACAGCCGCACAGGTAACCTTATCACTGGACTCTCTGCTCCTGGCAGTGACAAACGTGGAGACGATGACAATCGGCAGATGGCTGAGCGTCCGGGATCGAGACCCTTTTATTTTCGCTACGGACTCCAGCCATCTGCCAGTTAGAGATGCTGATCGTTGTTTTACTTAGGGAATAAACCCTCGAAACCGACGATTGTGTCGCCTCCAGTGCTGACAAACTCAGCGCTGCCTCCAGAGACCTTGATTTTATATCCGAAATCTCCCACGGTTTCCCACCAGTTCTTGATGACAGCGCCAGCGCTGAGCCCCAATTCCTGTAGCCGGAAGCCAGAAGTCACGGCCAGGTTGCCTGGGGCAACGAGCGAGTCGAGAACCATGGTCACCCGCAATTGGTTCGTGGTGTTGGCCGGTATGGACATGTCTTCGTGGGCGAAGGGGTTACCCACCTGGAAGAATTCGTTCGGAGCAGCTTCGAATTCCGCGGTGAATTGCAGGTCTTTCATGGTGACCGGGTAGGGATTGGGGTTTGTAATGTTGAAAACGAAAGCCAAGATGAGAGGTATGCGGGAGGGTGGCGGCGGCGCCGGCGTGGGGGTTTCAGGCCCGACTGTCGGTGGAGGCGCTGGCCAGGGAAAATAACTGGCGACTTCCACGCGATCCAGTTCCACAGTTGGGTTTTGCAGAGCAGGAGATGGGGCTGGCGCCTGTGTACAGGCAACTGGGATAATCAGCAACAAGCCGATCAAGCAAGCCCGTCGTAAGAGAGTAAATGGGGAAGTTTTCATCGTCTAGACCCTTTCAATGGCATGGGTGGCCAACCGGCCCGGGCGAAAGTCGTCTCCACGGTTGCAATTAGGTTAACCAGCGTTTGCGCCGTTTGTAATGTTTCACGTCGCGAAAACTCTTCCGTGTGCCCAGGTCAGTCAGACCAAGATAAAATTCTTTGACATCCGGGTTATCACGCAGTTTTTCTGAGGGGCCGTCCATTACCACTCGGCCAGTCTCCAGCACATAGGCATAGGGAGCTACAGCCAGAGCCAGCTTCACGTTCTGCTCAACCAGGAGGATGGGGATGGCATGCTCCTGATTCAGGCGGGTGATGATTTCGAAAATCTCCCGAATCAGGAGGGGGGCCAAGCCCAGGGAGGGTTCATCCAGCAGCAGCAATTTTGGATTCGCCATCAGGGCGCGCCCGATGACCATCATTTGTTGTTCTCCACCGCTGGCGAACCCCGCTTGCTTGGAGCGGATATCGCGCAGGCGTGGAAAGTAAGTGTACACCATCTCGAGCCCTTGATGGGTTGCCTTGCCGTTGCGCTGCAGGTGGGCGCCTACCTTCAGGTTCTGCTCCACCGTCAGGTGTTCGAAAACGCGGCGGCCTTCGATAACCTGAATGATCCCCAGATGGGCAATTTCCTCTGCGCTTTTGCGATCAATCCGTTCCCCCTGAAATTCGATAGCGCCATCGGTGACAGCACCATCCTCGTGCCGGAGCAGGCCGGATATAGCCTTAAGGGTAGTACTCTTACCCGCGCCGTTGGCGCCAAGCAAGGCTACGATGCCGCCGGGCGGCACTTGCAGCGAGACTCCCTTGAGCACGAGAATGACCTCGTGGTAGCGGACTTCGATGTTATTCAAAGTCAGGATACTTTCCGGAGCGCTCAATTTGCGGGCCTCCCCAGGCGGGATCAGTATCCTAACCAGGTTGGCCACAATTCGGGCCAGCGCTCTTTCAGGTCCACGCGTGCCAGGAGTTCAAATTGACCTCCCCGGATAATGTACAGGTTGACGGCCGATCCAGGACGGTGGTCGGTGGGGGCAAAAGTGACGGGCGGCGCTCCCAGGCCAAGGTCGTAATTTTCCAACGTCTCGAAGGCTTTAAGGATCCCCTCACCGCTCAGATCCCCGGCAGCATCGGCGCGCTTCATCGCCTCCCAAAGGAGTAGCACATCACCCCAGGCCTGCACGGTGCGGACGAGCCTCTTTTCCGGCGGCACATTCGGGTTGTATTTTTGGGCATACTCCATCACGTCCGCCATGGTCACACCCGGGACGCCTGGCTCGGTTTCCTCGCCAAAAAAGGCGCTAGGGACAATGCCGATCACACCTTCGGCTGCGTCGCCAGCCAGGCGAGGCAGGTTCTCGTCATAACCCCAGTTATTGACGATGTGGTCGGCGCCGAGCTCCAAAGCGGCCGAGTCTTTCAGTGCGGCAGCCACAGACATGGTCGTGTTGCCGTGCCAGACCAGGTCGGGCCCGAACTCGCTGGCTGCTAAAACCTGGCTCTTGGTATCCAGGGCAGTCAATGAGATATCTTGATCGGGGCCGATTTCAAAACCGAGCAGCTCAGCCTGTTCCTTGATGGCTTTAATGGGCGCGCTGGAATAAGGCGTGGGGAAAGAATAGAAAGCGACGAAGCGGGGTTTGTCTCCAGCGTTGCGCCGGGACTCAAACCTGGCATCCTTGAGCCAGACTTCCTCATACCAGGCAGTGATGGCAGCGCGGGCATTGGTGGAATAGTCAGTGGAGAAGAAGAGATTATAGGGGGTCTTGGAGGGATCGGTGAGCTCAGCCGAATAGGAGGCTGAGACATAGGGCATTTTATCCTGGGTAACGGTGGGCGCCAGGGCGGAGGTATCGCCGGTGCCCCATCCCAACACAGCGACGACTTTATCCTGGTCGCGGAAACGCTTGTAGGTGGTGATCGCTTCCGGGACGCGATAGCCGTAATCGTATTGGAAGAGCTCGATCAGCTTGCCGTTCACTCCGCCGTGATCGTTTACGTAGGCGACAGCCTCGCGAATGCCCAGGGCATAGTCTTTTCCGACGTCCGAGGTCGGACCGGTGGTATCGTTGATGGAGCCAATGCGGACCACCTCGGCTGGCGCAGCCGGAGCAGGACCCTCCGGGGTGGCTGCCCCGCCACAGGCAGATAGCAGCATGGCCAGGAGGCTAATCAGGCTTGCAAACATCATCCATAGGGTTTTCCGGGTTTGCATATCGTCCTCTCCTCATTGTGTGATTATTATCGGTTAGTTAAAGGCTAAAAAAGTATATAAATCGTTTATTCGTTTGCTCAAATGGGGACCTCCTTTTATTTATAGGAAAAGGGCCACAAATAAAAGTAATTCTTAACCTGCCACCAGCGGTAGGAGAGACCGTTCGGCTCATACAGGAGGAAGAGAATTACAGCCAAGCCGAAGGCGATATCCTTAAAGTAAAGGAACAGGATATTCGCGACCGCGAACGAGTTGACCAGAACCAACATCAATTCAAGAAAGATTGCCCCGAAAATAGTTCCATCCACGGCGCCAACCCCACCAATCAAGATCACTCCCACCCACCACAGCGAATTGCTCCACACGAAATGCTCCGGGCTGACAAAAAACAGCGAAGTAATCCAGAAGGACCCCGCCAACCCTGCCAGCATTCCGGCGGCAAAATAGGCCAGCAGCTTATAGCGCACAATATCCACCCCCAATATTTCTGCGGCGATATCGTTATCTCGGATGGCGATCCAGGCCCTACCCGGGCGAGTGCGTTTCCAGTTAATCATCGCAACTGTTACCCCGGTTACCAGGATAAGCATCAGGAAATAAGCATCCCTATCGCCGGTCAGCGCCCAGCCACCGATCTTGAGCGAACCGGGCGGGATCGAGAAATAATGTCCACGGCCACCAATTTGGCTGACGTATTGGGCGATAACGAAATCTACGGTGATAAATTGGGCAGCCATGGTGGTCAAGATAATGCCGAAGCCCTTAACCCGCGCTGAGGGCAGGCCAAAAAGCACGCTCCACAGCCCAGCGATCAAGCACGCGAGGAGGATGCTGAGGGGATAAGCCATGCCCGTCTGGGTAAGAAACCCCCAGAATGGGCTGAAACTGGCGTTATCAGCAGCGGTAAGTGTAAAAATTGCGCTGACATAAGCACCTACGGCGACAAAAGCGGCGTGCCCCAGCGTGAGCTGGCCGGTGAAGCCAATGAGCAACTGCACCCCCATGGCGGCCAGGATGGTGTACCCGATGCGGTTGGCAATCGAGAGGGCGTAATTGCTGAAGGTAAATGGGACAACCGCGAATAAGACGATCAACAAAACGATCATGCGAAAAGCCATAAAGCGCGTCGGCCAGAAACTGTGTGCCTGCCGATATGATTGAAAATAAGTGCCAGCCGGGAGCCTGAACACGGTTACACCCTCTCAATCTTTACCCATCCCCACAATCCGTAGGGCTTAAAAAGTAAAATCACAGCCATAAAAGCCAGGGGAAATATGTCCTTGATACCGCCTGGGATAAATCCGTCCAGATAGCCTCCCGTTAGATTCTGGAGCACTCCGATGATCAACCCGCCAGCGATGGCCCCTGGCACCGAGTTCAACCCGCCGAGCACTACCGCCGGCAGTACAAGCAGCCCGAGGTGGCCCACCGAGATGTTCAATCCATTGATGCTGCCCAGAAAGATGCCTCCCACTCCGGCGGCCATGAAAGCTATCGCCCAGGCAATGGCGTACACAAGCTTAGCGCTCACCCCCAACGAGAGGGCCGCCATTTGATCGTCTGCGGTGGCCTGCATTGCCAATCCCCAACGGGTGCCCTGAAAGAACCACACGAAGAAAGCCAACAGGATCAGCGAAGCCACAAAGCCTCCCAGAAACACCGGGCTGATAATCAGCGGTCCAATGCGGATGGGCTCCGCCGGGAAGACCGGCGGATCAAACACGACTGTGTCGGTGCCCCAGATCAATCCAACCAGGCCCCGCAGCAGGAAAGAGAGACCCACGGTGACCATAATAACGGTCAGCACCGGCTTACCGATCAGAGGGCGCAACACCAATCGTTCTACAAGCAGTCCCAGGATTGCGCCCATGACCAGCGAGCCGAGAACCGCCACCGGAAAAGGTACCCCCCAGTTGTTGTAGAGAGAAAGGCATACGTAAGCGCCGACGAGGGTCAGTTCGCCCATTGCCAGATTGAGCACGCCGCTGCTCTTGTAGATCAGAGTCCAGCCCAAGGCCACCAGAGCATAAATGCTGCCAACCAGGATACCCGACACCAGAAGTTGCAATAAGAGTTCCATAGGTCTCCTAGCCGCTCACTTCTTCCAGACGCAGGCTGGTTTTGATATTAGCTATCCGCCCGTCTTCATAGGTTATGGTAGTTTCTATGTGGACGAAATCCTTGCGGGAGTAGAGAGAGTGGACGATATCTTGATACCGTTCCTCCAGAAATCGGCGCCGCAATTTGCGGGTGCGGGTGAGCTCATCGTCGTCGGCGTCGAAGGCTTTGTAAAGGTTGACGAAGCGCCGGATGCGCGCCGCTTCCGGCAGGTAGCGATTGACCTCGCTGATCGCCTGCCCAACCAGTTGGTAGACTTCGGGTTTCTGAGATAACTCCATGTAGGAGGTATAGGCGATATTGCGGCTCTCGGCCCACTTGCCAACCACGTTATAGGCCATGCAGATGACCGCGGTAACGTAAGGGCGGTGGTCGCCAAGCACCCACGCGTCTTGCAGGTAGGGGCTGAACTTGAGGCGGCTCTCTATATACTGAGGTGAGAACTTGCTGCCGTTTACCAGGGTCATAATATCCGCAGAGCGATCGAATACAACCAGGTGGCCGTCCCCATCAATAAAACCGGTATCGCTGGAGTACAGCCATGGGCCACTGTCATCCGATCCCATGCGTAAAGCCTCGGCTGTGGCTTCCGGATTCTTATAGTAGCCCTTGAAGACGGAGGGGCTTTTGGAGATAATCTCACCCTCCGGGGTGATCTTGACTTCTGTCTCTGGGATCGGTTTGCCCACCGTGTCAAACTTGACGTCATTGTCACGATGCAGGACGGAGATGCCGGCAATCTCCGTCTGGCCGTAAATTTGTTTGAGGTTCACTCCGATGGCGTGAAAGAAGCGAAAGTGATCCGGGCCAAGGGCCGCGCCGCCAGAATACGCGTGGCGAATCCGAGAAAGACCCAGGTGGTCGCGTAATGAGCGAAACAGCAGCAGTTCGCCAGCAAGACGCAGCAGCCGCCAACCCAGGGAAAGCGGCTGCCGGGCAAGCTTCCTGTCAGCTACCCGGTAACCGATAGCCATACCGAGCTCGTAGGCCTTGCGCTTCAGAAAAGGCGAATCCAGATAGCGCACCTGGATGTTGCGCACCATTTGTTCGTAGATGCGGGGGGGAGCGAAGAGCATGTGAGGGGCAATCTCGCGGATGTTTTCCTGAGCTGTCTCAGGCTCTTCGGGGAAGTTGATAACGAAGCCAGCCTGTAAACCGCACGAAATAGACATCATCTGCTCCCCAATCCAGGCAAATGGCAAATAGGAGACGAAATCGTCGCTCTGGCGGTAGGCATCAACTCTCATCATGTTCTGACCCATCATCAGCATATTGAAGTGGGTCAGTAATGCGCCTTTAGGTTTGGCGGTCGTACCGGAAGTATAGAAGAGGAGGCAAATGTCAGCGGCGCGGCCTTGGGCAACCAGGCGGTTGAACAGTTCTGGCTGTTGGGCGTCCAATTCTCGTCCCAAACGCTTGACTTCGTCAAGGCTAATCAACATGGAGTCCGTGTAACGGCGCATCCCTTTGCGGTCATCCCAGATGATGCGCTGGAGTTTTGGACACTGATCGCGAATGGTGAGCCCCTTATCTACTTCCTCCTGCCCCTCGCCGATCAAGAATTTGGCGTCGCTGTGATCGACGATATATTGCACTTCATCGATCAGGGCATCCTGGAAGAGCCAGACCACTACCCCACCAACAGCAAGGGTGGCCATCTCAGAAAAGAGACCCTCGGGACGATTATCGCCGATCAGGGCTACCTTTTCCCCTGGCTGAAGGCCAAGCGCCACGAAGCCCAGCCCAATCTGTTTGACATTTTCAAGATAGTGCCCCCAGGTGATCGGCCGCCAGATGCCAAATTCCTTCTCTCGCAAGGCGATACGCTCTCTCCCCATCACGCTGGCAGTGTGGAGCAAGAGCTTTGGCAGCGTCATCTCGCCTGTAAGGGTGATCTCGAGGTGGTGGGGGTTACCGGCGGGTGGCATACACTTCGATTTCTCCAAGATAAGCCTGGATAACGGCCTGATCGGATACAATTTCCTGGGGCACCCCCTCTGCGATCTTAACCCCGAAGTTTAAGACCGCAACCCGGTCCGATATATCCATCACCACACCCATATCATGTTCAACCAGCACGCATGTCACTTCCCAACGTGGATCTTCGTTGATGTCGATGATGAAACGAGCCATGTCCTCGACCTCTTCCAGGTTCAGGCCAGCCATCGGTTCGTCTAGCAGGAGGAGTTTGGGTTCCAAAGCCAGCGCTCTGGCAAGCTCGACCCGCTTTTGAAGTCCATATGGGAGCATATGGACGACCTGATCGCGCAAGTGTTCGATCTCCAGCAGGTCAACAATGGCCTCTTCGATGAAGTTGCGATGTTGGATTTCCTCCCGAGAGGCTGGACCAACCCACAAAGCCCCATCGATCAAACCGGTCTTCATATACAGATGACGTCCCAGACGAATGTTATCCAGGACTGTCATGCCTTTGAACAACTCGATTTTTTGGAAGGTGCGAGAGATACCCAAGCGAGCGCGATGGTGGGCGCGCAGTCGTGAAATATCCTGGTCGTGAAAGGTAATCGTGCCGCGTTGGGGTTTGTATAAGCCACTGACGCAATTCAGAAAGGAGGTCTTACCAGCGCCATTTGGACCGATGAGAGAAAATATCTCGCCTTTCCTTACTTCCAGATCAAGATCAGTTAATGCCGCGACTCCACCAAACCATAGATGGAGGTCATCCACTTTCAACTGCGTCACGGTTTGTTCGGGCACCACGGTCTCCCCTGGATATTAGTGTTTGCGTCTAGGAGAGGTGATAACGATAAATGGAAGGGAATTAAAAAAATATAACATAGATTCAATTTGAGAGCAACGTCAAAAACGTAAATAGAATCTAAAAATCCTGGCTGGTCGAGCGCTTTCCGTCTGGTCATATCGGGGTTGAGACCGTTGTTCCAACAGCCAGCCTGGAACTAGCCCATCGGGTAGCGCAGGCGCTGGCCCCCGATCAGGTGCAGATGAAGGTGAAAGACGACCTGGTTGGCGTGTAGACCGGTATTGACGATCAGGCGGTAGCCGCTGTCTTGGATACCTTCCTGGCCGGCGATCTGCGCGACAACCGTAAGCATGTGACCCGCCAGCGCTTGATCTTCGGCGGTCAGGTCGTTAGTGGAAGCGATGTGGCGGTTCGGGACGATCAGGATGTGGGTAGGAGCAACCGGGTGGATATCGCGAAAGGCGGTGACGAGCTCGTCGCGATATACGATTTGGCCGGGCAATTCTCCCGCGATGATTTTACAAAATATGCAGTCTGGCACTCCAGGCTCCTGTCTGTTCAGGTTGTATTTCCCGAGTCGCTAATCTCCGCCGGCAAGCTGGACGATTCCATGCAAGACGCCTCCCTGTCGTCTGGTCAGGCGCACCGGGGTGATCTGGTTCCACAGGCGCTGGGGGGCAAGGGCATTCACCCGCAGGTAGTTATCCGCTAAACCGCTCACCTGCCAGCCCTCGGGCGCTACGGAAGTGGCGCTTTCCCACAGGACAGGCAGCGTTTTTCCAAAGAAGCGCTCCTGGTAAGCCGCGGCGGACTCCTCCAAAACGAGGCGCATCTGGGCATTGCGCTCTTTGCGCAGTTGCATCGGCACCTGGTATGGCATGCGCGCCGCGGCGGTGCCGGGCCGGGCAGAATAGGTGAACACATGACCGGCAGAAAAAGCCGCGGAGCGTACGAAATCCAGGCTCTCGGCGAACTCGGCCAGGCTTTCCCCCGGAAAACCGACGATGATATCAGTGCTGATGCAAACCTCGGGGATGGCTGCCCGCGCCGCAGAAAGCAGCGCGCCGAAGGAAGCAGGGGTGTATTTGCGGCTCATCCGCCGCAGGGTGGCAGCGCAGCCAGATTGCAGGGGCAGGTGGAGATGGCGGCACAGGCGTGGGTTTGCCCACAGCTCGAAGAAGCTGGCATCCAGGTCCCAAGGCTCGAGGGAGGACAGGCGTAGGCGAGGGACATCGGTCTCCCGCAGGATAGCCGCAACCAGGTGGTGGAGATGCAAAGAGGGCGAGAGATCCCGGCCCCAGGAGCCGAGATGTACCCCGGTGAGGACAACTTCTCGCGCCTGCCCATTGGCCTCAGGGCTGATGGCGGCGCGCACATCTGCCAGCACAGCTTCGATCGGGCGGCTGCGCCCGGCGCCGCGCGCCACGGTCGTAATGCAAAAGGTGCAGCGATTATCGCAGCCATCCTGAACCTTGAGGAAGGCGCGGGTGCGCAGCCGCGCCCCAGGGACCGGATGGCGGGCGACGGGCTCCAGGTCGAAAGTTTCGCTGGGCATACCCAGCAAGCCGGGCACCAGGCGGTCTTTCTCGGCGTTAGGCACCACCCGGGCGACGCCAGGCAGGGAGGCCGCGGCGCGTGGGTTCAGGGTGGACCAGCAGCCGGTGACAACGATCTCCCCAGCGCCCGTGCGGGCTGCCTGACGAATGCGGCTTCGCGAATCGGAGGCGGCCGCAGCGGTCACCGCGCAGGTGTTCACCACCGCCAGATCAGCCTGCGCGGCAGTGGACACCAGCTCGTGCCCCAGCAGGTGAAACTGGCTGGCGTAGCTCTCGATTTCGCTCTGATTCAGGCGGCAGCCGATGGAATCCAGGTAAACCTTCATACAAATCAGGCTTGCAGATGCGTGGGTTCAGGGTTTGAGGACGACGAAATTATCAAAGTAAATTTCCGTCCCGGGGAGATCGAAAGAGCCGGCGATCAGGCCAACATCCCCGGAGCTGAACTGGCTGTCTTCGTATTCAGCCAGCAGTTCGCCGTTGACATACAGGGCGATCTCCTTATCCACGCAATCGGCGCGCAGGTGGTTAGTGGCATTGCCCTGGTTGATCTCGTCGCTGGGAGGCATAGAATCGGTCCCGATCAACTGCTGTTCGCCAGCGACCACTTTGCCGACGCCGTAATAACCGTCGCTGCTGATGATCATGAAATAGAAGTTCTCTGCATCCACGTAGCGGCAGATCAGGCCGAAATCGTTGTTGTCATCACCGCCCATCTTGGTGGCATCCACTTCTATGTGAAGGTCGCTGAAATTCAGGCCCGGGTTGGCCCAGATATCGGTATTTTCTTCGTTGACCAGTATGCGGTAAACGCCATCCTCATAATCGGTTATACCAGCGGCCTCGTCAACACGGTCCCAGCCGCTCGCCGGGTTGGCAAAGTCGTCCTGGAAGAGGACCTCCGCCCGATCTACCGGCGGCTCAGTGTTTGTGCTGCTGTCGCTAACAACTGCCTGGCAAGCCAGGGAGACCAGCACCAGGGCGGACAAAAACAGGATGAGGCGTGGCTTCATAGAAAATCCTTCGTAGTAGTGAATTTTCGAGGCAAAGTTTCACAATTTTAGCATATTTAG
>DATEDC010000007.1:0-2380 GCA_035286585.1 Anaerolineales bacterium
CGACCTGGTGCAGCGCGAAGTGGGCGTGGAAACCACGCTGCATTTCCCCACCCGCGGCCGCAACCTGCTGCGCGTGCAGGGCGACCTGCTGGCGGCCCACGCCCTGGGCGTGCGCAACGTGTTCGTGGTCATGGGCGACCCTACGGCCATCGGCGATTATCCCGAGGCCATGGACAATTACGACCTGGCCCCCACCGGTTTGATCCGCCTGATCAAGCAAGGTTTCAACACCGGCGTTGACCACTCGGGGTCGGAGATCGGCCAGCCGACTTCGTTCCATGTGGGCGCGGCCTTGAACCTGGCCCCGCCCGACCTGAAGCGCGAGACCCAATTGCTCAAACGCAAATTAGCCAACGGCGCCGATTTTTTCCTGACCCAACCGGTATACGACCCGCAGGCAGCCAAGGATTTCCTGGAGGCCTACGCCAGCCAGCATGGCGAGGTGGGCAAACCGATCCTGGTTGGCATTCTGCCTTTATTTGGCACGCGCCACGCCAGCTTCCTGCACAACGAAGTGCCCGGCATCGAGATCCCCGACGGGATCAGGGCGCGTATCGAAGCGGCAGGCAGCGATGGGCCCAGAGAAGGGGTGCGGATCGCCATCGAGCTCATTGAACAGATCCGTCCCTGGGCACAGGGCGTCTATCTCATTCCGGCCTTCGGGCGCTACGACCTGGCTGCCGAGATCGTCGAAGCCATCAAGTAGAATCCTCCGCGGAGGCAAGCATGCATTATCGACGCTTGGGCCGTTCCGGCCTCAAACTCAGCGAAATTTCGCTTGGCGCCTGGATCACGTTCGGCGGGCAGATCGACGATAAGACCGCCGGCCAGTTGGTGCACACCGCCTACGACCAGGGCGTGAACTTCTTCGATAATTCCGATTCCTATTCCGCCGGAAATGCGGAGAAAACCATGGGCAAGGTCATTCAGGACCTGCCGCGTGAGGCGCTGGTGCTGTCTACCAAGGTGTTCTGGCCCAGCATGCCAGGGGTTAATGGACGCGGGCTTTCCCGCAAGCACATGATGGAATCTATGCACGCGTCGCTCAAGCGCCTGGGCACCGACTATGTGGACCTGTATTTCTGCCATCGCTTCGACCCGGATACCCCGGTGGAAGAAGTGGTCACCACCATGAACATCCTCATCCAGCAGGGCAAGGTCCTATACTGGGGCACCTCCGAGTGGCGCGCTTCACAGATCGCCGAGGCGCATGGCATTGCGCGCCAATACAATCTGATCCCGCCGACCATGGAACAGCCGCAATACAATATGCTGCACCGTCGCCGGGTGGAGCACGAGCTGTTCGCTATTTGCGAGAACCTGGGCATCGGGCTGACCACCTTCAGCCCGCTGGCTTCCGGTGTGCTGACCGGCAAATACAACCAGGGCATCCCTGAAGGCAGTCGCGCCACGCTGGAGGGTATGGGCTGGGTGACGGACCGTTTGCAGCAGAACGGCGTGAAAAAAGTGGAGCAACTGATGAACCTGGCCAGGGACCTGGGGATGAGCCCGGCGCAACTGGCGATCGCCTGGGCACTGCGCCGCAAAGAGGTGAGCAGCGTGATCACCGGGGCCACCAACCTGACGCAACTGGAAGACAACCTGGGCGCTGCCGAGGTGACCGACAAGCTGGACGATAGTGTACTGGAGCGGATCGAGACAATATTGGATAATTTGCCGGGGGATGAATAGTTGCGTTGCTTCGCAACGCGTTGTGAATTAGAAACCGGGTTTTTTACGCAGGCCGTTCACCGGAGCGGAATACGTACCAGCCTGTAGTTGGCTTCGGTGAAGATGAGCTGATAAGTCCCCGCAGCGATACGCTGCTGGATCTCAGCCAGGATGCGTTGGTCTATGCCCGACAAAGGCACCAACAGCAGGTTTGCGTCCGTATAAGTCAGTAGCGACTGCTGATAGGAGTCGTAGTCCTGAAAACGTTCCAGCCGCCACATCATCTCCAATTCGGGCAGCCAGCCGACGGGATAGCTGGTGATGATGGGCTCGGGGCCGTCGGCGCGGCTAAAGTAGCGGTACAACTTCTGGTTGAGGGTGGCTTCGAAGATCTGGCGTTGCTCGCTGAGCTGGCGCTGCACCAGGGCTTCATCGTTGACCAACAGGCTTCCCGCCGCCAATACTAGGGCCCCCAGAGCCAGGAGAGCGAACAGCGGGATACGCAGCTCACGGCGTTTGCCCAGCGCGGCCCGGATGCGCAAGATCCAGGCTTCCACCGCCACACCGACCGACATAGCCAACAAGGGCAAGGCGACGGCCAGATTGCGATGCTCGTAACTAAGGAAGAAAGCCCACAGGATCGAGAAGGGTAAGACCAGCAAAATCACGACCTGGCGGAAGGTGTTATCCAGGACAAAGAGGGAAAGCA
>DATEDC010000008.1:0-22437 GCA_035286585.1 Anaerolineales bacterium
GGTGTGAGCGTGCGGCCGCACGCTCACACCCCCAAATCCGGGACTTTTCACGGTAACTCCCAGAGAGGCATAATTTGCATTTTCAACCTGGCTGGGCTATACTGATCGCATGATCACAGGAGGAAATATGCGCATCTACGACATCTCACTAACCATATCCCCGGATCTTCCAGTCTGGCCCGGCGATCCCAGGGTGGTGCTACAACGGGTGAGCAAGATCGAAGAGGGGGCAGAGGCGAACGTCACCCACCTGGAGCTTAGCGCGCACGTCGGCACGCATGTGGATGCGCCTTACCATTTCCTCGGTGGAAATGCACCTTCCGTTGAGCGCCTGCCTCTCCGTGATTTAACCGGGCGAGTATACCTCTTACATCTGCCGGATGTGGATCTCATCACAGCGGAGGTGTTGGAAAAAGCCGAGATCCCAACGCGAACACGGCGCATCTTGTTTAAAACCAGGAATTCCGACTATTGGGCCAAAAATCTACCTGATTTTCAGCCCGATTTCGTTGGCCTCAGCGCCGATGGCGCTCAATTCCTGGTTGATCGAGGATTTAAACTCGTCGGAGTGGATTATCTATCGATAGCGCCGTTTACTGCGACAGCGCCTACTCACCGGATCTTGCTCGCTGCGGGTGTGATCATCCTGGAAGGGCTGGACCTATCCGCCGTCTCCCAGGGACGCTATACCCTGCACTGCCTGCCGCTCAAGCTGGCTGGCGCGGACGGCGCTCCGGCGCGGGCTATCCTGGTGGGCGTGTGAACGTCCCATAAGGATACCTCAGGTCGACCTGTAAGCCGCATTCTGTCCAGCGCGAGGGGCAGGTTTACACCGTTTCCGGCTTCCTCCCTGCTTCGCGCCTGGGCGACCATCTATCTGCGACATGCCTTTCGGCTTGCCTGGTGCAGCCTACCCGGGGCTGCGCTCCCTGTAAAGGGAACAGGAGACGAGCAGCCTCCTGCGCGCATGGCTTCGTTGTAGGCTCAGCCTAACGGCGAGTCATGCACGCATTGCCCCTGCTTGGCCTTGCTCCCGGTGGGGGTTGCCTGGCCGCCGGCATTGCTGCCGGCGCCGGTGGTCTCTTACACCACCTTTTCATCCTTACTGAGGGGAGCACAGCTCCCGCCAGCGGTATGTTTCTGTGGCCCGATCCGGCAGGTTGCCCCACCCCGGGGATTACCCGGCACCGCGCTCTGTGGAGTGCGGACTTTCCTCGACCCCGCGTAGCGGAGCCGCGGCCGCCCGGCCGGCCTGAGGTATCATTATCATACTATTCCCCAGCAGGTCTGTCAATCTGCGCTGGACAAATCCCGCGTCCTGATGTAAAATAATTCGCCGCAGCCCACCAGGCCGTCGGCACATTGTTTTGTTAAATAACCGTTGTAATGACTGGAGAATTCTGTATTAACAATGTTCAACCAGGCTGGTTGGATAGGAGACAAGGAATTGGCTAATATTAAATCTGCGATCAAGCGCAACAAGCAAAACGAGAAACGCCGTCTGCGCAACCGTATCTTTCGCGGCCGGGCGCGCACTTTTGTGCGCCAGGCTCGCCGGGCCATCGAGGAAAACGACATGGAGAGCGCTCGCCCGGCTACCCTCGAGGCGATCCGCGCTCTGGACAAGGCCGCAGAAAAAGGTGTACTGCATAAGAACAACGCCGCCCGGCGCAAGAGCCGCCTGATGCGCAGCCTGGCAGCTCTGGAGAAAGATCAAGCCTGAATCGAATGAGGGAAATCCAGGCTGTTAGCGGGTCCTTCAACTGTATCCGTTCGCCAGCATTGAAAATAACCTGACCAATAAATCCAGTCATACTTGATAAGATTAGAGCGGGAGCGGTCAGCGCTCCCGCTTTTGTGCGTGATATAATCCTTCCGCCAGCCTACACTCTCGTTTTCGGAAAGGGCAGGACATGTTTGCAAACGAGCAGCAACTCATCGCTGAGCAAATCGCCAGGTATTGCCAGGAGAACGGCCTCCCGCAGCCGGCTAATCTCCAATGGCAACCGCTGCCCTTCTCCGGCGAGTGGGGTATATCCACCAACTTCTTCCAGCTTGCTGCCCTGATAGCCCGCGAGATAAAAGCCAACACTGGTCATGGGGTTAACGTCCCCCAGAAAGCCCAGGAGATCGCCGCCGGTGTGGCTGCCTTTTTGGGTAAGCCGGCAGGGTTTTTGCGCCTGGAAGCCACCCGTGGCTACCTAAACCTCTATTTCTCGCCGGCTGAATTTGCCAGCCGGGTGGTCGATGCCGTGTTAAAGAGGGCAGATGACTTCGGCCGCGGCGAGCCCAAGGGCGAGCGGGTGATGGTGGAATACGCCCAACCCAACACGCACCACTCCTTCCACATCGGCCATTACCGCAATGCGATCCTCGGTGAGGCGCTGTCTCGCCTGGTCGAGTTTGCCGGCTTTGATACGATTCGGGCTTCTTACCCGGGGGATCTTGGTCTGAGCGTGGTCACGGTATTGTGGGCTTACGATAAATTTTACCGCGGGCAGGAGCCTGAGGGGGTCTACGAACGTGGTCAATGGCTGCTGAAGATCTATGTGGAGGCTATCGAGCTGCTCACGCCGAAAGCGGATGAAGACGAGCAGGCGAAAGCCCAGCGCGAAGCTTATGAAGCCGAGCGGCGGGAATATTATCGCCGCCTGGATGCCGGCGATCCCGAAGTGCGCCATCTGTGGCAGGTTACCCGCCAATGGAGCCTGGATGAACTGGACGCCATCCTGGAGATGCTGGATATCCATATCGATGTCTGGTTTTTCGAGAGCGAGGTGGACGAGTTCGCCAAGAAAATTGTCGAGGAGCTGATCCTCCTGGATATTGCTGAGGATGAGCGTCAGAAAGGGGGGGCGGTCATCGTCAAGATCGATGAAAAGCTGGGTCTCACCAAAGAAAAATACCGCACCAACGTGATCTTACGCAGCGACGGCACCACCCTTTACCTGACCAAAGACCTGGCACTGGCTAAGGAAAAATTCGAGAAATACCAGGTGGATCGTTCCATCTACGTGATCGATGTCCGCCAGAGCCTGCACCTGCAGCAGGCTTTCAAGATACTGGAGCTGTGGGGCTTCCCGCAGGCCGAGAAGTGCTACCACCTGGGTTATGGCTTCGTCAGCCTGCCGGAGGGCGTGATGTCTGCCCGCAGGGGGCGGGTTGCGCTATTCAAAGATGTCGCCGATGAGGCCATCCGTCGGGTGTTGGCGGTGATCGCCGATAAAAATCCGGATATGCCCTCCGACCAACAACAGGTAGTCGCTCAGCAGATCGGTCTGGGCGCATTATCCTTCGGCATGCTATGCGTGGATAACAACAAAGACATCGTCTTCGATCTGGAAGCCGCCCTCAACTTTGATGGCCGCACCGCGCCCTACATCCAGAATGCTTACGTGCGCGCTAACAGCATTTTGAAAAAAGCTGGCGGGTACCCCGAGCAGGCTGTCTTTGATTACGAACTCACCGAACATGAAACTCAACTGATCGACCTGATATCTCGCTTTCCTGCAGCCGTCAAGACAGCTGCCGAGGAATATAAGCCACTGCACATGGCGAACTACGTGTACCGACTGGCCAGTGCTTTTCACAGCTTCTATCATGTGGTTCCGGTGATCCAGACGAAAGACGCAGCGGTACGGGAGGCTCGCCTGCGCCTGGTGGCTGCCGCCCGGCAGACGATCAAAAACGCACTGCGCCTGCTGGCGATCCAGGCTCCGGATGTGATGTAAAACACTGAGGAAAGATCTTTCAAATTCGAACAAGGAGACTACAATATGACCTCTACTCGCGTCCTGATCATGGGAGCTGCCGGTCGTGACTTCCACAATTTCAACGTTTACTTCCGCGACAACCCGGATTATCAGGTTGTCGCTTTTACGGCTACCCAAATCCCGGATATCGAAGGCCGCACCTATCCCCCTGAGCTCGCCGGGGCGCAATACCCGCTTGGCATACCCATCGAAGCCGAAGCGGACCTGGTCCGGATCATCCAGGAAATGCAGGTTGACCAGGTGATATTCGCTTACAGTGACGTACCTCACGAGTACGTTATGCACAAGGCTTCGCAGGTGCTGGCAGCCGGTGCGGATTTTCGTCTCATGGGACTCAAAAGCACTCAGCTTAAATCGAAAAAGCCGGTGGTATCTATCGGCGCGGTGCGCACTGGCTCGGGTAAAAGCCAGACTACGCGCCGGGTGTCGAAGATTTTACGCGGGCTGGGCTTTCAGGTGGCCGCGGTGCGCCATCCCATGCCTTACGGCGATCTCAGGCAGCAGGCAGTCCAGCGATTTTCCAGTTATGCCGACCTGGAGCGCTACAACTGCACCATCGAGGAGCGAGAGGAGTATGAACCTCACCTGGATAACGGATTGATCGTCTTTGCCGGCGTGGATTACGAGCGCATCTTGTGCCAGGCTGAAGAGGAGGTTGATATCGTTTTGTGGGACGGCGGCAACAACGACCTGCCTTTCTTCGTCTCCGACTTTCACATCGTGGTAGCCGATCCGCACCGCCCGGGGCACGAAATCAGCTACCACCCCGGCGAAGCCAACGCTCGCGCCGCGGATGTGTTTGTGATTAATAAAGTCGATACCGCCGCTGCTGCGGATGTGTTCAAAGTCCGCCAGAATCTGGCCCAGCTCAATCCGCAGGCGATCGTTATCGAAGCTGCCTCGCCCTTATACATTGATAACCCCATGGCGATTCGCGGCCGGCGGGTGCTGGTCGTCGAAGATGGGCCTACCCTCACCCACGGGGAGATGGCCTACGGCGCGGCATGGGTAGCCGCCCGGCGCTTTGGCGCAGCCGAGATCATCGACCCGCGCCCCTACGCGGTTGGCTCGATCAAACAGACGTATGCCAAGTACCCGACCACCGGCAACGTGCTCCCCGCCATGGGCTACGGCGATCTGCAGACTCACGAGCTGCAGGAGACGATCAACAATTCGCCAGCGGAACTGGTTCTGATCGGCACGCCGATCGATCTCAGCCGCGTGATGCATATCAACAAGCCCGCCCTGCGCGTGCGTTACGAGCTGCAAGAGATCGGCCAACCAAACCTGGAAGATCTCTTGAGGGCTAAATTTGGGAAATAAGCCCGCCTTACCTCCCCCAGGCTGGTCGTTGAGCGATGCCTGAATTGAAATGGCCTACCAAGGCGCCCCCAACCCCCATCCCGGCCTCTTTACGCACGGATAGCATCATCTACCCGCGCGGTGCAGGCTATCCGGATATGCTGGCGTCAAACCGGTTGATCCTGGGCGATAATCTGGCTGTTATGTGGGCATTGCTCCCTGAGTATGAGGGACGCATCGACCTGATCTACGCAGACCCGCCGTTCTTCTCCAACCGGCGTTATCCACTCCGAGTTGGGCGGGGCGAAGATTCACGTCGTCCGAGCGAATGGCGCCTGGCAGAGGGCTATCCCGATCACTGGCCTGACCTGGAATCCTACCTGGATATGCTCTACCCGCGGCTGAGGCTGATGCACCGCTTGCTGGCGCCCACCGGCAGCCTGTATCTCCACCTGGACTGGCACGCCAACGCCTATGCTCGCCTGCTGCTGGATGAGATTTTTGGCCCCGAGCGCCTGCTGAATGAGATCGTTTGGGTGTATCATGGACCTTCCCCGATCCGCCGCGCCTTCAACCGCAAGCACGATACCATTCTGGCTTACACGCGTGGGTCTGAGTACACATTTAATGTCGATGCTGTGCGCACACCGTACGATCCCAGCACGGTGAAAACTTTCGAGTCGTCGCCCAAGGCTGGTTTCGGCAAGGTGCCGGATTTGCAGCGGGGTAAGGTTCCCGAAGATTGGTGGTATTTCCCGGTAGTCGCCCGTATGCACAGCGAGCGCACCGGCTACCCGACCCAGAAACCGGAAGCCCTCGTGGAGCGCATCATTCTGGCATCCTCAAACCCTGGCGATCTGGTTGCTGATTTTTTCTGTGGTTCGGGAACCACGCCGGTCGTCGCAGAGCGCAACGGTCGCCGTTTTCTGGCAGCCGATGTCGCCTGGCAGGCGGTGCACACTTCACGAACGCGTTTGTTATCCAGCGCGGAACAACCCTTCAATATTCAAGAGGCGCTTCAAGACCCAGCACGCCCGGCAGGCGCAATTGACCCCTTCCCGGTGGATCCAGGCATGCTGCGCTTTGACGTCCAAACGCGCCAGGTCCATCTTGAGCCAGAGGCAATTCCGGATTTGGATTACTGGGAGGCGGACCCCTCCTGGAATGGGAGCGTTTTCCGCAGCGTCGCTCAGGCAGCGCGCCCGCGGCGCAAAGCTAACCTGCCTCGCACGCTGAGCTTGCCGCAGGCGGATGGTCGCCAGCCTATTGGCGTGCGCCTGTGGGGGGTCAGAGGCGAGCGCTACCAGGCATCCCTCTAATGTCAGCCTGCGTAATAAAAAAGCGGTGGGCTCAACTCACCGCTCTTGTGTGTGCACTAGGGCTAGATATCCAGCCTGTAGCCCACGCCGCGTATGGTTTTCAAGAACTGCGGATGGCGCGGGTCTTCCTCGATTGCCTGCCTGAGCCAGCTGATATGCACGTCGAGCGTACGCGTGTCTCCGGTGTATTCCGTATTCCAGATCCTTCTGAATAGCTCTTTGCGCTCGAGGACGATTCCCGGGTTTTGCATCAATATGCGCAAAAGATCGGCCAGGCGGGGCGTCAAGCGCGCTTCACGACCCTGGCAACGCACGCGCTTCTTTTCCATATCCAGGCGAATTGAACCGACGTGCAGCATATTGACGCCATCGCCGGGCAGCAGAGGCACAATCCGGTTGATCAATTTGCGAGCGGTGAAAGGCAGCTTGAGCACCACCTGAGCGCAGATATCCTGCGGAATTATGCTATCGGCGCTGGCGATCACCAGAATGGGCATGCCATTCATCTGATCACGCAGCGATTTGCAAATTCGCTTACCGTTGCTCCGCATAGAAGCGGCATTCAAGATCGTCAGATCCGGATCAATTTCAAACAGGCGCTCCAGGGCTTCATTGCCTGTGGAGACAATATCCACCTCAAAGCCCTTCTTACGCAGCGAGGGGATAAAAGACGGGCCTTCAGCCCGTTTACCTTCAATCCAGAGTATCTTGACCTTCATCGCCAAAAAAGTTCCCAATCGCCTCTTAAGCTGACACCTGCCCTGAAATCAAACCTAAGTCGTGGACATTATACACGCGTTTTTTGATTCCTGCAACAAATCGATCCTTTAATTCTTTAACATTTAACATATAATAAGTTGCTCACACAACGTGGGCCAACATAACCCTGTGTGGCTATAACAGCGGGGCAATTCCCGAAGCCTGGTTGCATCTCAGGCTTGCCCGTGTTAGAATACAGTCCTACCAGCTGTTCTTCAACGCTCTCTAGTGAGCAGTTTATTTGGGAAGTAGATCTATGTCCAACGAGATGGTAGAAGTTGTTATCGATAGCATACGCGTCAGCCTGATGTCGCAGCAGCGCATTGTGATCTTGCGGGAGCTGAACGCCGAACGCTATCTGCCGATCTGGATCGGCGTCTACGAGGCGGAGGCGATCACCATCGCTCTCCAGGAAGTCGAGGTTGCCCGCCCTCTCACTCACGACCTGCTGAAGAACGTCTTCAATAAGTTAAACGCCCGCATCCTGCGGGTTGAGGTGTCTTCCTTGCGCGATGATACCTTTTACGGCAATATTGTGGTTGAAGTGGATGGTCATACCATCGAAGTTGATTCCCGACCATCCGATGCCCTCAACCTGGCGGTGCGCGCCCACGTTCCGATCCTGGTTTCGCGGGCCGTGATGGATACAGCCGGCATCATACCGGAACAAGACATCCAAGAAGAGGCCGTAGGGCAAGCGCCTGATGGACCAGAAGTGGAAGACAGCGAAAAACGTCTATCGATCTTCGAGGATTTTCTTGATAAGCTTGAATTGGACGACGGGGAAGATGACGGGGAGCAAGACGAAAGTTCGTAAAACCCCTGCCCCGCTGCCTGGTTATCAATTCCACCGGGGTTCGCCGGTTCCGTAGGCCGGAAGCCCCGGTCTTTTGTATCTGAAGTGAGCCAGATGGACGAATATATACCTTCGGCAAGTATGCCGGCGGCAAGTTTGTCGGCGGAAATTGATGCATCGTCAGGCGCCCCGTTGATCCCGCACAGCCGAGAAGCTGAAGAGGCTTTGATTGGCTCGATTCTGATCAACCCGGAAGCATACTACGATGTGGCGCCTTTCTTGCGCGCGGATGATTTCTACATCCAGCGCCATGGCTGGATATGGGAGATATTCGTCCGCCTGCACGAACGCCGCATCCCAATTGACTTTGTCACCGTCACCGAAGAGCTCGATCAATTGGGCAGGCTGGCTGAGGTGGGCGGTCCTGCCTACCTGACGGCCCTGATCAACAATGTGCCAACTTCACTGCATGCTGAAGCTTACGGGCGCATCATCGAAGAGAACTCCCTGCGCCGGCGCATGCTTACCGCGGCCAACGACATCGCCAAACTGGCTTACCAGGAAGGGCGCACGGTTGAATCAGTCCTGGACGAAGCGGAGAAAGCCGTATTTGGGGTCAGCGAACGCCGCCTCAGCCGAGATCTTCAGCCTATCCAGCAGGTATTGAGCGATTACTACGATCGTATCGACCAGCTTGCCGGTCGCGGCGAGGATATCTTCGGCGTGCCTACCGGATTTATCGATCTGGACCGCCTGCTCATGGGTTTGCAGCCATCCGATTTCATCATCATCGCCGGGCGACCTGGCTCGGGCAAAACGGCTTTTATGCTCTCGGCAGCCAAGAATGCGGCGCAAATTCACAAGAAGCACGTGGCTGTTTTCTCCCTGGAGATGTCGAACGAGCAGCTCGTTCAGCGGCTCATCGCCCAGGAAACGGGAATCGATTCGCAGCGCTTACGCACGGGCAAGCTCGAGGAAGATGAATGGCCACTCTTTACGCACGCCATCGAGGTGATGAGCGATACCCGCATATTTCTCGATGACACGCCCGCCCTCACCCCATTGCAGTTGCGCACCAAGAGCCGCCGCCTGCACCTGGAATACCATCTTGACCTGATCCTGGTCGATTACTTGCAGTTGATGAGCAGTGAGAGAAGGGCTGAGAACCGCGTCCAGGAGGTCTCATATATCTCGCGCAACCTCAAGGTGCTGGCGCGCGAGCTCAACGTGCCTGTCCTGGCTGCCGCCCAGCTCTCTCGGGCGGTCGAGCAGCGCGCGGATAAAGAACCGCAGCTCTCCGACCTGCGCGAGTCAGGCTCTCTGGAGCAGGATGCCGATATCGTCATGTTCATCCATCGCCCTGAGTTATATGAAAGAGATACGCTAAAAAAGAATGTCGCCCAGATCAAGGTAGCCAAGCATCGCAATGGCCCGATAGGGACGATTGAGCTGATCTTCCGCAGCTCGTTGGCGAAGTTCGAGAACGCGGCCCTCGCAGGGAGAACCTGACCCAGGTATCCTGATGGATACATTTCAGGGCTTCTCTGACGGAAAGGGGCGGCTCATCCCGGTGCCGGGGCAGTTTTTCAGCGATTTGCTGCCCCAGATAGACCACCTCGGCGAGCTGAAGCTGGCGCTGTACACGCTGTGGCTGCTCGATCACCAGGAAGGCTCGTTCAGATATTTGCGCCGCCAGGATTTTGCCCGCGATGAGCGCTTAATGCGAGGTCTCGCCGCGCAAAAGGGGAGCGCGCAAGCTGCCCTGGATGACGCCCTCAAGCGCCTCGTACGGCGCGGTTTCTTGCTCCAGGCTGAAGTTGTACTGGAAGCTGGCCCGGTGGAGCTGTATTTCTTGAATTCACCAAGAGGACATGCTGCCGTTGAGGCGATTGCCCAGGGGGATTGGCGCCCGACTGGGGAATCAATCCAGCCTGTGGAGGTACGCCCCGAGCCTGCGAACCTGTTCAGCCTGTACGAAGCGCACATCGGACCGCTGACGCCTTTGATCGCTGAAGCGCTTCAAGATGCGGAGGCCACCTATCCGGCAAGCTGGTTTGAAGATGCCTTTCGCATCGCCGTGGAAAACAACGCCCGCAACTGGCGCTATGTGGAAACAATATTAAGACGCTGGAAAGAAAAAGGACGTCATGAGCGAAAAGATCGACGCGACACTGAAAAAGCTCGCCGCCGCTACACAGAGTGGGAAGACGACTCAAACTAATCCCCCTGCCTCGGAGAGCCCGCCCCAGAACCTGGCAAGTGATCTACCCGGCGACCCGAACTGCCCCCACTGCCAGGGACTGGGCTACCTGCGCCAGGATCTTCCGGTTGGGCATCCCGATTTCGGCAAGCTACAAGTTTGCACATGCCGGCACGGGCAGATCAGCCAGCAAATACATGCCCGCCTTTTCGCCCTCAGCAACCTGGACGAGCTTACCCACCTCACCTTCGAGAATTTTCTACCCCGAGGGCGGGTGGGTTTGCGACAGCTCCAGGCAGATACGCTCGAGGCCGCCTACAACCAGGCGCGCCTCTTTGCCCAGTCCCTCAATGGCTGGCTGCTCATCCAGGGGTATTACGGCACCGGCAAGACTCACCTGGCGGCGGCAGTCGCCAACTTTGCCGTCAGCATGGGTGTTCCGACCCTGTTCCTGACCGTCCCAGACCTGCTCGACACGTTGCGCTTTACGTATAACGATCCCGCAGCCACATTTGAATCTCGGTTCGAGGAGATCCGCAATGCGCCATTGCTGGTCATGGACGACTTTGGCACGCATAATGCCACCTCCTGGGCCCAAGAAAAGCTCTTCCAAATTATTAATTATCGTTACATCAACCACCTGCCGCTAGTGATCACCACGAATCTGTTGCTGAGCGAGATTGAAGGGCGCATCCGCTCGCGCCTGGAAGATCCCGAATTGGTCACCCGCGTCCACATCCGCGCCCCAGATTACCGCCGTCCCGTGGTGGATACCTCGGAATCGGATTTATCCACTTTGGATCGCTATTACCAGCAGACTTTTGCGACCTTCGATCTGCGCCGCGGGGAGGGGCTCGCGCCAGAACACCTGACCAGCCTGGAGAGAGCTTACCAGGCTGCCCGCCAGTTCGCCGAAGACCCGCATGGCTGGCTGGTGCTGACGGGTGGGTTTCGCTGCGGCAAGACCCATCTCGCGGCCGCGATTGCCAACAACCTCTACGATCTCGGTCAAGAGGTGCTCTTTACCAACGTGCCCGAACTGCTGGACCACCTGCGAGCGACTTTCAATCCCAACAGTCCGGTCAGCCTGGACCGCAGATTTGAGAGCGTCCGCACGGTCGGCCTGCTCATTCTGGATGACCTGGGCACCCAGTCCATGTCTCCATGGGTGCGCGAGAAGCTCTATCAGCTTTTCAACTACCGCTATACTACTGAGCTGCCCACAGTGGTCACCACGGTGGAATTCAAAGACGAGATGGATCCCCGGGTTCGGAGCCGATTAGAAGATCCGCGCCTCAGCCAGATCATTGCCATCACCGCGCCTCCATACCGGGGGACGCCTAGCCGTCGTGGCCGCCGTAAGACAAGATGAAAATTTTTTAAGGAGATTGTCTTTTGCCCCACATCCAGCCCGCCTGCCTGTACTGCCATCGCGATAGCGATGCCGTCCCTCTAATTGCCGTACAATTTCGATCCGACACCCACTGGATTTGCCCGCAACATTTGCCCATCATGATCCATAAGCCGGAGCAACTGGTCGATCTGCTGCCAGGCCTGGAAAATACTCCCCCTGAAGGCGCTCACGATCACCACCACCATCACGAATAAAGCTGCCAGATCTACTCACTGGCACTCGTGCAAGACGGGGATCGGCTTGACGCTATAGCACCGCAAGATTAAAATGAAACTTTGTAAAAGCGAAAGGAGGTTCTATGTCCTACTCGCGCTTAGCTGTACGTCTCCCCCACCCACTGCCATTGCCATCCCATTATGATCCTGACCTGGTCGATAAGGTCTGGCGTGTGCCCTACCAGCAGCGCGCTGAAGAGGCTCGGGAGTGGGCGAGGCACAACGCTGTCAGGGTCGCGGCGACTGATAAATTTAAGATTAACCTGATCCTTGTGGACGTGCAAAATACCTTTTGCCTGCCGGATTTTGAGTTGTTTGTCTCCGGGCGCTCCGGGATGGGAGCGGTCGAGGATAACCGGCGCCTGTGCGAGTTTATCTACCGCAACCTGGGAGCAATCACCGGAATCTCGCTCACCATGGACACACACCGGGCGATGCAGATTTTTCACCCCATCTTTTTGATAGACGAGGGAGGTAACCATCCAGGTCCCTATACGTTGGTCACTCATCAGGACATCGTGGAGGGGCGCTGGTGTTTCAACCCCGCTGCCGCGGCCAATCTGGGGATCAGCCCGGAGGCGGGGCAGGCACACCTGCTCCACTACACAGGCAAACTGGAAGAGCAGGCAAAGTATGAACTGACGATCTGGCCCTACCATGCCTTGTTGGGCGGGATCGGTCATGCCCTGGTCTCCGCGGTGGAGGAGGCGATCTTCTTCCACACCATCGCACGCCAATCCCAGCCCACCCTTGTACCCAAAGGTCAGATCGCCCTCTCTGAAAGCTACTCAGCTATCGGACCTGAAGTGCTCTACAGTCCAATGGGCGAACAGCTCGCCAGCAAGGATCCCCGCTTTCTAGAAAGCGTAAAAGAAAACGATGTCGTGATTGTTGCCGGGCAGGCTAAGAGCCACTGCGTTGCCTGGACGATGGAAGATTTGCTCGCCCAGATTCAAGCCGAAGATGCGCAAATGGCTGAAAAAATATACCTGCTGGAGGATTGCACCTCGCCGGTGGTCGTACCGGGAGTGATCGATTATACCGATCAGGCCGATCAGGCTTATCAGCGATTTCAGGAAGCCGGAATGCATGTGGTTCGTTCGACAGAGCCAATCAGCGCGTGGTCTGGGCTGTGATGAGGGTCGTTTGTATTTTCGCCAGCGAAAATCCAGACGTCGGATAAATTGGATATTCTAAGCCCTATTGACATCAGTCTATATTTATGTGATACTAGCTCCTGTTAGCCTGGCAAGGCAGGCTGACATTGCTTACATGCCATCCCACCATAGAGGAGGTGATGTCGATATGTGTAGTAGTACCCAACTAAGCGCTGCGGCATCCCTCCTCGGTTACCGATAGGTTGCCGCAGCGCTGCAAGGAGCCGCCCATCCAGGCGGCTTCTTGTTTTCTGGCTTGAGAATAGATCAAACTATGAAAACAGGAGGTGCGCACAATGAGCAGGTCAGGCGGCGAAGCAACGATTAGCGTTGAGACCGTACGAGAAAAAACTGGCAAGACCTGGGAAGATTGGTTTGCCATCCTGGATGATTGGAACGCCCCAGCGAAGGGTCATAAGCTCACCGCTCGTTACCTTACGGCGGAATGGAAGCTATCCCCCTGGTGGGCGCAAACAGTCACGGTGCGTTACGAACAAAGTCGCGATTTGCGAGCCATCGGGCAACGCTCTGGAGGCAAGTTTGCTGTATCATTGCAGCGTACCTTCAACGGAACCCCAGAACAGGCGCTCCGGGCGTTCACCGACCAAAACCTGCGCGGGCATTGGTTATGGTGGTCACCAATGGTGGAGATCAAAGGCGGCGAGCGCGCCAGAGACGCCGCAACCGGCCAGCGGGTTGAGACGCCCATCCGGCTGCGCCTGAATTGGGAGAATGCCGAACTGGCTCCCGAATCCGTTGTGGAGGTCCGGATCTTGGTTAAACCCAGTGGAGGCGTTACTGTGCAGATCGAGCACAACGACATCCGCGATGAGGAGACTTACCAGGTCTTAAAGGAACGCTGGGGCGAGGCGCTTAACAGATTGAAATCAGACTTTGAAAAATCTTAATCCCAGCGGATAACAGTGAGGTTTTCGATCCCAAAAACAGCCTCGATTGGAACGCGGTATAATCTCAATTAGTAACTCACAGGCTGGAAGGGATTCATGAGCGAACGGAAGATTCGTGTACTCGTTGCCAAACCGGGATTGGATGGACACGACCGAGGCGCCAAGGTGGTCGCCCGAGCTTTGCGCGATTCGGGCATGGAGGTGATCTACACTGGCCTGCGCCAGACCCCGGAGATGATCGCCGAAGCCGCGCTGCAGGAAGATGTGGATGTCATTGGGCTGTCTGTACTATCTGGAGCCCACATGGCTCTTGTGCCGCGAGTCCTGGAGCTGCTCAGAGCCAATCAACAAGAGCATGTCAAGGTATTTGTCGGCGGCATCATTCCAGATGAGGATATCCCCAGGCTGATGGAGATTGGCGTGGTTGGAGTCTATGGCCCTGGAACGCTGACAGAAGACATCATTCGTGAAATTCGTTCCGCCATACTCGGCGCCCCCACCGCCTGATCTCTATGTCTCTGGCAGCCCAGGTCTTAGATGGTAATCGGCTAGCCTTAGCTCGCTTGTTGACGCAAATAGAAAACAATACCGAAGCAGGTCGGGAGGCTATCAACGAGCTGTTTGCGTATACCGGTCGCGCTCACCTGATAGGCGTTACCGGCGCGCCGGGAACGGGCAAGTCTTCTCTAGTCAATCAACTGGCTCGCTACTACCGCGATCCTGCGCAGGGGGCAACGACGCATACTGTTGGCATCGTAGCGGTGGACCCATCCAGCCCTTTCAGCGGGGGCGCGATCCTGGGAGACCGCGTGCGCATGCGCGACCTGGCTGGCGATCCGGGAGTCTTCATCCGTTCGATGGCTTCACGCGGGTCGCTTGGCGGTCTGGCAACGACGACAGCTACTGTTGTCCAAGCCTTGGATGCCGCAGGATTCGAGGTGATCCTCATTGAAACAGTTGGCGCAGGTCAGGCTGAGGTAGATATCGCTCGCCTGGCCCATACCACCCTGGTGATCGAAGCGCCGGGTCTGGGAGACGATATCCAGGCAATCAAGGCTGGTATATTGGAGATCGCGGATATCCTGGTCATCAACAAAGCCGACCGCCCGGGTGTGGAAATTACCGAACGGGCTCTTCGCGGAAATTTAGATCTAGCCCATCCCAACCGGCGGCTGATGACTGAATTCACTGAGAGCGGCCACCATGGCGCTCCTGTCCGCAAAGAACAACCTGATAATAATGCAGGTTATGGACTGATGTGGAGCCCTCCAATCTTGCGGACGGTTGCCACCGAAGGCATTGGGATCGCTGACTTGGGAAGCGAAATAGAACGCCATCGCCAGTACCTGGTGAAGACCGGGGAGTATAAACGCCGAGAGCAGACGCGCCTTGCATCTGAGTTGGAACTTATGCTGCAAGCATCGCTGGTGCGACGCTGGCGCAGCACCATTCCCGACGATCTTTACCAGCAAGTATTGGAACAGCTCGTTGATCGTTCCCTTTCTCCATGGCAGGCGGTTCAGGTTTTATTGGCAGGTGACTTATCGATATAACAAGTGTTATTCATTCATGGAAGCCGGTATGTGGATATCTTGATCACGGGCGATCTGTGCTCTGAGTGAGATTCTGAGTAATGAATTACAGACTATGAAAGGGGAGTCCGTATGCAATCGATCCAGCATCGCCATGAAACCAATATCTACGGTGAAATCAAGCTATTCGCGGGCACAGCCTGCCCGAAGCTTGCAGAGCGCATTGCTGAATATCTCCGGGTGCCTCTGAGCGGCAGGGAGGTGCTTCACTTTCCCAACGAAAATATCTGGGTCAGGCTGCACAAAAGCGTACGCGGTCAGGATGTTTATGTCATCCAGACCACCTCCGCGCCGGTTCACCGCAATTTGATGGAGCTGTTAATCATGCTGCAAACCATGCGGTTGGATTCTGCCGGGCGTATTACTGCGGTTGTGCCCTATCTTTGTTACGCCCGCTCGGATAAAAAAGATAAACCACGAGTGCCCATCACTGCCCGTCTGGTGGCCGATATGATCGAAATCGCTGGCGCGGACCGCTACATGACCCTGGATTTGCACGCCGGCCAGATCCAGGGATTCTTCTCCATACCAGGAGATGCGCTCACTGCTTTTCACCTGCTGACCGACCACGTGAAGAAAATTCTGCCGGAGATGAAGGACCCGGTGGTCGTCGCCGCTGACCTGGGATTTGCTAAAAAAGGTCGCAATTTTGCCGCCTCCATAAATGCTCCAATCGCTTTCATCGAGAAACGTCGCACAGGCGGGGATAATCATCCCGAAGCTGTGACCTTGATCGGGGATGTGAACGAGCGGGATGTGATCATCGTGGATGATGAGGTGGATACCGCTGGCTCTGCTTCTCAGGCGGTGAAACTGGTCAAAGCGCATGGAGCCGGGAAAGTGTACCTGGTCACGGTGCACCCGGTATTTTCACCGCCTGCAGTTGAGCATCTGGCTGCATTGCCGATCACTCGGATAATCACCACGGATACGATTCCGGTACCTGCAGAAAAAGGCGCTCTGCTTGGCGACAAATTAAAAATTCTCTCGGTGGCGCCTTTATTGGGCGAGGTGATCCGCAGAGCTCATGAGGGTCGCAGCGTGGGAGAAATGTTTGACGAGTGAGCTATGCCCGAGCTGCCGGAAGTCGAGACGATTGCGAACAACCTCAATGCTGGTAATAGGGATCAGCCCAGCTTGATCGGGCGAGAGATCCTCCGCGCCAGCCTGATCTGGGAACGGACTCTGGCAGAGCCAGGGCCGAATGAATTCCCGGAGCGAATAGCAGGTCAGTCGATCCTCTCGATTGGACGGCGGGGAAAATTCCTTCGCATTCAATTGAGTACCGACGTACTTTTGATCCACCTGCGGATGAGCGGCGACCTGCGGGTGGAGTCTGGCGCAGCGCCCATCGGCAAACACTCGCGTTTGATCCTTGAATTGGCCGGCGGAATCCGATTGGCGTTTGTGGACCCGCGCAAATTCGGCCGGGTCTGGCTTACAGCCAATCCGGACTCAATCCTGGGGGGGTTAGGCCCTGAGCCGCTGGATGACACTTTCACACCCCAGGCGCTGTTTGAGGCTTTGCGAGGGCGAAGACGGCAGCTAAAACCACTGCTGATGGATCAAAGCATTATTGCTGGGCTGGGTAATATTTACACCGATGAAGCCCTACACCAGGCGCGCCTGCACCCGCTGCTGACATCTCAATCGATCACCTTCGAGCAAGCGGAGCGTCTGTGGCGCAGCATCCGCAGCGTGCTCCGGGCAGGCATCCAGCGCAACGGCACCTCTATCGATTGGGTCTATCAGGGGGGAGATTACCAAAAATTCCTGCGGGTTTATGGACGCAGCAGCCAGCCCTGTGTGGAGTGCGGCGCTCCCATTGAGCGAATCATTATCGGGCAGCGAAGCACCCATTTTTGCCCGTACTGCCAGCCCTCTTCAGGTTATCAAGATTGAAAGTTGCCCAATCCCGCTTTCAGCAATACAATTAAATTTGGCTGGAGGCAGTGATATGAGCGATACTTTTCTGATCCTGGCGGTGGGTGTTATCGGTATTGGGATTGGATTTGCCCTGGGGATGCTGGTGAACAGTTTGCGCAGCCCGCAAAGCGACTCCAAAGCGCAAGAGGTGCCGGGGATTCAAGCTGAAGGCAAGCCCAAGCCCGACCTGCCGGGCAAAAAGGCTCCGCCTGCCCAGACGACCCAGGAATCGTTGAGCGACGTGCAGCCATCCCAGGATCAAAGCCCGCTCAAACGCCCCAGCATGAACCCTCTGGATGCCTTTACCCGGGCGTTACAACCGGTTAGCCAGCCTACCCATCCCTTCGCCCGGAGTATTGCGGAGCAGGTTGATGAAATTCTCCAGGAGATGCTGATGGATTCTCCGTTGCGATCGCGAGCGATCCGCCTGTTGGAGCTGCCTCAGAAGGGAATGGTCGTGATGGTTGGGCTGGATCAGTACGCGGGCGTCGATGCAGTTCCCGACGAGGAGATACGCAGCCTGATCCGTTCCGCCGTAGCGGAGTGGGAACGGCGGGTTAGCGAGGATGAAACTGTAAACACCTGAGCTGTTATGCGCCTGATACTGGGGGAAACTCGGCGGCAATCTCCGCCACAAGTAGGCGGGCTTCCTCCGCGGGTAGAAATGCCGCCTGCGCGGCAGCCAATACCCTGTGGCGCAGGCTGTGCAACGATATGCCCAGCACGTCGCAAGCCAGCCGGTACTCGTCGCTCAAGGTGATGTTCGAGATCCCCGGATCGTCGGAGTTAATCGTGACATTCAAGCCCGCATCTAACATGCGCTTGATGGGATGCTCTTCAACGGCAGTTACCGCCCCAGACTGGTAATTGCTGGTTATACAGACCTCGAAAGTTGTGTTGCGCAGCAACGCTAATTCAACCGCCCGCGGGCTGTCGAAGACTCGGATCCCGTGACCGATGCGCTCCGCGCCCAGCAGATCGATCGCCTGGGCGACGTTCTCCCCGCTGTTCCATTCTCCAGCGTGGATGCAAATATGTAAGCCCTGCTCGCGGGCATAATCGATGATCTCTCGAAAGGGTTGAGCCGAGAACCCAGCTTCATCACCGGCAAGATCGAGGCCCACAATCCCCGCTGGCATCCTTTCTACAGCCAGATAGGTAACCTGAGCGCCAAGCGCCACGCTCTCATGGCGGTTCAGGCTGGCGATCAGGCGGGTCTTCACCCCGAAATCGCGCTCGGCCTGTTGAGCGCCCAGGGTCACCCAATCCATCACCTTATCCAGCGGGAAGTCTTGAGCACGGCTTAACGCGACCGGAGTGAAGCGCAGTTCCAGGTAGCGAATATTATCGGCGGCCGCATCTTCAATAGCCTCACGAGTGATCCGCCCGATAATTTCTGGTGAACGGTAAAACAGGCGTAAAGTGACAAATTTGGATAAAAAATTTTCGAAGGTCAGCGGCTCATTTTCCTGGACCTGCACCATCGTTTTAAGCTGACCTGTCGGCGGCAGATCCATCCCATGAGAACGCGCCAGCTCGCGAACGGTTTCAAAGCGCAGCGAGCCTTCCAAATGGCGGTGTAAATCCACCTTTGGCAGCGAGCGATAAAATTCGGCTGGTCGCCGTGGAGTTTGTGAAAGCTTCATCACCCAATCTTGAGTGCGGTTCTGGGCGTTTGCAAGAATAGCGCCGCATCAGCGGCGCTTGCGCCTGCGTTTTTTACCTTTCGCTGGGCTATCATACTTTTCGGGTTGGCTTTGTGTTTCTGTAACCATTTCTGGCTCACCCGCCTCAATTTCTGGCGCCTCTACCCGGCTGACGGTGGTTTGAACGCTGCTCAGATCCCGGGGGCGGAAGGTAAACATCTTGGAAACGATACTCAAGCGGATGTTGGCAAGCAGCTCCTGGAAAAGAGCATAAGCGCGGCTTTTATACTGCACCAATGGGTCGCGTTGAGCGTAAGCTTCCAATCCGATGGAAATCCGTAAGGCTTCCATCTGGGTCAGATAATCCACCCATAATTCGGTGATCACCTGCAATAGGAGCTGGCGGTAGATCTCGGTGAGCGCCTGCCGACCCAGCTCGCTGACGACGACCTGCCTATGTTCGCCTGCCAGGCTTTTCAAGGGCTGGTTATCGTGTTGCTGGAAAAGCTCTCCTTCCAGGACGTTGCGTAAGCCTCTCTGGGTTGTCTGGTCGAGCTCGTTGAAAGCAGCTGAGGCTATCCGGTTCCACTCATGCGCTCCCCAACTCATTTTTAAGAACTCTTGCGCTTTCTCCAGATGGGACAGGACGTCTTCAGAGATTTCTTGGGGATCGCGCCCTTCCAGGAGTTGAGCCACATAAAAGTTATAGGTAAAACGGGTAGTTCGCAGAAAGACACGGCGGTGGGTCTTTTTATCGAAGGCAGCCCTGGCACCCTGCGGCATCATTATCAGGAGCTGGTACAGGAGGTTGGCGTTGAGCGAACTGCCAAGCCGCCCCAGGCCGGCTTCCAGATCTTTGGCGATTTGACTGCCGGCGCCATCTCCCAGATAGCGCTCTCTGCGACGCTGGTAGATCGATTGAATCGCCATTAAGACCAGATCGGCGAGCTGGTTGAAGTCTCCCAAAGAAAGCGCACTGCTGTCCAGGTCCAGACCCTCATCCAGGCGCCGCTCGATTGAGCCGATCAAACGGGTAACCGCCTGAGCGATAAGCTGATTTTCTACCTGGGCGTAGATTTCATCCGCTACATCATCCGGGTCTTCGAGCAAGAGGCGCTGCTGGTGTGCAGACAGCTTGATCGGGAGGCGCACGGCGGATGTCAATTCATCCACTACCTGGCGGGACGAGCGAGTGTCGGTCTCATCTGCCAGCTCTAACCCTTCCAGGAAGGTGTCTACGCTCTCATTTCTCTCGGCAAGTTGAAGCTCCATACGATCTTGAGCTTGATTGAGCAGCAGATCGACCGTCTTGAGCAGGTGGTTTTCCTCGGCTATTAAAGCCTGCCGGGCGATCTCCAGCAGCCTCTCTAAAACGGTTTGAGCGTCGAGAGTTTGCGCATTGGCGGTAAGATGTTCCACCAGCAGTTTTAATGAATACGAGGGGAAAATCACGCCATTGTGCGGCAAGGGAGGTTGAACCTGGTCCAACCAGGCGATCAATTTCCAGGGTCCTTCCGCATCCTCGAGCGCTTCCGGGACCCGGCGGGATACCTCGAGGCGCAGCATCTCGGTCACATCTTCGCTCAAATCATCCTTGGCGAAAATGATGTTACGCTGGGCGTAGATTTTAGCCCGCTGATCGTTCAGGACGTCATCGTATTCCAGCAGGTGTTTGCGCACATCGAAGTTTGCCCCCTCAACCCGAGTTTGGGATTGCTCGACAATGCGGCTGACCAGACCGACTTCCAGGGGCATGGCATCATCGATTTTCATGCGCTGCATCAGGGCATCCGCCTGTTGACCGCCAAACAAGCGCATCAGGTCGTCTTCCATGGAAAGATAAAAGCGGGATGATCCGGGATCTCCCTGACGCGCTGCACGGCCGCGAAGCTGGTTGTCGATCCGCCTGGCTTCGTGGCGCACGGAACCGATCACGTGCAGACCACCCAGCTCTTTGACCAGTTTCATCCGTTTCATGTAATTAAAGAAGGCGGATACCTGTTCGCCGTAAATGCCATACTGGTCGGGATTCATTTTTTCCAGCGCCTGGAGCCGCTCTTCCATGGTCATGTCGTAAGCTTCGTGGAAACCAGCGCGCATCAAGACCCGGTTGATGATGGCGAGAGTCCTTTCATAGAATTCCCCACCCAGCTTGATATCTACACCACGCCCAGCCATATTGGTGGCGATAGTCACAGCCCCGAACTCACCGCCGCGGGCGATGATCTGGCTTTCTTCAGTATGTTTGCGGGCATTGAGCACCTGGTGGGAAATACCGCCTTTCAGGGCTGCAACCAGGCGCTCACGGCTGGCTGACTGCAAAGCCAGAACGAAGAGCAAGCGATCTACATTTTCGGCTTCTTCAGGGTTGAATGAGATGCCGAGCTCCCTGGAGAGCTTACGCATGGCGCCGATATCCAGTTGGTCGAGTTGTGCGTTGAGAAATTGCAGCTCGGGCACCTGGCGGCCGTCTTCGACTCGGTCGTTTTTCTCGAACCAGGTCTGGCGTAAAAGCAAGACCTGAGCCAGGCGGCGCAGAGGCTCTGCCCTCAAGCGAGCGGACAGCCGCTCCGAAAGCTCAACGGAGGTCGTGCCCACCAGGATGGGTCGACCGAGGCTGTGATACTGCAAAATTTCCTGGCAAATGGCGCGCAGCTTGGCTTCTTCTGTGCGGTAGACCACGTCGGGATAATCCTTGCGCTTCCAGAAGACCTGGACCTTATTCGGGTCAGAGCGGTGGGCGTAATAGGTGTACTTATACCCCGCCTGATCACGGTCTTCAACTTGCTCCAAGTCCGAGTCTGGTCTGCTGGCCTGGTATTCCAGGTTAGTGGGGATCGCCAGCACGCCCAGGGAATAGATCTTATCGAACTCCTCGGCTTCTGTCAGGGCAGTTCCGCTCATGCCGGCCAATTTTTCATACATGCGGAAGTAGTTCTGAATGGTAATCGTAGCGTAGGTGACGTTTTCGGGCTGAACGCGCGCGCCCTCTTTGGCTTCTACCGCCTGGTGAAGCCCATCCGACCAGCGCCTTCCGGGCATCAAGCGACCAGTGAATTCGTCAACGATGACCACCTTACCCGCCTGCACCAGATACTCTTTATTGCGCTGGAATAAATGCTGAGCGCGCAAAGCCTGCTCCAGGTAACCCAACATGCGGGCTTGCTCTGGGGTAACGTCTTCAGGGCGATCGGGATCGCGCAAAGCCATCCCCAGCAGATCTTCGACGTGCGCTTCGCCGATTTCGGTAAGGGTCACCGTCCTGTCTTTTTCACTGACTTCATAATCTTCCAGGCGGAGCTGCTTGACGACCTGCGCCATGCGCACGTACCACTCCGCTTCGTCCTGGGCTGGGCCGGAGATGATCAGGGGCGTGCGCGCTTCATCGATGAGCACATTGTCCACCTCATCGATGATCGCGTAGTGATGG
>DATEDC010000009.1:0-48004 GCA_035286585.1 Anaerolineales bacterium
TTATTCTCCGCCCACTGTATCGTGCTCGAGGAAAATTCTGCCGAGCTACACATAGGGATGCCCGTTACCATTCCTGCATTGGGGAATTCTTCGAACACCTTGAGGTGAGCTGAGAGCCAACCGGGGTAGAAATATATGTCGCTGTCAGCGTAAGCTATGTATTCACCTGGGGCAGCGCCGAAAATCAAGTTCCACGCGCCGCTTTTGCCTATGTTTCTGTTTGAAAGCATCAGGTATTGGATTTTTCCAGCCTGATGTGCATCTTGAAGATATTGTCGCACCTCCGGGCAACTGGCGTTGTCGAAAACAAGCAGGTCGTATGGGTCGGGGGTGTTTTGCCAGATGCTGTTCAGGCAGGTCTTCAGCACCTCCAGACTTTGGGTGTAGTAACCACCAAGGAATGGAATATAAGTGAGCACGGCTACAGTTACTTGCTCAGGCTGGCTCACCGTTTCGATAAATTTAGCCGGGTTTTGACCCACTCGCATGGAAAATTCCTCTACATTCCCTGATTACCTGGTTGGCACCAGTAAATCTCCAAGCAGATATTTGTTGGCCACCACGGTGATATCTTTGATTTCTTTAAACTGGCGGATGGTTTGCCACACCTGGGCGCGGTAGAGCAGCCGGTCGCAGTTATCCTTGGGCTTGGTAAAAGAGCCGCTCAGATAGATGACTGTCACTCCGCTATATTTTTTGAAATCGACGCGATCAACCCTGAGACCCGATTGGTACAGCGGGTTGTACAGGTCGCCGACATATTTCACCCCGGTGGAAAACAGGCTGTTGAGCGCCAGGGTGACGTCTTTGACCACATCCCCGCTCGGGCGATGACCGGTGCTCACCGGGAGCAGGCTGTCTCCGCAACCGACGTTCCCGCCGGTGCCGAGGATGACGAGATATTTGACGATCGCCTGCGAGGCTGAAAGCGGCTGAGCGGTGGAGGTTGGTGTGGCAGTCTCGGTGGGCGTGAGCGTCAGCGTTAAGCTGGGTGGCAGCGTCTCTGTTGCCGTGGGCGGCTGGGTGGCTGTGCTGGTTTCGGTCAGCGTTTCTGTGGCTGTGGGCGGCATTGCCGTATCGCTTGGTAGGAGTAAAGTTGAGGTGGCAGGGGCAGGCGTAGCGGTGGGCGCCTCCTGAGCCGCCGCGCTGCACGCGGTGAAAACCAAGAGCAGGGTAAAAATGAACGACAGCTTGATGAATGTCAATGTGTAGTGCATACGCTCTCTCGAATTGAAGATGTGATCTTGTGATGGCTTTATTGATCGCTCAATAAATAGTCCGTCTAAAGCGGCGCAATCTGCGGATCAAGAACTTGCGCAGGGCGCCTGCCTGCTCCGCTTGCGGATAAAGCCGTAACTCGGCTTTTCTCGCCAGCCTCGCCAGGCTGGGGCGCGGGGGACGCAATCGCCCATCGACCAGCTCCTTATCGCTGTCCAGGGTGAGGTACAGGTTTTTCGCTCCGCCGGCGAGGCGTATGTTGTCGTCTGATTCCCGGAGGTTGTAATGAGGCGTGTTCCCGGGCAGGTGACGGTAGTCATGGTTTTGGTGGATTGCCGTGACGGAGGCGGTTGCGTCCACGGTGGGCCAGTCCTGCTGGCGGGCGTGATAGATCATCCAGTTATCCCAACCCGCCCTGCCGATGGCAAACGCGGGGATGTCGGTGAAACATTCCCGAGGAAAGACGAAGTAGTCGCTCCCCGCTGGTTGGTGCAGACTTCCCGCCCGGCGGACCATCTCTTGCAGGCGCGGCGCCCAGCCGGAGGAGAAATCCAGCGGCTGGCTGATGTCCAGGTCCCAACGCCGACCGACAATGAGGAAACGCTCCGCCTGCGCCCAAACCCTCTCCGCTGCGGATAACAGGTCTGGCAGGAAAAGCATATCTGCATTGGTGTACATGAGCAACGGACTCGAGCTGTTTTCACGCGCCAGGGCGAAAATGGAGCTGACCAGCGGGGTGCCAAGCTCATTGCGGGCGACTTCTGGCAGGCAGCGCACCCCGATTTCCTGGGCGACCTGGTTCATGCCTTCCTCTTCTCCGATCAGCAGCGCCTCGACCCGGGAGCCCAGGCTCAGCCAGGATCGGATCGCGTTGCGCTGGATCATTGTGATGTGAGGGTCAGTGAAGGGCTTTGGGGTAGAGAAAATGGTCAGGAGAGGCCTCGTAGGCATAACAGATCGTTTTTTAGTGAGCAGGTAACCAGGCCCAGCGTGGCAGCAGGCGGATAAGCAATTGGCGGCGAAATAACCCCAAACGTCGCTTCATGGCTACATTTTTCTCTTCATTGACCGGGAGGGTCATTGGATGAGCCCGAGGCTTTGCCAGAACAGTCAGGTACAGCGGCAATATCTTCGAGCGCGGCTGCCCGTGGCGGCGCAGGAACAGCGGGGTAAAACCGGCTTGCTGCAGCGTTTGAAGCAGTGTGTGGGGGCTGAAAGCGACCAGGTGAGCCACCTCGAAGCAGTCGTGCGCGTAAAGGTTTGGGACTTCCACCAGCAGGCGTCCATCGGGCGTCAGCACATTTTCGCGCAAGGAAGCCAGGTAACTCACCGGCTCGGGGAGATGCTCCAGGACGTGCGCCATGCTGATGAAATCGAAGCGCTTCTCCCCCGCGGCCAGCATTAGGTCCAGCGAGGCGTAAACGGTAAACCCCTCGTTTTGCGCGTATTCCCGGTAAGCCGCGCCCGGCTCGATGCCTACCGGCTGGCAGGCGAAGCGGCGCAGAAAGCGCTCCAACAAAAAGCCGGCCGAACAGCCGATATCCAGGTGGCGGGTCACTTTATTCAACCGCCCATCGACGGCGTGGATTAAAGCTATGGCGCGTTTGCGCTGCGCGAGCAGGTCTTTGCTCCCTGGCTTTTCGCCGCCCTGGTAGAGCTCCCGGTAGCCGCGGGTGTAAAAATCGGCCAGTTCTGCCTGGGTCATCCGCGGGGATTGGTAAACCAGCCCGCAGGAACGGCAAATCCGGTTCGTCACCTGTTCGCCGCGAAAGGTGCGCTGGTCGAAGGGGCTGCTTTGCGAGCTGCCGCATAAAGGGCAGTTTCTGACCTCCTCGCTCATCGTTTGCCTGAAGGGGTAAGACACAGATGGATTGGCTTCAACGCCGCTCATCGATATCGCGATAATGTTTGTGTATAACCGCGGCGTTTATTTCCACCAGCCCGGGTTCGCGTTGGAGCAAATCCAGCACTTCCAGCCAGGAGAAATCATCCCGACCATCAAAGCGGGCGTAGATCAGGCGCAGCAGTTCCAGGTCCTCCGCCGTGTCCACCGTCCAGCGCATCCATCCATAATCAGGGTAGTGATGCTGCAGGCCGACGCGAAAACCGCGCGGCGAGATGGCTTGGGCAATCGTCGGGCTCTCCACCGGTTGCGGGAAGGGGCGCAGCGCTTCTGGCGGGATGCCTTCGTAAAAATAGGGCATGACATGCTCGCGCTGGTGCGGCTCTGTGGCTTCGCTCCAGGCGCGTTCGAGCCCCTCAAAAGCGCACACCTCGGTATCCAGGCCGATCGGGTAGCTGCGTCCCCAGGGCGGGGGCAGGCGGTTGGCGAGGAAGTCGTAGGCGAATTTGCCCGCTGTGCTCTCCCCTGGCGGCTTTCCGCCTGGCGAGTATCCCAGGAATGCGCTGACGGCCTGGTCGACGAGGTTGGGGTCGATCACCGGGCAATCCGCGGTGATGCGCACGATGACTTCGGCGCGATAAAGTCTGGCAGCCTGGTAGCAGCGGTCGAGCACATCGTGGACATCACCGCGAGTACTGGGGTAATTGCGCTTCTGGCAAAAGGCTTCCGTTTCGTCATCCGCCGGGTCCAGTGTGGTCGCGACCACTACTTCATCCACGGATTTCGCCCGTCTGAGACGCTCGACAACCCGCCTCAGCATGGGCTCGCCGGCGATGTCCGCCAGGATTTTCCCCGGCAGGCGCCTCGAAGCCATGCGCGCCTGCACGATTGCGACGATTCTCGGATGGTTCATCGATCTATGTGACTCACTTGGGCGGGCAGGGCGGTACAGCTCATGCATCAATTTTGTCGCCGGCAATTTTGCCGCCGGCAACTTTGCCGCCGGATTTCAAGACTTGCGGATAAGCGCTCAGCAGTACCTGGAAATTATTGCTCCAATCGGCGCGCATTTCAGCCAGGCGGCGGGCGGACCGGCCCATCTCGGGCAGCCTGTCGCGCTGGCCAACCGCACTGGAGATGGCTTCCGCCAGTGAATTCGAGTCGCCATCCTGAAACAGCCAGCCATTCTCGCCCGGGGTGACCCATTCCCGGTTGCCCGGGATATCCGAAACCAGGGCTGGCTTGCCGCAAGCCAGCGCCTCCAGCAGGGAGATCGAAGTCCCATCGCTATGGGAGGCGCTGATATACAGGTCTGCCATACCGTACCAGCGGGGAAGCTCTGCCTGGCCGATCTGACCTGGGGTGAACACCCTGTCGCTCACCCCTGCCTGGGCGAAGGTGCTGTGCAGCAGTTCGGCTTGCGACCCGTTACCCAACATGACCAGGCGCAGCTCGGGGTGCTGCTGGGCTGCCTGAGAAAACGCCCGGGCGATCATGTCGATGCCATAGATGGGCTCCCAACTACGCGTGGAAAGCAAAGTGAAAGTGTCTTCTTTCTCAGTCGCCCTCGAATCAGCGCTTTCTGCGGACGCGGGGGAGAAATGGCAGATATCCACGCCCCAGGGGAAGGTGACGATGCGCTCGTCCGGCATGCCGTAATCCACGGCGAGCTGGCGAATCGTGTTGCAGTCTCCCACCAGCAGGTCGCTCCGCCGCAAGGTGAAACGCGTCGCCCATGCCCAGAAAATATCCCGCCGGGCGTCGTGGATCAGGTCATAGCCCCACGACATACTGATCAAGGGGTGAAAACCGCTCAACGCAGCCAGGAAGGCCGAGCGTTGAATAGGTCCGGCCTGGATCAGGTCTGGCTGGACCTGGCGGATGACGCCCTTCAGGCTGGCAAGCAGGCGGAGCCCATCGCCCAGCCGCACTGGGCGCAACCCGCCGGCCCAGCTCACGGCTTCGATCTCCGGCGGCAGGGGACGATCCTCAAATTGGTGAGCGCCGTGCTCCAGCCTCAGGTAGTAAACCTTGTGCTCGGTCTTCGCCAGGGCGGAAAGAAAGCGGTGATCGTGGGTGGTGTAATCGCGAGTGAAATAAAGAATACGTGCCATGTATTAAAGTGTCAAGTGCCAGGTGCCAAGTACCAGGTGTTTACGTGTCAAGTGTCATGTTTCACGCAATTTTCTGGGATACAGCAAATCGGCCTGGTTCTATTTCCCAACTGACCGCTTTTTCAGGGAACTCTTCAAGCCGCCAATAAGGGCCTTGGTTTTTTCTGCCTGAGCGTAACTGGATTTGAAGGTGTCTTCATCGATATAACCGATATCCAGGGCCGTATAAAGCAACGATTGCACTTCCACTGTCGAGCGCCTGGCAATGCCGAGAAAGCGCCCGAATTCGACATTTGAGTCGCAATCAAAGCCTTCCGCGATATTAGCCATGGCTGAAACCGCGGCGCGTTGTATTTGATCGCGCAGGCCGTAGTCCCGCGCGAATTGCTCGTATCGCGTCAGTGAATAGATATTCTGTGTCAATATCCGAGCCTCTTGCCAGGCCTGTATGTCCTGAAATCGTTTTATCAACGCCATCGTGTTTTTACCTTTGATCTTACCCAGACGATGCTGTTACCTGACACCGTAACACGTGACACTGGATCACTTGACACCGGAACACCTGACACTGGAACACTTATTCACCCAACTCCCTCCAGCGCAGCTCTTTGCCGGCCGGCAGATCTTTCAACGCGCGGGCGCCCAGCACGCTTTCGATCTCGGATGGTTTGATCGCGCCGGGGGTGGCGGGGCGCAGCACGGCGATCATCCCGCGGCTGAGCACTTCGCCGGCCTCGATATCCTGGGCAGCCCGCAGGCAGCGGCGCTGGACGATAGCCGTTTGCCTCTCATTCTCAGCGATGAATTTATCCGTGGAGCCCAGGGCGCGTTCCAGCAGGCGGGTCTCTTCGACCATCTTCGCCCAGTTGTCCGGGTTCATGGCGAACTTGTGGTCGGGTCCCTCGCGGTCATTGCTGTCAGTAAAGTGCCTTTCGATCACCCGGGCGCCCAGAGCGACCGCGCCCAGGACCGGAGCCACGGCGTGGGTGTGGTCCGAAAGACCCAAAATAACCTCCGGAAACATGGTGGCGTAAGTCTTGAGCACGTTGAGATGCAGGTGATCGTAGTTATCCGGGCTGGCGGTGTAGTTGGTATTGCACTGCATGAGCACGAGCTGGGGGTTGATTTTCAAGATGGCGTGCACAGCGCGCTGAACCTCTCCAATGGTCGAGGCTCCGCTGGCGACGAACAACGGTTTTCCCTTCCTTGCCATGCGTTCCAGCGCTTCGATCCAGTCGATCTCGCCCGAGCCGGCTTTGTACATTTGAACGTACGGATCCAGCCAATCGATGGCCTCGAAATCGTAGGGTGAAGAGAAGTAATCGATGCCCTCCTCTTTGCACTCTTCCAGCAGGGTCAGCGTCCACTCGAAGGGGATGGAGGCCTCCTGGTACACCTGGAAAACTGATTTGCTCCAGCTTGCCTGGTGCGAGACCTGCCCTCCCATCTGGCGGAAGCCGTAATCCGAGACAATCTCGGGAGCGCGGAAGTTTTGGAACTTGGCCGCGTCGGCGCCGGCTTCCTTCGCCAGCCGGATGAGCTTTTTGGCGCGTTCCAGGTCACCGTCATGGTTGGCGGCGATATCGGCGATGAAATATGTCGGGTGGCGCAGGCCGATGGTGCGGGTTCCGATCTGGATTTCCATAAGACCTCCGTGTCAGAGATGGGCCGGGTTATTTTTAGCCTACGCCAGGCCAGCTATTTTGCGTAATAATTGTGGATAACCTTGTTGATAAAGTGTGTAAAACTCGTCCAGGGCGGTGGATAAACCCGGCGGGGATGCGCCCAGCGCCCGGGCGAGTTTATCCGCGCGCAGGGTGAGATTTGGGGAGCGGGCTGCCTTCAGCCCGGCTTGCGCCACCGCGGTGGGCGTGATCAGGCTTTCATCCAGGCCGAATTTGCGGGCGATGCGCACGCCAAACTCGTACTTGCTGGTGCAGTCCGGGCTGACCACGTGGTAGAGGCCCTGCAGGTTCTTCTCCAGCATTTGGAAAAAGATAAGCGCCATATCGTTTGCCAGCAGCGGGCAGAAGAAGACGTCGGTAAAGCCCATCACCTGTTTGCCGGCGCTCAAATTGTAGAAGAAGAACTCCGCCAGGCTGCGTTTGCCGCTCAAACTCCAGCCAAACAGGTTTACCCTGGCGATGATCGCCTCAGGATTGGCCCGGGAAACTGCCCTCTCGCCTTCCAGCTTGGTGCGGGCGTAAGCGCTGAGCGGGTTGGGTGCATCTGCCTCCATGTAGCCGCCGTTTCGCCCGTCAAAGACGGCGTCTGTTGAGACATGGATCAGGCGCGCTCCGCCCCTGGCGACAAGGCTTGCCAGTTTTTCGGGGAGAACGCTATTCAGTTGCCGGGCCTTTTCCGGGTCGGCCTCGCAGGCATCTAACTCAGCCAGCGCGGCGCAGTGGATAACCCAATCGGGCCGGGTTCGTTCCAGCAGGCGTTCGAGAGCGCCAGGGGCGAGCAGGTCGGTCTGGATCACCGTGAACGCATCGGTGATTAAAGCAGCCTGCCGGTTGACCGTCCCATATACAGCGTACCTGCCGCCATCCTGAGCTCGGCCGTCCCGCGCGGCGCTGAGGGCCAGGTTGACGCCCAACAACCCGCTGGCCCCTGTGATTAAGATGCGCTTCATGTAGCAGAGTGTCAGCCCTCACGTGCACCCATCTCGAATGGCGCGATCAAGTCGCGAATTTGTTCCATGTCCAGCCAGTCGGGGTTGGTATCGCTGGCATAGCGAAACCCTTCTGGCAAACTCTTGCCGCGCTCCTGCCACTGGCGACCGAACCACAGCTCGGTGGTGGGCTGCACGACGAACATGTCCTCCAGCTCGACCGTTGAGCGGGCTTCATCTTCGTGGATCAGAACCTCGTGCAGTTTTTCGCCAGGCCGGATGCCGATCACCTCCAGCTCAGCCCCTGGGGCAATCGCCTTGGCGAGATCGACGATGCGCGTGCTGGGGATCTTGGGGACGAACACCTCCCCGCCGAGCATCTGCTCTCCGCAGCGGATGACGAAGCGGACGCCTTGCTCCAGGGTGAGCCAGAAGCGGGTCATGCGCATATCGGTGACGGTCAGCTTGCCGTCGTCCCGCTGTTTGAAGAAGATCGGGATGACGCTGCCCCGGCTTCCGACGACGTTCCCGTAGCGCACGCAGCTAAAGCGCGTTTGTGTCCCCGCCGCGTAGGCGTTGCTCTGGACGAACAATTTTTCCGCCGCCAGCTTGGTAGTCCCGTACAAATTGACCGGGTTGACGGCTTTGTCAGTGCTCAGGGCGAGCACCTTTTGAACACCCATGTCCAGCGCGGCTTCAATCACGTTGCTGCTGCCCAGGATGTTGGTCTTGATCGCCTCCATGGGGTTGTACTCGCAGGCGGGCACCTGTTTCAGCGCCGCAGCGTGGACGACGATGTTCACGCCGTGCATGGCGCGTTTGAGGCGCTCCTGATCGCGCACGTCGCCGATGAAGTAGCGCAGGCTGGTGTGATCGAAGCCGCTGACCCGCATTTCGTGCTGCTTCAGCTCGTCCCGGCTGAAGACGATCAGCTTGGCGGGGTGGTATTCCCGCAGCATGATCTCGGTGAATTTCTTGCCGAACGAGCCGGTTCCACCGGTGACGAGCACAACCTGTTGGGTCCAATCCATTGCCAATCGCTCCATTTGATAATTCCTGACTGCGCTTCCTGCTGTTTGCGCCGCTTTAGACCGCTATCTCCGCAAGATCCTGGTAGTTCGGAATGCGGACGCCCTCCTGGATAAGTAAATCCCAGTAGCTGGCAACCAGCCTGTCTGCCAGCTCTAGAGTCAGGTCTGGATCGCGAGCCTCATAGAGGATTGGGATGATCTCCTGGTAGCCATCGGGCAGCTTGGCAAATTCAAAGGATTGCTCCAGACCCGGGTAATAATCACGGGTGACCCAGCGCCGGTTGAGCAGACACAGGGCTGTCAGCATCTCGAAAAGCATTTCAAAGACATGCGGGAATAGTGTATGGCTATCGCGACGCTCCAGGCTGGAATGGATGCGACCATGAGACTCGACCACCAGATCTGGCAGAATGGATTCCAGAGCAACGATGAAATCCTTCAGCTGGATGGACTTCCCCAGATCGATCCAGGCCCTGATTGTTGCAGGGTCTCCATGCAACGGTTGCAGTTCGCTGAGCACGCCCATATGGAAAGGCCAACGGATGGAGGGCGTGGTCAGAATTTCCTCGAGGTCTGAGCGCTGATAGACGCGGTAGCCAACCGCAGTTTCTCGATAGAGCAGGTGCTGCCCGCGCGCCTGGCAGCCGTCCATTGTAACAAACCACATTTCCAGATCAGACCAGGGTGTATCGTTGCCGCGGGCTGTGGAGCCATATACGCCTCCGATCAGGATTTCACCCTGATACCGGGATACCATCCGCTGGCATATAGCATGGGCAAATTGGGCGCGTTCAGAATGAGTTAACATGGCTATCATCGACGGGTTTGCGGATAACGATCAATGGATACTGCCCATTTTCTCCCAGATAATGGGGAAAGCGCTCTTCCAGCCAGTAGATCAGGCGCAGCCAGAAGCGCCCTCCCAGCCGGGGGTGGATCAAGGCGCGCGTGAAGCGGGTACTGACGCTGCGCCAGACCAGGATCTCCAGCGCCATGCGCCTCCCAACCACTTCCTTCATCCAGGCTACCTCACGCCGGTTTGTGAAGGTCCCTTTGGGTTTAATCGCCTGCTCGCTCTTGGGGGCCTCCTCATGGCTGCGAGCGGAGGCGGGCCTGTTTCTCAGCCGGCTGAGCAGATAGAGCAACCTTTGAGAAAAGCGAATCAGCGGGTTGAACAGGCTCATCAACCGGCTTGCCCCCCATCCGTTCACGATAGCCGTTGCGCAGCCAGGCGCCAGGACGCGGTACAGCTCCTGGTAAGCCTGCAGGTGCTCTGCTTCCGGCAGGTGATGGATGGTGTGCAGCGAAACCGCCCCGGCGAAGACCTCCGCTTTGAACGGCAGGTTGGCGATGTCGGCGACGACGAACAGGCCATGCCCGCCGATGCGTTTGCGCGCCTCGATCAGCGCCACCCGGGAGATATCCACGCACACCCGGGCGCTGTAACCCCGCGAATATTCCAGGTATTCAGGGTATTGGATCGGGCCAGAGCCGGCGTCCAGCAGGTATTTACCGCTGGGATTTAAATGCCGCAGCAGGCGCATGTGGCAGCGGTGGATGTACTCCCGCGCCACCGGGCGCAGGTCTTCGTAGCGCGCGTTCTGATACAGCCCCTCGCTGACCTCCTGCCAGCCGACCAGGTTGTAGAATTCGCGTACCTGATCCTTGATCGTCGCCTGAGTGTTCATATCTTTCATCAGTTGCCTGCCGCCTGGCAGCGCTGCGCCCAATCGATGGGCTCCCCGCAGAGATGGCGGAAGGCATCCCCATAGACCGCCTGCCCCTCGCTGGACAACACGCGCTCCAGCGACCAGTTTTCCAGCTCGTCCCAGAAGTGCAGCAAATGCCAGGGGAACGGCTGGGGGTATTGGAAGAAAAAGCGGTAAGCGTAGTTCCAGGCCTGCCGTACCTGCCCCTCGGAGAGCCGGTGATCGCCTGGCCTGACCAGGGCTTGCTCCAATACGTGCTTGTATTCCTCCAGTGTATCCGGGTCGAGGGTGAAGCCCCGGCCGCGGTAGTGGGTTTGCCCGGCGACGATGACCGGCACGCCGCCCATGGCCATCTCCATGCCCACCGTGGTGGTATAGACCAGCCCCAGGTCGGCAATTTCCATCAAGTCGTAGGTGTTGATCGGATCGCTGGCTTCTACCAGGGCTATGTTGCCTGGCAGGTCGGGGAGAGCCTGGCGCACCACGTCTGCCACCGAGGGACCCTGGGTGTAGCGCTCGCCGGGGTGAATGCGCACCACCAACTGCACCTCTGGGCGGTGGGCAAAATAGGCGACCGTGTGCTGCAGCCACTCGGTCATGCTGCGCGTGAAGACCTGGCGGCCCAAAGTCAGGCTGTCGCCGATCACGTTGGCGGCGAGCAGGACCACAGGACGGCTGTCGAGATGCAGGGCTGCCCTGGCTACCTGGCCCCCCTCGCCGGGCAGGCCCTGCCAACGGCGCGAGAAGTTTTCCCACAGGTCTGCTCGCTGGCGGGAGGTGTAGAGGGCGCGCGCCTGCTCCAGTTGTGCTTCGATCAGGGGCAGATACTGGCAGGCAGCCCAGAGCTCATCGGTATTTTGGCGCATGACCTCGCCATTTTGAGCCAGCCAGATGCGGCCCTGCTGCTCGCCAAACTCGTAGGTCACCACGGGAATATCCAGGTAGCGAGCGACCTGGTATACCGCGCCCATTTCGAGGATGCTGCCGTTGGGCGTGATGACCACCTCCGGGCGGTTGTTCTGCATCCACTTCCAGGCAGCCAGCCCGGCCTGGATGTTGCGCTCCATCCTTAGATGGAACAATTCCCCGTTCGGATCGACATCTTCGACTTGCAGGGTGTACTGCACGTCGCGCGCGGAGACTTCTTCGATTGCCTGCCTGAGGGGGAGTGGCAGCCGGGCGGAGTTGTCCGCCTGCTGCCTGGGTGGGTGCACATCCAACAAGGAAACGGTATTCAGGATGGGGCGGGCTGCGTGCAGGGCTTTGCGGCTGTAGATGTTGTGGCGGCGCAGGTCGAACCGGTTGATCGCTTTTCGCCAGTTGGCATACGGCAGGTAAAGCAGGGTGGGGCGATGACCCAAGCCTGCCAGCCCCAGACCCATCAAGACGGCGTGCTCGATCCAGTAGCGCAGCGTGGCGAAGAGCAAAACTTTCCTGCCTTTGGGAGCGCGTTGGGCCGCGGCCTCCGCCTGCGCGCGCCAGGTCGGCAGCCAGTTCTGCGTGCGGCTCAGCGAAAAACTCCTGCTCAATGGCTTACCGTACTGGCGAATTTGCCAGTAAAGCTCGGCGGCGAGCGGCAGCTCTCCAAGGACGTGTTTGACCGCGGCTTTGTTCATCTGCATTCCGTCTACTCAGGCAGCGCCTCGATCTGCCATTCCAGCCGCGGGCGGATCAGCCCCAGCCGAGGCTCCATCCAGTGCATACCCGGCGCGCCGGAGGCGTCGACCGTAAAGGAGAGGGCGTTCTCGTCCTGGAAGTAGCTCCGCACGCGGAAAGCGCTGGCGTTGATCCCAACGACGTAGCGCCCCTCGTTGAAAAAGTCAGCAGGGATTGTGCTGCGGCTGAGGTAGCGCCCGGCGGCGCGGACGCCCAACTGCTCGTACCGCCACGGGTCATCCGTGTCGAAGGAGGTGAAGATCAGCTCGCCGTGGCCGGTCATCAAGTAGATGCCCACCCGCAGGCCAGCGATCGGGGTTTCCAGGCAGTATTCGATCTCCAGGGTGGCTGGCTCGGTGGAGCGCAGGGTGTCCACCACCTGTCCCTGCGGGTTGCGCACACGCAGGGCAATCGGGCGGAAAGGGGACGCACCGGCGGGGATTTCATCCACTTGCCAGTGGCGCTCGCCGGTCTGGGCGAACCCTGCCGTAAGGTAATAATCGACCGCCTGGGCTGAGGGGGCGCGCAGGGCAAGCCTGCCTTTCTCCAGGATGATGGTTTCCTTCGTCAGGCGCAGAATCGCTGACATGTTGTGGCTGACGAACAGCACTGTGCGCCCTTCCTGGGCGACATCGCTCATCTTGCCCAGGCATTTGCGCTGGAACTCCGCGTCGCCTACTGCCAGGATCTCGTCGACCACCAGGATCTCGGGTTCCAGGTGGGCGGCGACTGCGAAAGCCAGGCGCAGGTACATACCGCTGGAGTAGCGCTTGACCGGCGTGTCGATGAATTTTTCCACACCCGAGAATTCCACGATCTCATCGAATTTGCGCTCGATCTCGGCCCGGCGCATGCCCAGGATGGCGCCGTTCAGGGCGATGTTTTCGCGCCCGGTGAGCTCGGGGTGAAAGCCGGTGCCGACCTCCAGCAGGGAGCCCACCCGACCGTGAATCTCCGCAAAACCGCGGGAGGGCTCGGTCACCCGTGAGAGGATTTTCAGCAACGTGCTTTTGCCGGCGCCGTTGCGGCCGATCACGCCGAGCACCTCGCCTTTGCGCACCTCGAAAGAAACCTCGTTCAGCGCCCAGATGTAGTTATCCGCCGGGGTGCGCTCGCCGCGCAGCAGGCGGGTCGGCCACCGGGCTGCGGCGACGATCGAATCTCGCAGCGTCCGGTACCTGTCTATCTGGGCGCCGATCTTGTACTGCTTGCCCAGGTTCTCGACGCGAATGGCGATATCGCTCATAAATCCTTAGACCACATCCGCAAAGATGCGCTCCATGCGGCGGAAATAGTACATGCCCGTTACCAAAAGCCCGATAGAAATAGCCGCCGAGGCGACCAGCATCGTCGTCGATGGGGGCGCTGTGCCCAACAACGCCCAGCGGAAGCCTTCGACCACGCCAACCATCGGGTTGAGGGCGTAGACGAGCTGCCACTGGGCAGGGACGACATCCTGGGCGGAGTACCCGACCGGCGAGATCAGCAGCCAGAGCTGGGTCAGCACAGGCAGGATGTGACCGACATCGCGGTACAAGGCGTTCAATGCCGAAAGCCACAAGCCGAACCCCAGGGCGGTGATCAGGGAGAGCAAGATGAAAAGCGGCAGCAGCCACACCGCAGGCGTTGGCAGGATGCGGTAATAGATCATCATCAGGATCAGGATGATCAATTGAATGCCAAAGTCCACCACGCCGCCCAGCACAGAAGAGAGCGGTATGATCAGCCGGGGGAAATAGATCTTGGTGATCATGCTGCGGTTGGCGAGGATCGACCTTCCCGCGTCGGAGAGCGCCTTAGAGAATAGACCCCAGGGCAGCAGAGCTGCAAAGGTGAAGATCGGCCGCGGGATGCCAGCGGTGGACATCTTGGCAAAGCTGCCAAAGATGACGCTCAACACGATCATGTTGATCAATGGCTGGATGATCGCCCAACTTGCCCCCAGCACAGTTTGCTTGTAGCGCACCAGGATATCTCGCCAGGTGAGAAAAAAGATCAGCTCGCGGTAGCGCCATAGATCGCTCAAATTCAGCGCCGACCAGCCGCGCGAGGGGCGTAAAACGATGACCTCTTCCGGATGTTTTTGGGCGAGAGCAGATTCAGACATGGCTTTTCTCTACGGCAGCGCCTGGCAAATCGATCACCCCGCAAGCTGGGTTTTGGCTTCAACCTGCTTGAAGAGGCGATACCATTCAACCGTTCGCCGCAGCCCTTCTTCGAATGGCATTTGAGCTCGGAAGCCGAAATATTTTTCGGCTCGGCTCACGTCCAGCGCCCGCCGCGGCTGCCCATTGGGCTTGCTGGTATCCCAGATAAAATCCCCTTCGAACCCGGTCAGGCGGGCGATGAGCTCCGCCAGGTCCTTGATGCTGATTTCCATCCCTGAACCCAGGTTCACCGGCTTCGCCTGGTTATAACGCTCCGCTGCCAGCAGGATGCCTTCCGCGGCGTCTTCTACGTATAAAAATTCCCGCGTGGGTGAGCCATCACCCCACAGAACGACCTGTCGCGCCTCGCTCTCCCGGGCTTCCAGGCACTTGCGGATTAATGCCGGGATGACGTGCGAGGTTTCCAGGTCGAAGTTATCGCCCGGCCCATACAGGTTAACTGGCAGCAGGTAAATCGCATTAAAACCGTATTGCTCGCGGTAAGCCTGGGCCTGCACCAGGAGCATCTTCTTCGCCAGCCCATAGGGGGCGTTGGTCTCCTCTGGGTAACCATCCCACAGATTTTCCTCTTTGAAAGGCAGCGGAGTAAATTTGGGGTAGGCGCAGATCGTGCCGATCGCCACGAACTTTTCCAGCCCCCGCAGCCAGGCTTCGTGCATTAACTGCACGCCCATCATCAAATTGATGTAAAAGAAATCAGCCGGTCGGGCGCGGTTGGCGCCGATGCCTCCCGCCAGCGCGGCCAGGTGGATGACCACATCGGGCTGGGCATCCGCATACATGCGCCGGATAGCTTCCAGATTGACCAGGTCGTACTGTTCTACCCGCGGGATGAAGATCTCGCGGGCGCCTCGCCGGCGCAGTTTCTCGACCACAAGCGAGCCGAGGAAGCCCGCCCCCCCGGTGACGGTGACGCGTTTACCTTGCCAATAAGTTGCAGGTTGTAGGTTTAAAGATTTAAGGTTGGACATCGTAAGAGACTCCATCTTCGCGAATGCGACGCGCATTCGGTTGAGTTTCGAGGTACTGTATAAAGCGCGCCAGTTGTTTGCTGGTAACTTCTGCGCACTCGAATACCTGATCAAATTCATCCTGGCTGAGGTAGCGATGGTCCAACGCCAGGTAGATCTGAGAGCGCAATTCGCCCGCGGAGGCCTTTGCTCGGCCTAGATATTCGATAAATTGGGCCTGCGTCCGGCTCTCAAAGCCCTCAGCGATATTCGACATGATCGAAATCACTGCCCGGCGCATTTGATCGCGTAGCCCAAAGTCTCGTGCAAAGGTTCCTTTATCCGATAGATCATAAATCATGTTGGCCAGCTCCCTGGCCCGCGCCCAAACTTCCAGCTCCTCAAATCGCTTCGCCGTCGTCATTTTTTCTCCTTCAATCTTGAACCTTCAACCTTCAACCCTATTGCACAATGAACTGCGCGTTGCGATAGCGCGCCTCGTTCGGGTTGCTGATCAGGCCTGAGCGCAGGGCGTGCAGCACCTCGCGGACGCCATCTTCAATCGTGAGTTGGGCTTCAAACCCCAATTCCTGCTGGATCTTGGCAAAAGACACCGAAATATCGCGCATATCACCGCCGAAGGTCATGTCTTTATAGTGAACGGTCGTCTCGGGCAGGCGTTTTAGGATCGCGGCGATAACCTGGTCTTTGGTATAGTTGCCCGCCTCAGTGCCCAGGTTGTAAACCTGGCCGCGGATTTTCTCCTCCGGGCTGGTCATGCCCAAGAGAATACCCCGCACCGCGTCCCGTATATGGATAAAGGAGCGCGAATAGCCCCGCTGATAGATCAACAACTCGCGCCGGGTGTACGCCTCCAGCACGAATTGATTGACAATCGTATCAAAGCGGGTGCGCGGCGAGATGCCGTATACGGTCGCCAGGCGGAAGATCAGCGCAGCGCACGGGCAGTTCGCCTGGCCCAGCAGGTAGCCCTCGGCGGCAATCTTGGTCTCAGCGTACAGCGACTGCGGTTGGAGCGGGGTTTCTTCGCTGACAGGTTTGCCATCCGGCGAAAGCCCGTAATTGCTGTACGTGGAGATGTAAATAAAGCGTTCAACGCCCAGCTCGACCGCCTGTTCGTAAACTCGCTGAGTGGCCTCCACGTTGTAACGCCAGGCGACCTGGCGCCCCACAGCCTGGCAGGCGGGAAAGCCGGCAATGGCCGCCAGGTGGATAATTGCCGTGGGCTGGCTCCAATCCTCGCGCGGCGCAGTCCGCACCGCCCTGGGCTCCCACACGTTGGCTTTCACGAAGTGAAAGTTCGGGTGGGAGAGGTAAGCGGTCAGCGATTCCCCGCCGAAGAGCAGGTCGTCCACCACCGTCACCCGGTATCCCAGGCGCAGGAGCTCGCCGCAGAGCAGCGAGCCGATGTAGCCCGCCCCGCCGGTGACCAGCAGGTGTGTGGTAGAGGGGGTCTCTTTCACCCTTTGCCCTCCATGCGCAGATGCACTTTCGTGCCGCTGACCTCCAATTCCGGCGCCCGGGGGGCGGCGCCGTCGGATTGGTCCACCACGCTAATCCCTTGTTCCAGGCAGGTCAGCCGGCAGATATCGGCGATATCCCCCTCGCCGGCGATGTGAACCCGCTTGTAGCCGTGCGCTTTGACCTCCGCCAGCAAATCGCGCACCCGCTGGCGCGTCCGGCGGTAGAGTTTCATCGAATTTTCGATGTAATTGATCGTCAGCCTGGCTCGGAAGGCAATCCCTTCGGGGGTGATGATGTAGCGCAGCTTGCGGCGTTGAGCGCGCTTGACTTTTACATAGCCCTTTTCCACCAGGCGCTTGAGGTGCCAGTTGACCGTGCCCACGGCGACGCCCAGCTGGGTTGCCAGGGAGGCCTGGGTGACATCCGGATCGCGCTCGATTTGTTCGAGCAGGTTCATTTCGCGGTCGATTTCAGGAGTGGTTTCCATAGCCCTTCTCGCCAGTCTAAAATTCAATAACTGAATTATAACTTGCTCTGGGGTGGGGTCAAGGGGTGAATTGCTGTAGACTGCGCTTGCCTATGGGCAGCTTGCGCCTGTGCCTCTCGGGACCAGCAGTTCGACGCGCACCTGCCGCAGAGTGAGCTTCGCTTCGTAGCTGCACAGGATGGGCTCGGCCACGTTTTTTACCCAGGCGTTGTTCTCCTCCCCAAAACTGTGCGAGCTATCCTGGTAATTGGGGCGGAGAGGCTCGCTGACGATCAAGGAAAATTCGTGAGCGCGCAGCTTGGCGTAAAACTCGCTCAGGTATGCCTCATTGTCTGCCATCGCCATTTCCATCAGGAACACTTTCTCGTAATCGGGGACGATCTCCACCTCGGTTATGGTATCGAAGATGATCAACTGTCGCTCGGATATGAAAAGCGCTTTCCCTCCGCTCGACGTGGCCGCGCTCACCTCGGTCTGAATGGTTTGTATGGCTTCGTATATTACCTCCTTAGCGGGCAAATTGCGCGTTGCAGTAATATCGAGGGTAATGATAAACGGGATAACCAGCGCAGCCGCGACCGAGGCTGGATAGATCCATCCCGGCGCTGGGGACGAAGCCCGCCGGGTCCCTGACGAGTCCTCCAGCGAAAATCTCTCGAAGTAAATGAAGGCTGATACGACCAGGAAAAGGCTCAGAAAGGCATCCAGGTTGTGAAGGTTGCTGCCGCCGCCGATCTTTACGCTGACGATCAATCCGCCGCCGAAAAGAGCCAGCAGGATCGCGCCGATCCCCAGCCAGCGTATAAAATAAAAACTTTCCCATCGACCCTTGAGCCGCAGGTATATGGCGATCAGAGCAGGGGTGACCACCAGCAGCGCTCCGGGCAGGATGCCCAGCGGATAGGTGGCACTGGGCCACAGCCGGTACCAGAGGAGCTGGGAAGAAAAACTGGAGCCAAAGAGCTCGGCTGGGTTTCCTGAGAGCCGCGCATAGTACTCCTGGGAGAGATAGGCGACCGCCGTGCCTGAAAACACCCACAGGGTGGGTTTGGATAGGTAGCTGAAGACAGAGGCTCTATCCCTGGGCGCTTCCAAGAAATATAGAGTAGCTGCCAGCATCCCCGGCACCGGCAGCCAGTTAATCCGGCTGATCCCCGCCCACATAGAGGCGATGAGCACCACCAGCAGGGTTCTCCACGGTTTTTGCCGCTGGTAGCCCCACAGCACCAGGATGATGGTCACTTGCAGGTGATAATAGACCGGAGCCATCAGCACGAGCAGCGCAGCCCATACAGCGAAAATCAGCCGGTAAAACCGGTCCTCGATGTACAGGCGCTTGGCCAGCAGCCCCACTGTCGTCAGCGTGGATGCCAGCCACAAAAATACCTGCCAGGCGCGGTGCAGCCACAAAGGAGAGTCGGGTATCAGAAACGGCGCGGCTTGCAGCAGATAACGGCTGGGGTGCAAGACGGATGGCGGGATAGATATCCCATACAGCCTTTCCGAGAGGAAGAGCGAGGCGTAGTAATACCGGCTGGCTTCCGACCAGCCCAGCGAGAATGGGTAGATGGAGATATCCAGGGCAAAAATGGCGAGCCTGTAGCCGGCGCCGAGCAGCAGGGCGGCGACCAGCAGACACTGCCCCCAGCTTCTATCTATTCCTGCAGATTTCAACAAGATCGCCCCTGCCAGGCACAGCAGCCAGGCGATAGAAAGGCGCAGGAGCATCCCGGGGAGATAGCGATTGTAAGGGCTGGTCAGTAAAAATGAAAACAACCCGATCCCCAGGGCGAACAGGATCAGGTTTGCCAGGCCCAGGCGGCGCAGGGTTACAGCGCCGCGCTCGAGCGAGCTGGTCAGCCTGTCTTTCCAGGAGGTCCAGCCGGCTACCAGGAGTCCGCTCTCAACCAGCAGGGCAACGAATAAAAAAACTGCCCCTGCTCCAAAAGCGAGGATCAAATCGTGCGAGCGGGATAAGATATCCAGCCTGGATCCCAGGCTGAGGTAATGGGCAAAAATCACCAGGGTAGCCAGGAGCGCCGTTCCCAGGCTGGTTCGTAAAGCATTCATGCCGGACGATCTCTGCTACCGACAATCACCCCCGAGACGAACAAAGCCCCCGGCAAGCTGATCGCCATTTGGAGCGTGCGGATTAATAATGCAATCGTCAGGCTGTGCTGTGGCAAAATCCCCCCAATCTCAGTGAAAATAAACGTCGCCGATAGCTCCTGGACGCCATAGCCGTTGATGGATATGGGGACCAAAGTGATGAAATAAATCATCCCCCACATCCCCGCGATCAGCCAAAAAGACACTTCATCGTCCATGCCTCGCAGCAACAGGAGGATCGTGGCAAACAGGCTGAGCATGTGAATCCAGGTGAGCGCCAGCGCTTGCAGCATGGCGCCTGGATGGGATACCCAATGAGAGAGGGCGTCGAATAATTTCCGCATAGCATGGCGACTCATATCCAGGATTTTGCGTACTAATCTGCCCAAGGGAGTAACCATGACCCCGGTGGCTTGAAAGGTTTCGAGAGCAGCCAACGGATTGGATTGGGCAAAGAGCCGGCTCTCGAAGAATTTTGGCAGGCCAAAAGGCAGCACCATCGCCATCCCCGCCGTGCCGATCAGCCGATCCATGATTAACGAGGCCGCGCCCAGGACTCCGTCCAGTTTTAATTGGATTGCCCCTGTCAGGCGGACCACGTCGCCGCCGACTGTTGTCGGCAGAAAGTTGGAGGCGAATAAACCCGCGAAGGTCAGGCGCAGCGCCTGCTTGAGAGATATTCTTGGCTCGATCGCGTGGATCAAAATGTGCCAGCGAACGCCAACTGCGAGGCGCGAGACGATCGTCAATAAGAATGCCAGTACCAGGTTCCAGGCGGGAATAGCGCGGAATGCAGCGCCAATCTCACCCCACCCTTGCTCGCTGAGCAGATAAATCAGCAGCGCCAATGCAAGCAGGGTTCCAGCCAGGCGCAGGATAAATACCCGGTTATTGCGGCTGATGGTTGGATAACTCATAGGGCTGGAGACATTATATCCTATCCGTTTCTGATCTATTTAAGCCTCACGCTCACCCACCTCCGGGGTGGATTGAAATAGTTGTTCGTAGCGCAGACACATTTGGTCCAGTGTATACTTTTCATTCACCAGCGCCTTACCTGCGCTGCCCAGGTGTTTTCTATGCTCCTCACTGGATAAAAGCTGGATGATCGCCTGGCTCAATGCCATTGGATTGGCTGGTTCCACCAGTAGACCATTACGGTTATCAGTTACCACCTCTTCGATTCCTCCCACCTTCGTTGCAACCACAGGTAAACCAGCCGCCATAGCTTCTAGAAGAGCAATTGGTAAGCCCTCCCAAATTGATGGCAGTACGAAGCAATCTGAGACGCCTAACAAGCTGGGTATGTCCGGGCGATTCCCCAGGAAGTGGACCGCAGTAGTAATGTCTAGGCTGCGCGCCTTTGATTCTAAATCTTCCCGCAACTGGCCTTCCCCTGCAAATGCGAAAACTGTATTGGGAAAGCTTTCCAGAACTGCCGGAATGGCTTCTAATAGAAATACGTGCCCTTTTGGTTCTTGCAGCCTGCCAACGGTTAATACCAGGAAATCGTCCGGTTCGATGCCGAGAGTCAGTCTTAATTTTCTGCGCTCATGATGGCTGAATTTTTCTCCAGTATTTACGTCAATGCCATTTGGGATAACTAAAATCCGATCAGCGCGTATCCTTTCGTGAGTTAAAGCCTGTCGGCGGACATGCTCGGAAACAGCTACCAAGCTCGTGGCTATTCCCGCATTAGTAACTAGTTGGTGAACTCGAATTACCCACCCTGGAAATCCCTCCGCGCCGCCGTGATGGGTGGCAATGCGTAGCGGGACGTTAGCAACCCAGGCAATTGGCAAACCGATCAGGTTTGCGTGGTGGGTAAACGTCTCGACCGCACAAAACTGCTCTCTCACCATTAGCCTGTACAACCTGAGCATGCCGCGTAATAAACGATAGACGTTTTTTAGCCCATTTCCCGGTCCCCAACTATTCAGATTGATCAGCGGAAAAGCAGTCGTTGCCTGCCATTGCTCGTACAGATCATCCTTGTCGTATAAAAAAGCCGCAATTACCCGGTCGCCTCGTGAGGCGAACCAATTCGCCTGATCTAACAGCACCCGCTGCGCCCCACCGGTGGTCATCTGGGAACCGAGGAATAGCAGGGAGATTTTTTTGCTGTTGTCCAATGCCACTGAAGGAATGTTCATGATTGGCTCATGTGAAATACTGCCTTGCGATTGGATACATATGGAATACTATTCTTGTTCAAACAGCCGTATGTATTGCTCGGTCGCGTAATCCAGCTCGAATTGTTTTAGCCATGCGTCTGGAGGCCGGCGCGTCTCGCCGGCTAAAGTCCGGCTGATTGCCTGGGCTAGGGAAGCGGCGTCGTCCATTGGCACCAGATAACCGTATTGTCCTTCGTTCAGAATTTCTTTTGGCCCGCTGGGACAATCCGTACTGATGACGGGGCAGCCGCAAGCCATTGCTTCCACCAATACTGTCGGCAAGCCTTCATAGTGTGAGGATAGTACCAACCCGGCCGCGCGGGACATATACGCGTAGGGGTTTTTAACCACCCCCGGCATGGATATTTCCGTTTGCAGGCCTGAATCTGCTGCCAGCGCTTCGAGTTCGGGTCGCTGCTCGCCTTCCCCCAGGATCAACAACCGGCACTTGTGTTTCTCTCGAACCTGTCGAAAGGCCCGGATCAAAAGGTGAAAATTTTTCGGGTAGGCGAGCCTGCCGACGCCGAGGATGACCGGCGGTTGCCCGGGTTGAAACCAGGGGTGTTCTAAGGGCGCACAACACTGCTCGCTCAACCCCGGCAGGATGATCGGATTGTAAATGACGCGCACACGTTTAGGAGCCAACCCTGTGTACCGGCAGTAGTCCTCGGCAACACCCCTTGATACGGCAACGATTTCATCTGCAGCAGGGTACAACCAGCCAAGCAATATTTTCTCTAGCTTCTTCTTTGTGAAAGGTCGATGCTGAATGGATATCGTACTGTGCAGGGTGATAGCCAGCTTTAGTGGGACACTTGAAAATCGCCTGGCCAGGAGCATAAATAAGTTAGTCAAATCGAGCGCGGAGATCACTATGCTGGGGCGCCTCTGTCTTAAATAGCGGATCAGCGCATACAGGCAGGCATAGGTAGAAGGAAGGTTGAGATCTACCACACGCACCTGCTCTGGTAGGTTAGCCAGGAGTTCGCCCTGTGCCTTCACTAGCAGGAAATCTGTCTCAAAGCCCCGCCGGACAAATCCGGTTGCCAGGTTTGCCAGCGCACGCTCAGCGCCTCCGACGGTTAAATTGGGCAGAAAGAATGTAACTATACATTTCTCTGTCATAGCACGTCGATCATATTACACGTTTGGTGCTTAAAGCTCATAACAGCTCCAGGTATTGGCGGATCACACGTTGGTATTCGAACTGCGCCAGCCATTCAGGAGCTGGTTTGCGCGTATCCCCTGCGATCACTTCAATGATCGCCTGGGCCAACAAAAACTCATCTCCCACAGGCACTACGTGACCGAATTCGCCGTAGTTGATCAGCTCGGCGGATCCTCCCGGGCTGTTTGTCGTCACGATGGAACAGCCGCATGCCATGGCTTCAATTAAGACGTTCGGCGAGGCGTCATGCAAGGAGGATAGGGCGAACACAGCCGCGTGTTTCATGAACGCATACGGGTTTTGTTGAAAGCCTGGCAAAGATACCTCGGCTTGTAGCCCCAGATGAGCGATCAGCGCCTCCAATTCCTGGCGTTGCTCACCCTCGCCGAGGATCATCAAGCGCGCTGGAAGGCGTTGATGAACGTGAGCGAAGGCTTTGATCAAGGTCGAAAACCCCTTGACCGGGCTCAGACGACCTGCGCTCATTATCAGGGGCGGTTGGCCTGCCTCGAACCAGGGATGGTTCACCGGCTGCTGAGCCTTCTCTAAGAGCGCAGGGGTGATCGTTGGGTTGTAAATCACCCGGATTCTGGAAGATGAAATCTGTAAGTAATCGGCAAAATCCCGAGCAGCCTGCTGCGAGACGGCGACGATCTCGTCTGCCAGGGGGAGGATCATCCCCATGAGAGCTTTTTCAAGAGAGCGATGGGGGAGGAACGAGCGCCGGTATTGGGAAACGACGCTGCGAACGGAGATGATAATTTTCGTTTTCCTGCCCGCGATTATATTCGCCATCACGGCGACGATGTTCGGCAGGTCCAGCCCGGTAAGCAGCGCTCGCGGGCGAAAATTGCGCAGATAACGAACCAGACCCGGTAGAGCGGCTCCCATGCGGGGCGCATTCAGATCGACGAGCGTGATTCCTTCAGGCACTTGCTGTATATAATCGCCGATCTTTTTCTTCAAGACAATATCAACCTGGTAGCCTGCTTCGCACAGGCCCTCTGCCAGATTTAAAAATGTGCGCTCGGTTCCTCCGCCGCCCAATGTGGGCAGCATAAAAGCAATCCGATGTAGATCCAGGTTTGCCACTTGGTTATCGAAATTCTCAAGCTGTCGCTCTCAGCTCGCAATAGCTGGCCCAGCCGCGAGCAGGTCTTGCCTCAATCCCTAGTTTGTGCACATCGTAAGGATTCGTAAATGCTCGATTCTGGTATCGGACTTCAACTTTGGAGGGCGTAGGCGCTAATGGCCATCTAAACTCACTAAAGGCTTCTCTTACGAGTGGGATTTTTCGTGGATCCATGCCCAGCAGCAGGGCATGCACCCAATCCGCCGCAGGGGGTGAATTTGAGAAGGTTACCACGCCCAATAGACATGCTTCGGGAGCTAAAGGGCCTTCTCCTTGCCCACAAATGATGGCATCTGATAATGACCATACCTGGCGTTGGGGTGTATCGGCCATACTCCCATCCAGGCAGCCATAGATCAAGATGCGATTGATGTCCAGTGCCATCCGCCAGGTGGTGTCATTACCGAACCAGCCTCCTTCAAGATCGGGATCGCCAAAAAGGCCATGGAAGTGCTGAGTCCCATGTGCTAATCTTTCCCAGCGGGTGTACTTTTTTGTTCCAATATTCTGATTCGCTCTATCCAGGAAGTATTCAGCCAGACGCTTGAGTGGGGCAAACCCTGGGTAGCAATCCCCGCCCCATGAAGTTCCCCCAACACGATGGTGCGGCAGGTAATCCTTGTTTCCATTTATTCCTACCAGGTTCTTCAGCGCGCCGGTCAGCCCGGCTTTACGATGTGTTTTCAGCTTGGGAAGATTCAAGATCAAATCGGCTTCGAATGCTTCACGACAAACCAGGTATTGGTGAACGCCAGGCGCATGGGTGGCAGCCAGTTTACGGGGATCGTACATGGTTACCCGGAAGCGACCAGGTGGGTGAGAAATTTGTTCGAGCAGGCTATCGATTCCCAGGTTAAATAAAATGAACCGGCTTTCATCTCTCAAGTCAGTTTGCACGCCAGTTACCATATCGAAATTATTCAGGATACTGCGTCGAAAGTCCACGACTTTGATGGGTGTATTGCCACAGACTTTGTCCACCTGTTCGAGGAAGCCAGGCGTGATGAGTTCCTGCCAGTTACACCCCTGGACAGGCGCATCGCCGATGATAACCTGCCCGGCGCCAGCTTCTACAACTTCCTTGAGCACGGCGATTGTGAAAGCATGCTGGGTGTACATACAATCTAGATCCCCTTTGCCATTATTGAACTGGTTGTAATGATGTACCCAGTTGGGTTTTATCAGCACGCTCATTCCGGGTTCGACGATCCTGTTGAGGGGGTGGTCTTCTACAGTACTTCCCTGGAACGCTGCCGCAACACATTCGCGAATCAGCCTGGTCAGGTTCTCCTGAGTGTAGAGCTGGTTGGCTGGCTTTACCAGGTCAGTTATTTTGGCGACTCCAACCCGTAATGTATCTATGTCTGCCACAATTTTTACCTGCGGGTGAGCTCAGATAAGCTGGTAGAACGATCTTGTTTTAAGACGCCTGCCTCGGTAACATGCGAAACGGTATGGCGATGTTTGCCCGAAGCCGTCGGTGATATTTCAGCCACAAAATGAAAGGCGAGCTGGATGCCCGGTGCGTGTTGCGAGATCGTCCGGCGAATTCTTTCGCTAGCTTCAGCTCCAAAGTATTCTCCCTTGACGATGTAAATCTCCAACCGATCAATAGCAGGTTGGATGACCTGGAAATTTCGGATATCATAATCTTTGAACAGGTGGGGGAAGAATAATCCGCTCAGGCACCCGCCTTTCGGCAGGGCGATCAAATCGCCGATGCGCCCTTCTATCTGGCTCAAGGCGCCGAAGGTGCGCCCACAGCTGCAGGGTTCGTCTGCCGGTGCGAAGGCGCTCACGTCCTGGATGGCATAGCGGATGAAAGGCATGCCCAGATTAAACAGGCTGGTGAGCACTACCTGTCCCATTTGCCCTGGCGGCGCTGGCAAGCCCTGGTCGTCGACTATTTCCACATACAGCCAATCCTCGCGGATGTGTAACTTGCCGGCTGGACATTCGTGGGCAACCGTGCTTAACTCTCTTGTTCCGTAGCGGTTGAAAACCCGACCTCCGAAAGTCTGCTGAAGCAATTCTCGTTGCCAGGGGAACAAGGTTTCTGCCGAACAAACAACAGCCTTAACGCCCAAATCGTCCTCAATAATCCGATTCTGCTGGTTGAACTCGGCAAGTTTTGCCAGCAGGTTGGTGTACCCGATGATCAGGCTTGGTTGGATGCGGCTGATCTTTTCCAACCACTCGCGCTGGGATTCCCTGGTCATCTCGAAGGCCGGCAGGGTAATTTCGTTTTTTAGAATATTGGTCAGCTTCTCTTTTACCTGTTCCTGTGGCTGAATGTCGAAGGCCGCCCCCCAAACTTTTACAATCGGCTCGCCGTAGTTCCAGCCCGTCCATAACTGGTTGCGCAGGATCAGGGCGTTATTTTGCCTTTCGTATTCTCGATCATGGAAAAAAGGAACCGGGGCACCCGTCGAGCCGCCCGTGGCAGCGCGGATGAGGTTCTTCCGATCATAGTTCTCGGCAACTAGGCTGTCCAGTTGCTCCTGTATGTCGGTTTTGGTCAGGAGAGGGAGCCGGGCAAATTGCTCTGCAGTGCTGATGTCCGCCGCACGGATGCTCAGCTTCTGGAACAGTTGCCGATAGTAGGGTACGTGTTCTTCGGCGTGGCGCAGCAGCCGGCTGAGCAAGGACCAGCGCAGCTTCTCGATCTCCTCGGCTGATTTTGTTTCGTTGTTTCGGAACCATTCCAGGCGTTTCCCCAAAGTGCCGTGGTGCTTTCTGGGAACCCAGGTCGTGTAATAGGCTTTTGAAATCAAATCGTGGATATTCGCCATGAATTGGATCATTCAAGCTGGATGAACGAATCTTCCAGTTCGTCTATCGTCTTCGAATTATACTTCTCGCTTATATGTATTTCGGTACAGCCTGTATATCCACAAGCCCGGCTCTCCAAACGCTGGGATCAGCCAGTACAACATTATGCGCAGGCTGAATGGCTCCAGCCGCCGGGCGTGGGCGATAAAATTCCGCGCCTGGCTGAGTTGTTCCTGGGTGAGATACACGATTCCGCAATCGAGATACTTTTTGGCTAACAGCTTGTTCTTCAAGGGGCCCAATCTGTCCGCTTCTCTGGAAACAGCACGCTCGATTGCAGCTAATTGAATATGAAGCTTTTCAGCGGCTGAGACGCTTTGCATCATGCTCCAGGGATGCTCGCGCTTTAGAGCTAAGTTCTGCCGCACTACCCCCAGTGGGTGGTGAGCCGCTATTCGCAGCCACATATCCCAGTCTTCTCCAATCCGCGCCTCTGGCGCCTCATTAAAATAACCAACCTCGGAGAAAATGGATTTCTTGACGATTGGCGTTGGGGATAAGATAAAGTTTTCCAGGAATAATTTCTCCAGCACATCGCCCTCGAAGAGCCCTACGGAGTAGGCAGGCAGCGTTCTTCCGCTGCGATGGTCAAAAAAGGTGGCTTTGCAGGTGACCCAGGCTACTTTCTTGTTTATGATGCAGTCCACCTGGCGCTCGAGTTTTTCCGGTAACCACAGGTCGTCTGCGTCCAGGAAAGCGATATACTCGCCTCGCGCCTGCCGGATGCCCAAATTACGGGCTGCAGCGGCGCCCTGCTTTTGCTGGTGTAATAGTTTTATCTGCTTTCCATAAGAGTGCACAATCTCGGCTGTTTCATCCGTGCTGCCATCATCGACCACGATGACTTCCACTGCCGGGTAGGTTTGTGCAAGGACGCTATCCAGTGTTTCCTTAATGAAATGGGCTGCATTATGGGCTGGGATGACCACCGAAATGGCAATCGCTGGCGGGGATGTTGCCATCAGTTCAGTCCTGCTTGCCGGAAAATTTCCAGGAGTCTTTTTTGGTAGGTATGCTCTCGGATCGTTCTTAGATAACCAGCGTGAGCAATCTCTTGCCGTTCTTGCTCATGAGATAGATAGTAACGCACTTGCTGAATCAGATGCTTGAGGCTGGTAAAACAGGCAATTTCCTTCCCGATCAGGTAGTAATCAGCGAGATTTTCTGCAAGATCTGTCAGCAAAAAACCTCCGCAGCCGGGGATTTCAAAATTACGACCTTTGATTTGTGCCAATGGATGAACAGCCCTTAAAGGATCGTACAACAGTCCGAGCGCCTGCCTGAATAGTTGGCCAAGCTTTGACCAGCGCTTTTCGACAATCCGGATAACGCTTTCAAGCCTCTGACCGTGCGCCGAGGGGCTAGAGAAGTTCAGGTTGATGCGGCTTTGGTTGAAAATACGCACCATTTTTGTCTGCTCCACGCGCCCATTATCCCACCCAGCTCCCCAGGCATGTACTTGAATGCCAGCATTTTGCAGGGTATAGATCACCTGGCGACGGACCCCATGCGCCATGCCCACAAAGGTTACATCATACTGTAATGGGAGATCTAAATTCCGATAGGCGTTATGGTTGCATGCCCATTGGCTCTTGATAACGTTGTGTATTCCAGCCGCCTGATACTTAAGCATTGCTCTGGCGGAAGTGGTGATTACCCAATGGAAGCAGGGCGCCCAGAAGCGCGAGAAATTATCAAAGCGCCAGTGATCGTCCGCAAACCAATTCAGGGTTAGAGTACCGGTTTTTTCTGTAATCCTGCGCATCACCTGGCGATCGATTTCTTCTCCAAAGAGGAAGCAGAAGAGCACATCAGGTTTTTCTGTAATGGTTACTTCCCACAGCCGATCATTCATCCTCTCACGTCCGAATTCCTGGTACACAGACATGAAATCAAAGTACAGGATTTCGTGTCCCATATTGGATAGAGTGCTATAAAAATTTTCGTGCTCGAAGCTGTAACCCTGAGGCGGTATGCCGTAGTTGTACTTCATTGCCACATAAAGAATACGCAACTCTTACTCCGACAACTGTATCAGATTATGCTAGAGTCAAAACGTGCAATGCTACAACCTTCTTGCTATGCAGAAGTAATTTGTTGTGATAAATACTTCATTTGTTTCACTGTATCTTTCAATTAAATTGGGCTTTTCCAGCTAAAGGCGAGAATAATCGTTTCATAATACTTAACGTGCTATTTTCCGGAATTCAAAGATACCACAACCATAGGTACAGCCGCACTGGCTTTCAATTGCTTCTTGTGTATAGAAAAGTCATTCGACGAGTAAATGCAGGCGTTTCAATCCATGGCGGATAAACTGGCTGGAAAGCTCAAGAATGACATTTCGCTGGCCTTTATCGATTATGGTGAAAAGGTAAAACGCATAAGCAGTTATCAAGCTCAATCTGATCAATGATGTCCATTGGAAGGGCAGATCCATTCGCAAGATAAGCATTGAGACAGAAACACATATCAGAAATCCAAGCAGAGCTTGGGTGATGATTTTCTTGTTCCAGGATATCGGGTATAAGCGGTTAGAGATGATCACAACCAGCGCGCTGTTGGTCAGGACCCCGACCAGCTCTGAGATCGCTGCCCCATAGATGCCCAAACGGGCGGTCAGGAGCAGGTTTGAGGCCAGGTTGGCAAGCACGCCAGCCCCTAATGCCAGGGACGTAAAAATCGTCTTCTTGGAGACGACGATCCCGATTCCCGTGATGTAATCCACGCCGGGGAGGATTTGGCGCAGAACCAACAGGCTCACCAAGGCTGCGCCAGGCAGGTAGGCGGGTGTTGCGATCAGCAGAACAAGCTCGCGGGCGAAGACCGCCAGCCCTGCGCCAAAGAGCAGCGTGATCATCACGAAGTAATTCAGCGTAATTCTATACAGCTTAGGCGCTTCCGGTTTTTTGAGGTTGGCGAGCATGAAAGGCTGCCAGCCAAGGATGAATGAGGAGACCACCAGGGTCATCGCCAGGGTTATTTTGCTGGCCAGGCTGTAATAACCGACCTGGACCACACCCACATGTGCGTTTAAAAAATAACGATTGACGGCTGCCAGCGACCAGTTCAAAAAAGCGGCTGGCAGGAGGGGTAAACCGTAGGCTGCCATTTTGAAAAACCATTTTTTTGAAAAAGTGAACGCCAGCAGATCGCGCGACAGCCATAAAGTCGCCAACGCGCCACAAGAGTAGGCGATCAATTGGGCCAAGAAAATGCCCGGGATGCCTTTTCTGAACCCAATAATAAACACCAGGATCAACAAAAAGTAGAGCAGCGAATATCCAACATTGATCAGCAGGTAATTCTTCGGGCGGCGCTTAAGACGCTGTAAGCCAATGAAGAGGTTGTAGATCGCCATGATGGGCAGGGCGAATACGGCGAGTTGAATGGCAGCCGCGTGGTCGGGCTTCTTGAAAAGAAAAACCGATATCTCAGGACCGAAAACAGCAATCGCGACAGCCACAGGCACACCGATGACCAGCACGAACCAAAGCAGGCTGGATACCATCTGCTGCCGGTCTTTAATATCCTCCTCTGGCACTTCGTAGTAATAGCGCCACAAGCCGGAGCCGATATTCAAGCCCATTAATATGGCAAAATAGCCAAGCGTAGCGTAAATAATATCGAGCGTCCCGAACTCATCTACCGTCAGCAGGCGAGTTAGAATGGGGACGGTAATCAGGCTGAACACTTGCCCCAACGAGCCGCTCAACCCATAGATGAATATATCTTTGGATAGGCTGGTAAATTGCCCGATCAATCTTTCCAGGAAGGGTAGATCGCCGGGGCTATTTCCGTCTGCGTGTAGTTCGCCTGTCAACCTGTATTCCCCCCAATTACTGCTAACGCATTATCGAAAATCTGTTCGTAACCATCGGCGACCGCCTGCAAGTCGAAGCGGTGCGCGATCCTGCGGCTCGCTTCGCGAGCGGCCCTGAGCAGTTGTGTGTCACAAAGCAGCTTTGACAGGCCGTTTGCCATCCCCGCGGTGTCATCGGAGGGATAAAGAAACCCGTTCTTGCCGTGCTCGACGAGATCTACCAGGCCGCCCACCTGGCTGCCGACCACCGCCAGGCCCATAGCGATCGCCTGGACGGCTACAACCGGGAAGCCCTCCGACAAAGAAGGCATGAGCAAGACATCGCTTTTTTGGAACTGCTCGATGACCTGCTCTGGGGTGACCCAGCCGGGAAGCGTAATCCTGGCCTCCAGGCGGCGCGCTTTTATCGTCTCTTCTACAGCCCGGCGTAATGGACCATCGCCCAACAATACACATTTCCAACGCAAGTCCTTGATCTCAGCCAGGATGTTGATCAACTGGATCAGGTTTTTTTGCGGCACGAATCGTCCGGCGAAGATGATTTGCGGAGGGTTTCCAACCCGGATCTCGCCCGGATTCAGCTCCGCTAAATTCACGCCATTCGGCAGCACCAGGATATCTCTTTGATAGTGATTCAGCGCGAGCTGGCGCGTGTAATGGCTGACCGCCACGACCTGCGCCGCGTCCCGCCACAGTGGGTGGGTGAACGGGTAGAACCAGCGGAACCAGCGGCTGGTTTTTTCCGGCACCCCGCCTGGGACATCGCCGAGATGGGCTGTCAGCACGTATGGGGTGCGGGTTAGACGGGAAATTGCCCAGGCGAGCGCTCCAGAGGGCACCGCGAAATGAGCGTGGATAACCTCCGGACTCCAATTTCTGGCGAGAGATAGACCCAGCCACAGGCCTGTCAGGACAAATGCCCCCATCGTGAGCAGCCCAGCTTTATAGGGCTGCCGTCTGAACGCCGGTACGCGCACAATCCTGACGCCGTTTTGTGTCTCCTGGCGAGGTAAGCCTCGATAGTTGGAGGTCAGCACGGTGATTTGATGACCGCGCTTGTGCATCTCCCGGCACAGGTCTTGGGCTGCTCGTCCACCACCGCCGCCAACAGGGGGGTATTCATAAATAATGACGAGTATACGCATTAACCTTCGATTGATCTTTGGGTATGGCGAGCGCGGCGCAGGATATGTCGAATCGTGTAAATAGGTTTGCGTTGCGATTCATGGTAAGTTCTGACCAGCAGCTCTGCAATCAACCCCATCAGGATCGATTGAAAGCCGAGAATCATAAACATCACGCTCATTTGGAAAAGCGGAGAGCTCAATACGCCAATCTGGAACGCTAACCGGCGCACCGCAAGATAGAGGAGCGCCAGACCGCTGGTGAGCATTAAAACGATGCCCGTCCCGCCGAAAAGATAAATGGGTTTTTTTGCGTAACTTAACAGGAACTTGACGGTCAGCAGGTCCAGGAGCACCTTTATGGTGCGGTCCAGGCCGTACTTGGTCTTGCCGAACCGCCGCGGATGATGGGTGACTGGCAGTTCGGTGATTTTCGCCCCAACGCTGCTGGCATAGGCGGGGATAAAACGGTGCATCTCGCCGTATAAGCGAAAATCGGTGATCACCTCCCGGCGGTATGCCTTTAAGGTGCATCCGTAATCGTGCAGGTGCACCCCGGTGACGACCGAGATCAACCAGTTGGCAATGCGCGATGGCAGGGTGCGGCTGAAGAAGGTGTCTTTTCGGTAGACCCGCCAGCCGCTGACCACATCGTATCCCTGTTCGATCTTATCCAGCATCATGGGGATATCTGTGGGATCGTTTTGCAGATCAGCATCCAGCATGACGATAATCTCGCCGTCCGAATGATCGATCCCCGCGGCGATCGCTGCGGTTTGCCCAAAGTTGCGCCGCAAAGACACCACGCAAACATGCTCGGGATCTGCCTCTGCCAGTTGGGCTAAAATTTCCGGGCTGGCATCGGAGCTGCCGTCGTCCACGTAAATAACCTCCCAGGAGGTTGGCCCATCCCCCAGGGCCTGATGCAGGCTGCTGTGCAGCAGGCTCAAGCTCTCCGCTTCGTTATACACAGGGATTACAATGGAAAGATTCACACTGAGCTTGCTCCCAAAGGCTGTAGATTTGAGGTTCTCATAGCTGGATTATCTTGACCTGCGGAAGATGCGAATCCCGGTTTTCTGCTCACACTGGCTTATTTGAACGCTCCGCTCCAGCTCCTGGAACTCCCCTGTCTCCAGGAAATTTTTCCATTCAGGATTATAGCGCCTTTCTTCAATTAAAATAAAATCGGCTTCAGCGCGCCATTTCTCTCTTAACTCATCATTCCACAAACCGTAGCGCAGCAACTGTTCGCCATCTCCGCCGAGGCGATAAGAATACCCGTCATTGATTTGGGGGAGATACAGGTCCACACCCGGCAAATAGAGCATGGGCACGACAGAAAGCCCGCCTTCCCAAAAAACCCTGGAGCCGGGAGGAACTTCCCGCCGCAAGTATTCGCCGACCTGCTCGTAAGCGGCAATCACATCCCCTTTGCACCGCTCCAGTTCGCTGGCAGGAGAGAGGAGGGGTGTGGGGGATAAAATCAATCCAGTTAATAGAAACACGTTGATCGCGAATAAACCCAGGTTTTGCTTGCTGCCTTTGCCCGCCTTTAATCTTGGCAGTAAAAGGAGAAGGACCAGGATAAGAATAACTGCAAACAAGAAACCGGCGAGAGCAGCGACGAGGCGCTCTGCCTCAGGGTATGTCTTGTGGAGCAGGTTTTCGAAATAAGCGAATAACGGGGCGCTGCCGTCCTGAATTTTACCGCCGCTCAAGCGTGGAAGAGGAAGCTCGAGCAAGCCTGGTCCAATTTCCTGGTAGCTGCCATATCCAACCAGGGTTGAAGCCAGAATTACTATAAGCACAGAAAATCCTGAATATAGGGGGGCTCTTTCAACACTCACGGATTGATTGATGATCACGATGAAGAAGATCCCCACCGTCGAGAAAAACATCAGGTAACCGGAGAAACAGAAGACGCAGTAGTTCTGCCAGAGCGAAGCCCAGGCATGGGTAACGATGAAAACACCGAACAGCGCACAGAGAAAAATCGCCGCTCGCCAGTTGGGGATCGATTTCCAATACCGCCTGAAGAAAACAAGCGCGCCAAATCCAAACACGCCCAGCAACGGGATAAAATTGCTCCGCAGCCCCTGCGCAAAGCTATAAATACGGGGTTCGAGAGAGATGTTGGGATCCCATATAGCTGTACCGCCCCCTTGAATTCTCCATGGATCCAGCAAATCTGTAGGAATCCAGCTTGCCCAAACGCTGAGGATCCCGGACCAGAAAACAGCGTGAATTATGCCAATTGTGAGCGTCCCCGCCAGCGCCGCCCATACGCCGGCGCGCAGACCGTGCTGCCAGAAGATATAAAGGGACAGCAGTGGGAACAAAGGCAGCAGGTTCTCCCTGGTTGTAAGGGCCAACCCAGCCAGTGCGGCTCCAATGGCGAGCTGCCATGCCGGACGGTGATCTGCCAGCGTAAGGACCAGCGTCCAGACCAGCATGCAGGCAATAAGGATTTGGGACACAGCGATGCTGTAGGCGTTTACCATCGAAGGGTTCAGCGCAACGGCGGCCACAGCGGCGGCGGCCCACCACTTCCCACCAAATCTGCGCGCCAGGATCCATACGCCAAGCAGCAGGAGAAGACCCAGGAAGATGACAAAGTAGCGCCCGCTGCGCAGTCCCGGGGCAAATAATACTTGCGTGGCGCCCGGGATTAAGAACGACAGGGGCATGTGGTTGGTCCAAGGGCCGTATTCCTGGTAGGGCCAGTAGCGACCGGTGACGAACAGCAGACCCTTGTATAAATAAGCGCCTTCATCCAGAACGGAAGCGCTCGTGTGGGCGTAAATGATCGCCTGGAGCAGATAATAAATTCCCGCCAGTGCAGCGCCCCAATAGGCTAATGCTCCAGATGAAACGATGCGCCGGCGAAACTGGCTGATTTGCACTAAGAAATGTCCTTGGCAACCTGTTTGAGATCGGCATCGACCATGAGCTGCACCAATCCTTTAAAACCAACCGAGGGCATCCAGTGCAGCTCGTCCTGGGCTCTGGCTGGGTCGGCTACCAGCAGATCCACTTCTGCCGGGCGATAGAAGAGAGGGTCTTGAACCACGTAATCGCGATAATCCAGGCCAACGTAACTGAAGGCGGCCTCGCAAAACTCGCGCACCGAATGGGTCTGTCCGGTTCCCAGGACGTAATCCCGCGGCTCGTCGCTCTGGAGCATCAGCCACATCCCGGCGACGTAATCGCCGGCAAAACCCCAGTCGCGCCGCGCCTCCAGGTTGCCCAGGCGCAATTCCCCGGTCAACCCGAGCTTGATGCGAGCGACACCGTTAGTGATTTTGCGGGTGACAAACTCCAGGCCGCGCCGCGGGCTCTCGTGGTTGAAGAGAATCCCCGATACCGAGTACATGCCGTAGGATTCGCGATAGTTGACCGTGATCCAGTGGGCGTAAACTTTAGCCACCCCGTAAGGGCTTCGTGGGTAGAAAGGGGTCGTTTCCCGCTGCGGCACTTCGCGCACCTTGCCGAACATCTCGCTCGAAGAAGCCTGGTAGAAGCGCGTCTTGGGATTCACGTGCCGGATGGCTTCCAGCAAGCGAGTGACGCCCAGGGCGGTCACCTCGCCGGTGAGAACCGGCTGGTTCCAGGAGGTGGGCACGAAGGACTGCGCCGCCAGGTTGTACACCTCGTCCGGGCGATATTCTTCGATCATGTCCACCAGCGAGCTTTGATCGTGCAGATCTCCCTGGATGATGGTGATCTTGTCCTGAATGTGCTGGATGCGCCCAAAAGTCACCGTGCTGGAGCGGCGCACCATGCCAATCACTTGGTATCCTTTGGCGAGTAAAAAATCGGCCAGGTAGGAGCCGTCTTGTCCGGTAATCCCGGTGATCAGGGCAGTAGGCATTAGCCACCTCCATTGTAAAATTCAATTGCTGAATTATAACCGCTTCTGCGGGAATCGGCTGGTGGACTTTCGACTGTTGCGCAGGTAAAGGGCGTGCATGCTATAATGAAACCCATCGGAAAATATAACCGCACCAAGGAGAATGAATGATGGACTACGGAAGCGTACTCTCACGTGCCTGGCAAATCATCTGGAAGCACAAGGTGCTCTGGATTTTTGGCATCCTGGCTGGCTGCGGCAGCGGAGGCGGGAATGGATCGACCTTCTCCTATAGAGAGGACATGCCACCAGAATTCCAACAATATTTTCAGCTCAATATCCCCGACTGGCAGATTGCCTTGATCGTGGGGGTCGTCTTATTGGTGGTGTTTGTGCTGATCGTTCTGGCGATTTTCCTGAGCACCATCGGCCGAATTGGGGTGATCCGCGGGACTCAACAAATCGAAGGGGGCGCTGCCAGCCTGGCGTTTGGGGAGCTGTTCAGCGGTTCAACCTCCTACTTCTGGCGGGTATTCGGGCTGAACTTGCTGGTTGGGATCTCTTTCATGGTTGCCATCGGAGGGGTGGTATTGCTGGCAGTGTTCGGTACAGTGATCACTTTTGGTTTAGCCCTTTTGTGCCTGGTGCCGCTCATCTGTTTGCTGGTGCCCTTAGTCTGGTTCTTAAGCCTGGTGGTCGAGCAGTCGATTATCTCGATCGTGCTCGGTGATCTGGGCGTTCTTGAGGGCTTGCGAGCGGGCTGGGACCTGGTCAGGGCAAACCTGGGTGCGATCATCGTCATGGGGCTGATCCTGACCCTCGGCGTGGGGCTGATCGGCGGTTTTATCATTGGCTTACCCATCTTCTTCATCGTCTTTCCAGCGTTTATCGGCGCCATGGCGGAATCGCGCGCTGTTTTGAGCGGCGGCCTGTTGATCGCCGGGCTGTGCCTGGTGGCATATCTGCCCGTCGCCATCTTTCTAAACGGAATCCTGCGCGGCTACATCGAGACCGCCTGGACTTTGACCTACATGCAATTAAAAGGACGAGCGCTTACCTCTGAAATGGCTCCCGCCGAGCCCTTTTAGTCAAGGGTGAGGCTGGCTTCCGGTGTCCTTCAGCTTTACTGCCGGTAACAGATTCTTCTGCATGATTCGTCTGGGCTGGGGCAGTCTGCTGTGTTTGTGGCTGCTCCTGGGCGCAGCGCGCGCAGGGGCGCAGGACGCCAGCAGCGTGCTCCTGTTGCCTCCCGACACGAGCGCCTTTCCCCGCCTGAATGTCTACTTCGACGTTCACGACGAGCGGGGCGGGTTTATCCATGGCTTGAAAACCGGCGATCTGCAATTGTGGGAAAACGGGGCTGCCCTGCCAGCCTTGGAGCTTTACGAGCTCCGCCCCGGGGTCCAAGCGGTGTTCGTGCTTAACCCCGGGAATTCCTTCGCCATTCGCAATAGCCAGGGCGTCTCCCGCTACGACTTTGTGGCTGAATCTTTGAGCAGTTGGGCGCTCAGCCGGCAGGGTTCAAGCATAGATGATCTAAGCCTGTTGATATCCACGGGTGGGGAGCGCACCCATTTCACCGGTCCGTTGGAGCTCGTCTCCGCCCTGGAATCCTATGAGCTGGATACCAGCAGGGTGCCGCCAGGCCTGGAGGTGTTGAACCGGGCTGTAGATATCGCCGCCGACCAGGCTCCCAGGCCCGGCATGGAAAAAGTTATTTTATTCGTCACTTCCCCGATCGAAGGGGATATCACCTTTGGCGTGCAAAACCTTGTCGCCCGCGCCAGCCAGGAGAGGGTGCACATTTTTGTATGGCTGGTGGCTTCCCCCCAGGTTTTCCAAAGCTCTATTGTGACGGTGTTGACCCAGCTCGCCCAGCAGACCGGAGGCGAGTTATTTGCCTTCTCAGGCGAAGAGGCGCTTCCTAACCCGGAAAGCTACCTGAGTTCGCGACGGGATATCTACCGCCTGGTATACGCTTCGCGCATTACCACCGGCGGCGGTCAGACGCTCAAACTGGAGATCCGCCAGGACGACCGGGTGATCAGTTCACCTGATCTGGCTTTCGATTTCGACCTGCGAGCGCCAAACCCGGCTTTCATCTCTCCGGTCTTGGAGGTCCAGCGATCGCTCCCCGAGGACTCGGATCGGGCGCAGGTGGGGGAGGTGAATCCCGCCGAGCTGCTCCCCAATGCACAGGAGCTGCAGGTTTTATATGACTTTCCGGATGGGCGCATTCGCCCCCTGGTACGCACTGCCTTGTATGTCGATGGCGCGCTGGTAGCCGAGAATCTCCAACCTCCGTTCGATCGCTTCACCTGGGATCTCAGCCGCTACGTGGAGAGCGGGCAGCACATCCTGCAGGTCGAAGCTCAGGATAGCCTGGGCTTATCCGGTCAAAGCGTCCAACTACCGGTTGAAATCAGCGTGATTCTTCCTGAATCGAACCCCTTCTCCACGGTTCTCCGCTATTGGCCTGCCCTGGCTGGACTCGTGGCGGTATTGGCTCTCTCGGCATGGCTGCTGGTGCTGATTTGGCGCGGGCGCTTTCAGCCTCGCATCCTGAGGATGGCGAAAGAAATGCAGCCAGGGCGCCGCTGGTTATCGAGCGTTTCGAGTTTAACCTCGGTTCTTAGCGACGCCCGCAGGCCAGCTGGGCGCCGCAGCCGGCGCTCACCGGCCTGGGCCAACCGCTTGAATTGGCCGCATCGCCGCCTGGTCGCCAAACCGGACGCTTATCTGATGCCCATCTACGAAAATGAAGGCAGACCCTCCCTGGCGCCAATCCCTATCACTTCGCATGAGATCACGCTTGGCAGGGATGCGGGGCAGTCGCTCATCGCCATCGACGATCCGTCTCTGGATGGATTACACGCGCGCCTGGTGCGGGATGCCGAGGGTTCATTCCGCATTGTGGATCAGGGCTCCGTCGCGGGTACCTGGGTGAACTACATGCCGGTTTCCGCCGAGGGCGTTGCCCTCGAAGACGGCGATCTGGTTTATATCGGGCGCGTGGGATTCCGCTTCACAGAGCAGAGGCCAAAGCGCATCCGCAAGCCGTCCGTGCAGGAGATGGATCTGCTGTGATACCCGCCGAGCGCGCTCATCTCCACCTGGCTGCCTCGACTCATCCTGGCAGGAGCGGGAAAAACAACGAAGACCGTTACGGCATCTCGTCTTTCTACGCGCGTGGAGGGCAAAAAATTCCCGTCGTACTGGCGGTCATCGCAGATGGGATCGGCGGGCACAAAGCCGGCGAAATCGCAGCCGAGCTGGCAGTCGAAACCATCAGCCAGGTGGTTGCCAGCGGCGATGCAAGCCAGCCGGTCGAGCTGCTGAACCAGGCCATCATCCAGGCTGGACAGGCGATCAGCGACCAGGCGGAAATGGACCAGGCGCAGAAGGGTATGGGTTCGACGTGCGCCTGCGCGCTGGTGATCGGCTCTCGCCTGTTCATCGCTTCGGTGGGCGATTCGCGCGTCTATCTGCTCCGTGGGGGCAAGATCCACCAGCTAACCACCGATCACACCTGGATTCAGGAGGCCATTGATCACGGCGCCCTCCAGCCGGGGCAGGCTCGCAATCACCCACACGCTCACATCATCCGGCGCTACCTGGGATCCAAACAAGATGTTGTCCCCGATAACCGCTTGCGCCTCAACCCGCTAGAGAGCGACCGGCAGGCGATGTCCAACCAGGGATACTATCTACAGCCGGGGGATTTGATCTTCCTGTGCAGTGACGGGCTGACCGACCTGGTAGGTGACGCGGAGATACTGGCAGCCTTCAAGGGGCGGAGAGACCAGGCGGTGTTGGAAAGCCTGGTGGAACTGGCTAACCTGCGCGGCGGTCACGACAATATCACCGCCCTTTCCCTGCGCGTGCCTCCCCAGGAGCGCCAGGCGCGTTGGGTTTCACCCCTTGCCCGGCTGCAGCCCCGCAAGCGATTGGCAGCCGCCTGCGGAGTCATCGCCGCGCTGCTTTTGGCGAGCGCGGGGTTAGCGGGTGGATTTTATTGGTTTGCCAGATGGTCAGCCGGCGGGGCTGCTCCAACGCCCACATTCTCGATGCGGCAGGCGACCCTGGCGCCGGCGCTCGAAGGGACAGCTTTGCCAGGCCTCGGTCCGGGGGCTCCTCTCCCAACCGAATCAACCCCGGCGGATCTTGATGAGCAGCCTGCCGCGGGGACAAATACCCCCTTGCCTTTCGGAGCTGCCACCCCTCTTTCCGCAACCCTTACCCCCTGGCCCACGAACACACTTGCGCCCTGAATGGCTGCCTCAGGGCATGCTCGCATAACTTACCAGGCTGCCGAAAGCCATAAATACCGTCCTCTTGTCCGGCGAGATGGCGAAGGCTGACGCCGGGGGCAGGTCTGCGGGTCGAGCGACGCTGCCGGGCTGGATTTCCGGGCGATACTGGCGCTGAAAGGTCAGGCGCTGGCTGAAGAGATAAATGGAGTGCCGTTCTGGCTCCAGGATCAGCAGGGAGGGATCGGGCGGCTGGGTGGCGAGAACCTGGGTGAAAGCGGGCAGGCTGGCGAACGCCTGTCCCTCACGCCCCGCACGGGTGTCGATGTAGGGGAGCGGGTCAACGCAGCGGGTGGGAGAAACCTCCAGCTCGCTGAACGTGCACTGGGTCATACGCCCGTCGGAGTGGAGCAGAAATAGATCGCTCCCGTCCACAGCCAGGTCGATCACATCTGCCATGGGAGGCACCTCTTCAGAAAAGAAGAGCTGCGGCTGCTGGGATAGATCGTTGTTCCAGTAGATCCACACCGCGTTGACCTGTGGGTCAAGCACATACATCCCGTCCAGGCTCAGGGTGAAAGCTAGCGGCTTGCCCCAGCCCGTGGCCGGCGGCGCCATCGGCGTGAAAACCGGGGGCTTGCCCGCCTGGCACATCAGCGTATAACCGTTGGCGTCCATGCCCAAAATCGTCGCTTCACCCGCGCTGTTCTTAGACAGCAGGTGGATATCGACCAGAGGGCCGGCGTTCTGGCTGCCAACCAGGCCCGGGCCGCATTGAAAGGCGGTGTCGAGTTCGTACCCGCGAGCCACGGCGAACGCCCTGAGCACGCTGCCATCGGTTGCATTGAGCAGGTACACCTCGGCCTCGGTGGCGGTGAGGCGCGTGATTCGCGCCTCAGCAGGCAGTTCGCCGGCAATGGCTGGCTGGTATGCCAGCCGCGTGGTCAGGTCTAATGCGTCCAGGTCCTGCAGGGCGCTGAGGCGCAGACTTTGCGAAGCTTGAGATCTCTGGTATTGATCGGCCTGGTCGAGATAAGCGAGCACGGACTGCCAGGCCTGCTGGCGGGCTTGCGGATCGGTTTGCGTCTGGGCGTGACCGGCCGCCTGCATGGCTTGCGCGTAATAGGTCTCAAACTGGGCAGCCCGCCCGCGGCGGAAGTACACCACAGTCGCCGCCGACACCACTACGAGCGGGATGGTCACCGCGATCAAAGCCATCGCCGGGCCCGGAAGCGCGAAAATTGACTCGTCGGGCAGCATTCTCCGCAGCAGACTGCGCAGTCCACCGGCGAAGGCGCCAAGCGTGCCCAGGAAAGCGCCCCCAATCCTCCTCAGCGCTTTTGAAGCCAGGCCGGCCTGCGGGCGCTCGCGAACCTGGGGGGGCGCCGGGGGCGTCGCGCTGCCGGTTGCAGTCGTTCGGGTTGGCGCAGGCGCATATCGTCGCCGGGTGGGAACGGCTGGCTCCTGGATTGCCACGACCTCGGGCTGAATTTCAGAGGCGTGGATATCCTCCTCGAGCGGGGCGACCTCCTGTTCGGGTTCCGCGATGATGTCCGCTGGCTCGGATACGCTGGCTGGCGCTGCTTCTTCTTCGGCAGGTTGAAGGAGCGCCTGCTCAATCGTCGCCCTCTCAGCCGCGTTTGGAGTTAGGGCTGTTTTTGGCTTGAGCTGGTAGATTTTGCCCGGCCCGCTGCGCACCTGGATGAGGACGGCTTCCAGGTCGGGACCCGAGATCGCCAGGATCCGCTGGTGCAGATTGTCTGGTCCTTGAGCGACCAGGCTTTGCAGGGCCTCTTCGCTCCAGCCAGTGGGAGCCTGGGCTGAGAGCAGCAGGAGGTCGTCGACGCTCAGCTCGACCTGGGAGTAATAAAGGGGGGCGGTTCGCCCGATTCCCAGGCCGCGCCGGGCAAGCGCGGGGTCGTGGATGTGCCGCATCTCCCCTGCGCTGACCAGGTAGGCATGCACGGGCCCGGCCTGGGCGATGAAAGCCCGCTCCTCGCGCAGGACGACGATGCTCAGCAAGCCGACAAACTGGCGCCCGCTGCCTGCCTCGCGCAGGTTGCGGTCTAAAAGCTGCTGGTTGAGCGTCTCGGCTACCGTCCGCATTGCGTAGGTGACCGATCCGCCCGTTTTGTAGTAGATTTGGGCCAGCCGCTCGAGGATTTGTTTGCTTTGTTCGGATGAGAACAAGGCGCCGCCTTCAATAGCGAAGTGCAGGATCAGGCGGTCGGGAGCGCGCCCGCGCGCCGGGCGGCGCGGCGGGATGGCGGTGTGCACGCCAGCCAGTTCGTGTAGATCGCGGTCGTTTTGACGGGCCAGGGGGTAGATGTTCAGGTCCATAGCATGTGTGGGTTGGTTAAGAGTTGTCTGCGCATATCAGCTTACATTTCCATCTGACATTATACTGGTAAAATGCTGTGGGCAGCCAGACCGAGCCCAGCCGGTTTGGGACCACTGCCAATAATTTGCGCCGGGAGAGGGTATGCACATCAAGGTCATTCGCAAGATCGAAGATTTCGACGCCTTGGCGGTTGAATGGAATGAGTTGCTTCGTTTCAGTGCAAGACAGGTGCCATTTTTGCGCCATGAGTTCTTGAGCGCCTGGTGGCGTACGCTGGGCGGCGGTGAATGGGAGCGCGGCGACCTGTTGATCCTCGCCGGCTATGGGAAAGACGGCGCGCTGCGCGGGGCAGCGCCCTTATTTCTCACCCAAAACCGGGAGGGAGCAGCAGCCCTGATGCTCTTGGGCAGCCTCGAGATTGCCGATTACCTGGATATCCTCGCTCGCCCCGCGGATTTGCCTGCGTTTGTCTCCGCGATGCTGGATTTCCTGCACGGTCCGCAAGCCCCGGATTGGCAGGTGCTGGATTTGTACAACATTCTGGAAGATTCGCCTTCCTTGCCTGCCCTGCAAGCGGAAGCCGAACGGCGGGGGCTGGATTTTACCCAGGAGAAATTGCAACACTGCCCTTACATCCCGCTTCCGGGAGATTGGGAAACTTATCTGGCTGGTATTGATAAAAAGCAGCGCCACGAAATCCGCCGTAAAATTCGGCGGGCTGAGAGTCAAGAGCAGCCTGTACGCTGGTACATTGTCGAGGACAGCCGCAGCCTGGAGTCCGAGATAGAAGCGTTTCTCGATTTGATGGCCCAGGATGCAGACAAGCGGGCATTCCTGACCGAGGTGATGCGCCAGCAAATGCGCCTGGCGATGAAAGCTGCTTTTGACGCCGGCTGGCTGCAGCTTGCCTTCTTAGAAGTGGGGGGCGTGAAAGCGGCTGGATACTTAAACTTCGATTACGCCAGTCACATCTGGGTCTACAATTCAGGGATAGATTATGATTTCAGCAGCCTCTCGCCGGGTTGGGTCTTGATGGGCTACCTGCTGCAGTGGGCCAACGAAAACAAGCGCGAGGCTTTCGACTTCATGCGCGGCGATGAAGATTACAAATATCGTTTTGGGGGCGTCGACCGCTTCGTCGTCCGGGTCAGGGTGAAGCGCTGAAGGGGGGGGCTAGCGGACCACGATCCTGGGCATGCCGATTCCGCCAATTTGCACCGATTCGGGTTGGTCGCTCCAGATGCCGGGGATGCGCATCCCGCACTTGGGGCAGTTACCCGTTGGCGTCAGGTGATATCCCTGGATGGTGTAGCCGTAACGCTCGATGAGCAGTGTCCGGCAGCTTGGGCAGTGAGTGTTCTCGTATTCGCTCACTCGCCCCGGCAGGTTGCCGGCGTATACGTAGTTCAGGCCGGCCTCCTGTCCAATCTCGGCGGCGCGCAGCAGCGTGCTGGTAAGCGTGTGTGGGGTGTCGCTCATCTTGTAGTCCGGATGGAAGGCAGTCACATGCCAGGGGATGTCTGCGGAGATGGAGCGGATATATTGAGCCGCATCCATCAATTCCTCTGTGCTGTCATTGAAGCCGGGGATAACCAGCGTGACCACCTCCACCCACAGGCCCAGATCGTATGCAGTCCGGATGCCATCCAGCACGTTCTTTAGCACCCCACCCAGCTGGCGGTAATGTTTGTCCTGCATGGTCTTCAAATCGATCTTGTAGGCGACCAGGTAAGGGCGCAGGTATTCCAGCACTTCTGGGGTGGCGTTGCCGTTGGAGATGTAGGCGCATTTCAGCCCGGCCTCGAGCGCCTGGCGAAAAATCGCCACCGCCCATTCCGAAGTGATCAACGGCTCGTTATAGGATGAAGCCACCACGTCTGCGCCGCTGCGCAGGGCGTAGGCCACGAGCTGTTCCGGTGAAACCCGGGTGACCAGGTGAATGGAGTTGTCCGAAGCTGGGTCGCGCATCGCCTGGGAGGTCAGGTGGTTCTGGCAGTAATCGCAGTGAAAATCGCATCCCAACATTCCAAAGGTCAGGGCGTCGCTCCCCGGGAAGACGTGGTTGAAAGGCTTTTTCTCAATCGGATCCACTTGCAGCGCGGCCACGTACCCCCACGGCACGTACAGCTTTCCATCCCGGTTAAAACGCACTTTGCAGATCCCCCGGCGGCCCTCCCGGATCAGGCAACGGTGGCCGCAGGCGTAGCAGCGCAGGGCTTTATCGGGCAAAGGCTGGTACAGTTCGCCTGCAACGGTTAAATCGTCCAAAACATCAGCCAGTGGGGTCATTTCATTACTCCGTCTCGAGAGGCGGGCGGCGATACCGGTAAGTTGGATTGTCCCTCGCCTCCCAATAACACTAAAACACTTTGCTTTATCATATTATAATCAAATCTATGCGGAATATCGGGATTTCCTGTGGAAAATCTCATCTACCACGGCGATCCCCACAGGCCAGCTATGCTAACCTTGGTCGTTCAGGCAGGAGGCGAATCTCGCCGCATGGGGAGCGATAAAGCGCTGTTCCCCTTTTTAGGGCAGCCGCTGATCCAGAGGGTGCTCGGGCGCGTGGCTCACCTGGCAGAGGAGATCATCGTGACCACCAACAATCCGCCAGCTTACCGCTTCCTCGGCCTGCCTCTGGTGCCTGACCTGCTGCCCGGCAGGGGCGCCCTGGGCGGTTTGTATACCGCCCTGAGCGCGGCCGCCCAACCGCTGGTGGCAGTGGTGGCCTGCGATATGCCCTTCGTCAGCCCGGGCTTGCTGGTGGTCGAGCGTGACAGGCTGCTGGGGGCGGACTGCGACGCGGTGATCCCGCAGGCCGCGGGGGGCGCGGAGCCTTTCCATGCAGTCTACCGGCGGGAGACTTGCCTGCCTGCGGTGGAGCGCGCCATCCAGGCGGATAAGTGGCGGGTCGATTCCTGGTTCGGCGAGGTGAGCCTGTGCAACCTGGGGGAGGATGAAATCCGCCAGCACGATCCGGACGGGCTCGCCTTTTGGAACGTGAATACGCCCCAGGAGCTTGCCCAGGCAGAGCAGATCGCAATGACTCTAGAAGACTCTGAAAGGTGACATAATATGGGTCAAGGATTCTTCGTGTCTTAGTGGCTTGGTGGTTCATATCGACAAAGGAAGGCAAATGATGTCCAATCCCATTTTAGAGGTGCGTAATTACGGACAATCGATCTGGTACGATAACATCCACCGGGGCATGCTGCTCTCCGGGGAGATGCAGCAGTTAATCGCCGAAGGCGTGGCGGGCGTGACCTCCAACCCGACCATCTTCGAGAAAGCCATCGCCGGCAGCCAGGATTACGACGCCGACCTGCAGGCCCTGGTGAAGCAGGGGCTCGACTCGACGGGGAGCTACGAAGCCCTGGCGCTGGAGGATATCCGCCAGACGGCGGACCTGCTGCGCCCGGTTCACGAGAAAACGGACGGTCAGGATGGCTACGTCAGCCTGGAGGTGCGCCCCGACCTGGCGTACGATACGCCGGGCACCATCTCCGAAGCGCGCCGCCTGTTCGCCGCCGTGGAGCGCCCGAACGTGATGATCAAGGTGCCCGCGACCACCGCCGGCGTGCCGGCCATCGAGGCGCTGATCGCCGTGGGCGTCAACATCAACGTGACACTGATCTTCTCGATTCTCCATTATGAGGCCGTAGCCAGGGCTTACCTGAGCGGCCTGGAGCAGCGCCTCGCCGTGGGGCTGCCGCTGCATACCGTCGCCTCGGTGGCTTCGTTTTTCGTCAGCCGGGTGGATACAGCCGTGGATCGTGAGCTGGAGCGGCTCGGCGTGGATGAGCTGCGAGGTAAGATCGCCGTCGCCAACGCCAAGGTCGCCTACACCCGCTTCTGCAGCATCTTTTCAGGGGAGCGCTGGGAGGCGCTGGCGAGGAATGGAGCCCGGCCCCAGCGTCCCTTGTGGGCCAGCACCGGCACGAAGAACCCGGCCTATTCAGATACGCTCTACGTGGATAACCTGATCGGTCCCCACACGGTCAACACCGTTCCGCCCGCCACCTTGCAGGCTTTTCGCCAGCACGGGCGCCTCGCCCCCACGTTGGAAGCCGGCCTGCCGGAAGCCTATGATAATCTCCGCCGGCTGGCCGAGCTGGGCGTCGATCTCCATTCCATCACCCAGAAACTGCAGGAAGACGGCGTGGACGCCTTCGCCAGCTCTTACGACGCCCTTATCGCCAGCCTGGAAGGGAAGATTCAGCAATTGCGCTGACGCAGCTTCATGATCACTTTCGATCTGGGGAACTATCAAAACCGGGTCGCCGCCGGCCTTCTGGAACTGGCTCGGGCGCTCGCGAGCGCCCCGACCGGTGGGGACCCTTGAACTGGGATTCGTGATCCTTGGTGTCTTGGTGCCTTTGTGGTGAAATTTTCATCCTTTGGGGTGAACAGCATTCATGGCAACTTCGTGGTTTATATCAATTAAGGATGGAATATGAGTGAGGCTGATACCCGGCTGGCTAATAAGAGAAAAACGCAGCCGAGAATCACGATCGAGCCTTCCATCCTGGCAGCCGATTACGCCCGCCTGGGAGAGCAGGCGCGGGAGGCCGAGTCCGCCGGGGCGCAGGCCATCCAGATCGACATCATGGACGGGCATTTCGTGCCCAACATCACCTTTGGCTGGGGTTTGATCCGGGCGCTGCGCCCGCTGGTCAGGCTCACCCTCGACGCCCACCTGATGATCCTGCGGCCGGAGCGCTACCTGGCCGAATTCGCCGCCGCGGGCGCGAACCGCATCATCGTCCACCAGGAGACCTGCCCGCACCTGCACCGCACGCTCGCTTCGATCCGCCAGTTGGGGGTTCAAGCCGGCGTCGCCCTCAACCCGGGCACCCCGCTCGACCTCCTGGAGGAAGTTCTCGAGCTGGCCGACCTGATCCAGGTCATGACCGTCAACCCCGGCTTCGGCGGCCAGGCGTTCATTCACAGCCAGCTCGCGAAGATTCGCCGCCTGCGCCAGAAATTGGATGAGCGCGGCCTGGAAACCCCCATCGCCGTGGATGGCGGGGTGGACCTGACCACCGCCCCCCTGGCCGTCCAGGCCGGCGCCACCGTGCTGGTGGCCGGCTCCAGCGTTTACAACCGGGAGCGATCTGTAGCAGAAAATCTGGCGGCGCTGTATGCCAGTGTGGAGAGGGGAGAGTGAGCGGCAGGAAGCGGACCGAAGCCATCCGCTAAGGCTCGCTCGCTGATCACTCCTCCCCCAGCTCCTCATAAATGCTGGCGAACTGCTCCAGCGCGGCCCCCAGCTCCTCCACAATCTCGCCCGCCAGCACGTCCGGGTCGGGTAGGTTGGCGGAGTCTTCTAACGTCTCATCTCGCAGCCAGAAGATGTCCAGGTTGACCTTGTCGCGCGCCATCAGCTCGTCGTAGGTAAAGGCGCGCCAGCGCCCATCCGGATGATTCTCCGACCAGGTAGGCCGGCGGTCGTAACGGTTCTCGGGATGGTAACAGGCGACGAACTCGTCCAGGTCCTGGCGGGTGAGCTGGTTGGTCTTGAGAGTGAAGTTCTTGTTGGTGCGCAGGTCGTAAATCCATAGCGTCTTCGTCCACGGCGCCTCGCTGGCTGGCTTTCGGTCGAAGAACAGCACGTTCGCCTTGACACCCTGGGCGTAAAAGATGCCGGTCGGCAGGCGCAGGATCGTATGAAGATTGCATTTGTTCATGAGGTCTACACGAACCTTTTGGCCGTCACCTTCCTGGAACAGAACATTATCAGGCAACACAACAGCAGCCCGGGACTTGCCATTAGGTCTTAAGGAGCGATAGATCACCTGCAGGAAGTTCAGTTGTTTGTTTGAGGATGGGAAGGTTAGGTCATCACGTGTAGGCCGCTCTCCGCCTTTCTTTGTGCCGAAGGGTGGATTGGTCAGGATTAGATCATAATCTTTAAAAGCCT
>DATEDC010000010.1:0-18237 GCA_035286585.1 Anaerolineales bacterium
GGCGTCAGCGTCAGCGATGGCGCGAGAGGTTCGCTGCAGCCGATAATCAGGAGAATAATCAAGATCAAGAGAGTCCTTCGTGATCCGTTCAATCCGTTTTCCTAATCCGTTGCCAGCGATCCGTTCAATCCGTTACCAGCAATCAGTTGCCCGATATCCGTTGCCCGCGCCAACTTAAGCTCTTCACCATCTTCAAAACCCGCAGGGTGACCCACTTATTGGGCTGCTTCTTCTCGCCGAATTCCACCCACGTCTTGCCCGCATAATCGTACTCCAGCGCCCAACGCCCGTGGGCATCTTGCTTCTCCAGGATGAGGTCGATGGCCTCTCTCAAGCGCTCGTCCGCTCCGTAGCCCAGGCAAGCCAGGGCTTCGACCAGTTGCAGCAGGTCGGTCACGTAATAAACCGGAAATCCGAATTTCCACCAGTTGCGGCTTAGTTTGTCGCTCCACCCGTTGGGATAACCCGCCTCGGCGAGGTTCACGCCGAAGAAAAACTCCACACCGTGCTGGATCGCCGCCTCGATGAGCGGCGTCCGTTCTTGAGCGGGCAGCCTGCCGAATGCCAGCATCACTTTTACCCCACCCCAGGCGCAAGGCAGGTTGTTATTGGACCCGCAGGCGAAGGTTGGCCCGCATTTGCCGGCGTAGTAGCGGCGTAGGGCAGTGCGGTCTTCCTTTGAAGACACGCCTTCACCGGTGACGCTGCGCGCCATCCACTCAAACGCAGTAGCCAGGCGCGCGTCTTCATAGCCCAGGTCGATCAGGGCTGCGCACAGATTCCCCTGCAGGCAGTCGGCGGTCCCGGAGGGCGCCCCACTGGCGCTGAAATGTCCCCCCTCCGTCAGGGCATGCTCCAGCAGGTATTCACACGCCTGCCCGATGCGAGCGTCCATCGAAGCCCGGGCGCCTAGCTGCGCCAGGGTGATGATCGCCCACACGCTGGAATAGTATTTCGGGTTGTAACCTGGTCCGGGTTCAGACCAGTAGCCTTCCGGCTGCATATTAGCCAGGATAGCGCCAATCGGTCCGGCTGTGTGGGCTATCCGCCTGGCTTCGACCAGTTCGGGGTCACTTTCCGGGCGATCCAGCAGATCGCGCAGGGCCGGGTAGCGCACACCCGGGTCCTGCGGCTCAAGCAGCCAGGGTAAAGGGTCAGCGTCTAATCGCTCCGTCCATGACATGAGTGGCTCCCTTGAATACTGAGAAAAAGTTATCTGTAGGTGATAATCAAATTATACCCAGCCACCATTTTCTCTATTTTACTCGCGATAAAGAAATGGATGAATTTCCCTCGAGGGGTTGCTTAATTCAGAAGATGATTAGATAATATGTTCTAGAAAGCCGGAGGAATAGATGGAACGAAAAAAAATAAAGATAGCTGACGCTTTTGACCCCACTGCCGATCTCGTCCTTTACCAGGGTGATTGCCTGGGTCTCCTCGGACAATTGCCGGATGGGTTTGTAAAGCTGATCGTCACCTCCCCGCCGTATAACCTGGGCAAGGAATATGAAAACAAACTCTCTGTCGATGACTACATCAGCCAGCAGCGCAGGATTATCGAGGAGTGTATCAGAGTATTGCACCCCCAGGGCAGCATTTGCTGGCAGGTTGGCAATTTTGTTGAGAATGGCGTCGGCAGCAAAGCTGCCGCTATCATCCCACTGGATGTAATGCTTTATCCAATATTTATGGAAAATGGTCTCAAAATGCGCAACCGGATCATCTGGCGCTTCGGTCATGGCTTGCACGCCTCACGACGTTTTTCCGGCAGATATGAGGTCATCATCTGGTTCACCAGGGGAGATGATTACACTTTTAACCTGGATGCGGTCAGGATCCCGCAAAAATACCCGCAGAAAAAGCATTTTAAAGGCCCCAACAAAGGCAAATTATCGGGTAATCCTCTGGGAAAGAACCCCAGCGATGTCTGGGATATTCCCAACGTGAAGGCCAATCACGTTGAAAAGACGGAGCATCCCTGCCAGTACCCCGTTGAGCTGATCGAGCGTCTCGTCCTGTCGATGACCGTTGAAGGAGATTGGGTTCTGGATCCTTTCATCGGCACGGGCACCACCGCGATTGCAGCCTTGATGCACGGGCGCAAGGCGATCGGGGCGGAAATCTTTGAAAAGTATGTCCAAATTTCCAGGGAAAGGATTCAGCTCGCAATGCACGGGAAGCTGAGGATCAGACCCATGCAGAGAGCCGTATATGATCCTGAAGCTCCCCATTCAAATTTGCCTCCTAAGACAATCCACCTGGGGGAGGATTACTCACAACCAACTTTAGCTATCCCGTTATAATTTATCCTGGTCGAGGCGTAACCGATCCAATAACTCATCCATGCCGACCCTTCCAACCAAAACCTTGCTCGCTCACCGCGCTCAAACCTTCCGCACCCTGCCCGGTGGGCGCATCACCCGCCGCGAGCAGGCGGTCGAGTTCGTGAACCAGCGCGGCTTCGTCTACTTCTGGCCGATCAAGGGCATCACCCTGCCCAGCCTGTGGGTCGCGGTGGCGGGCGACCGCCCGGTCGCCGACCAGCACGACGACCCCGGTCACATCACCTGGGGCTGGAAGGATGCCCTGCTGGGGGGCCGGGAGTGGTACTACGCCAAGGTGCCGCGCAAGAAAGCCACCATGATCGCCGTGCACCTCGCTCCCTGCTTCTACGCTCTCTCAGAGAACTACGGCGCGCCCGAGGAGGACTATCTTACCCTCTACGAGCAGGGGCGCCTGACCCAGGAAGCCAAAGCCGTATACGAGGCCATCCTGGATAACGGCCCTCTGGACACAATCGCCCTGCGCAAGGCGGCGCGCCTGACCAGCCACGAGAGCGAGGCGCGCTTCAACAAGGCGCTTGCCGACTTGCAGGCAGATTTCAAGCTGCTGCCGGTGGCGGTCGCCCAGGCGGGCGCCTGGCGTTATGCCTTTGTGTATGAAATCGTCGCCCGCCACTACCCTGAGCTCCCTGAAAAAGCCCGCCTGATCAGCGAAAACGCCGCCCGAGGCGAATTACTCAGTCATTATTTCCGCTCTGTCGGCGCCGCTCAAATCGGCGATATCCTCAAACTCTTCCACTGGAGGGTTGCCCAGGTGGAAAGAGCCGTCAGAGAGCTTGTTGCTTCTGGCTTCATCCAGGAGGGGGTAAAGCTGGAAAACCAGACGGGCGAATGGCTGGCGCTGGCAGAATTGTTCTAGGGTTTTCGTCGTCATCATGTCCTCCGCGCAGGTCACCCTGGTCGCCCATGCCGACTGGAGCGTAAACGAACGAAAGCGCTGGCTGACCCATGCCGTCCGCGAGCCGGATGGTTGCTGGACTGCTCACACCCCACGGATGGTGACTTACCTCCGGGGGCTCTTGGCAGAGCTGCAAGCCGCCGCGGGTACCAGCGGATGCGCCCTGGCTGGCTTCGACTTCCCCATCGGCCTGCCCGAAGCCTACGCCCGTAAAGCTGGGGTGAGCGATTACCTGGAGCTGCTCCCCGTTTTAGGGCAGGGTCCCTGGGCTGATTTCTACCAGGTGGCGGCTAACCCGGAACAAATCAGCCTGTATCGCCCTTTTTACCCCCTGCGACCGGGCGGTGCCAGGCGCAGTCACCTGGTCGAACGCCTGGGCCTGGGCGATTTTGAACACCTGCGTCGCCGCTGCGAACGCGCCCATCCTCTCCGCCGGGCTGCCTGCCCGCTCTTTTGGACGTTGGGCGGGCAGCAGGTTGGCAAAGCCGCCATCTCCGGCTGGCGGCAGGTGCTTGCCCCGGGGCTGCTGGATAGCCGCGTAAACCTGGCGATCTGGCCTTTTTCGGGCCGCCTGGAACGCCTGCTCCGGCCTGGCTCGATCGTGGTTGCTGAAACGTACCCCGCTGAGGCATATCATGCTATCGGCGTCCGTTTCAATTTGGGGGGACGGGACGGCAAATCCAGCAAACGCCACCAGGCCGCGCGGCGCCTCAATGCCGCCGCCCTGCTCGACTTCGCTCAGAGATCCGGGGTGAGCCTGGCGCCCGAGCTGAGAGACGAGATTCTGGATGGCTTTGGAGACGTCTCAGACGGAGAAGACCGCTTCGATGCGCTGGTTGGATTGCTCTGGATGCTGCACTGGCTCGGCAGGGCAGACTTCCCCGAACCACAGGAGCGGGCAATCATCCGCTTGGAGGGCTGGATTTTTGGACAACGCCTCAACGCAGACGCTTGATACTGCCCTGATCACCGGCGCCTCCAGCGGGATCGGCGCCGAGTTCGCCCGCCAACTGGCTTCCCGGGGTTACGGACTTTGTCTGGTCGCTCGCCGGGAAGAGCGGTTGGGTAAACTGGCCTCCGAGCTGGAGCGCAGCTTCTCCATGCCGGCAGAGGTGATCGTGGCGGATCTCTCGCAGGGTGAAGATCTCGAGCGGGTCGCCTCCCGCATCATAGAAATGCCAGCTTTAGAAATCCTGGTGAACAACGCCGGATTTGGGCTCTCGGGCAGCTTCGCGCGGATCGATTACGACATCCACCGCCAGGCCGTCCAGGTCCATGTGCTCGCCAGCCTGCGCCTTACCCACGCAGCCTTGCCCGGAATGCTCGCTCGCCGCTCAGGGGGCATCATTAACGTGGCTTCCATGGCCGGGTTGTTCCCCGTCCGCAACGTCACTTACGGAGCGACCAAAGCCTTTCTGGTGCACTTCACGCGGACCCTCCATCATGAGCTCCACGGGACTGGATTGCGCCTCCAGGCCCTGTGCCCCGGCCTCGTCGACACCGAATTTCACCGCCTCCATGCGCCGATGCGCCTGCCAGGCTTTATGTGGAGCACAGCCGATCGGGTAGTAAACGAGTCGCTGGCTGCCCTGGAGCGCGGTCAGGTCATCTGCGTCCCGGGGCGCATCTACCGCTTGATCGCCGCTCTCGGTACAACCCCCCTGACCTACCCGCTGATCAGCTTCGCCACGCGTGGCGCTTCGCGCAAGAGACCTGGATGACTCATGTAGCTGTCCGCCAGCCGGCAAATCCTGGTAAGATAAGGGTAGCGAAAAAGTGAAATCTAACGGACGAGATCCTGGATGGAGTAGCAGTCATCCAGGCGCTGTGCAAACCCATTAGGTGCGTGGAGGAGAGCCTGTGACCCCTAAAAAAGCCGCCGTACAAACCAGCCCGGCTGAGGCGCCAGTCCCCAAAGGACTCTCGGCGAGCGCACTGTACCGTTCTTGTGACCCGCAGTCGTTAAAATTTCAAAATACCGACATGCTCCCTGACCTGGAGGTCGTGTTAGGACAGCCCAGAGCGATTCGCGCTCTCGACCTGGGTAGCGAAGTGACCGGTCCAGGCTACAATACGTTTGTGCTCGGGCTGCCTGGCTCCGGGCGGACCACGCTGAGCCGTGAATATCTCGAACGCAAAGCCGCAGCCATGCCGCCGCCCGAGGATTGGTGCTATGTCACCAATTTTGACAACCCCCGCCGACCGAAAGTGCTCGCCTTGCCTGCCGGGCTAGGGCATCAGTTTGTCAGAGATATCCGCGATTTGATCTCCACCTGCGAGCGGGAAATTGCCCGCACCTTCGAGAGCAAAGAATACACCCAGGAGCGCGACCGGCTGATCAACGAATTGAAGAAAAAGCAGGAAGCCGAATTCATCCGCCTGCAAGAGCATGTGGAAAAATATAGTTTTTTGATCGTCCGCACGACTTTCGGCTTCGTCCTGACGCCGGCCGCGGAGGGCAAGCCGCTCAAACCGGAGGATATCGAGAAGCTGTCATCCGAGCAGCGCCTCAAGCTGGAACAGGTGCAGGCACGGCTCAGCCAGGAGATGGAAAAAAGCCTCCAGCACCTCCGTGAGCTGGAAAAACAGATCGCAGAACGCCTCGCTGAGCTTGACGAGCGCACCGTGCTATTCCTGCTCGCCCCTTTGTTAGCAAACATAAAATCTCGCTACGAAAACCTGCCCGAGGTGCTGAACCACCTGGAGGCGGTCAAGGCGGATATTATCGCCCACGCAGAACAATTCCGCCTCAAAGAGACCGAGGATTCCCCCCAGGCGCTGGCAGGTATGCTCGCCCGGCGCGAGTGGGTCCGCCGCTACGAGGTCAATTTGCTGGTCGATAACAGCCAACATAAAGGCGCCCCCGTTGTCGTAGAGAGCCATCCCTCCTATCCAAACCTGCTCGGTCGCATCGAGCACGAGTTGGTCATGGGCGGCAGCCACACGGATTTCTCTATGATCCGCCCCGGCGCCCTCCATCGCGCCAACGGCGGCTATCTGGTGATCCCGGCGCGCGATTTGCTGATCAACGCCTACGCCTGGGAAGGGCTCAAGCGCACCCTGCGAGATGGAGAAATCCGGATTATCGAACTGGGCCAGCAGCTCGGCTTGCTGAGCACCGCCACCCTCGAGCCTGAACCAATCCCATTAAAATTAAAAGTCGTGCTGGTTGGCACGCCGTTGCTGTACTACCTGCTGCGCGCCTATGACGAAGATTTTGCCAAGCTGTTCAAGGTCAGGGCTGAGTTTGCCACCATCATGGAGCGCAACCCGGGTGCCGAGCATGAATATGGCTTATTCGTCAAATCGGTGGTGATGGTCAACAGGCTGCCAGCCTTCGACCGCACGGCTGTCGCCAGGATCATCGAATACAGCTCCCGCATGGCTGAAGATCAGAATAAGCTTTCCACCCGCTTTGGCAAAATCGCCGACCTGGTGCGCGAAGCCGCCTATTGGGCTCGCAAAACCGGGGAAAGCGCCTCTGCCAGTAAAGATGGAGGCGAAGACGTGGGTGAAAGCGACAGCGAAATTCTGGTCACCGCCGCCTCCGTCCAGCGGGCGATCGACGAGACTATTTACCGCAGCAATCTGGTCGAGGAGCGCATCCAGGAAATGATCCGGGAGGGGACCTTGCTGATATCCGTCTCAGGATCGGATGTCGGGCAGGTGAACGCCCTCTCCATCGCCTTTTTAGGCGATTACGCCTTCGGACGCCCCACCCGGGTTACCGCGGTGGCGTTTCCAGGCAAAGGCGGTGTGATAGATATCGAGCGCCAGGCAAAGCTCGGCGGTCCGATCCATACCAAGGGCATCCTTATCTTGAGCGGACTGCTCGGCGGTCGCTACGGCCGGGGAACTCCGCTCAGCCTGTCCGCCAGCCTGACCTTCGAGCAGTCTTATGATGAGGTCGAGGGCGATAGCGCCTCAGCCGCAGAGTTTTACGCTCTGCTCTCCGCCATCGCCGAGATCCCCCTGCGCCAGGACCGGGCGGTGACCGGCTCGATCAACCAGCGCGGCCAGCTGCAGGCCATCGGGGGGGTCAACGAAAAAATCGAGGGGTTTTTCACCACCTGCAAGTCCTTTGGGCTGACCGGACAGCAGGGTGTGATCATACCCGCCGGGAACGTTAAAAACCTGATGCTGCACAGGGAGGTCGTCAGCGCCGTGGAGCAAGGCCAGTTCCACATCTGGTCCATTCAGAGTTTCGAAGAGGGTCTGTCCCTGCTGAGCGGCTATGAAGCGGGTGAACCCCAGGAGGATGGCTCTTACGACGCAGGCACTTTCAATCGTGCCGTGGTGCAACGCCTGGCTGAATTTACCAGGCAGCTTGAGCCGTCCGCTGAGAAAGCCCATCAAAGCCATCCCAAAAACGAAGAAATGGACTAGCATCAGGGAAAATCCGATATGCTCGCTATCGCCATCATGATCGAGGGTCAAAACGGTCTCACCTGGCCGCGCTGGCAGAAAATAGCCCAGGCTGTTGAAGAACTGGGCTTCGCCGGCCTGTACCGTTCGGATCATTACACCAATGCCAACCCGCCAGATAAAGAATCCCTCGAGCTGTGGGTCTCGCTCACCTGGCTCGCCAGCCACACCCGGCGCCTGCGGTTTGGACCGCTCGTTACGCCGGTCTCATTCCGCCACCCGACCATGACCGCCAGGATGGCAGCCGCGGTGGATGACCTCTCCGCGGGGCGGTTAACCCTGGGGCTAGGCGCTGGCTGGCAGGAGAGGGAGCACAACAACTACGGTTGGGAATTGCTGGATATCGAGGCACGTTTCACCCGCTTTGCAGAAGGGCTGGAGGTGATCACTCGCCTGTTGGACAGCGATGCGCCGGTGGAATTTACCGGCCAATACTACCGCCTGAAGGAGGCCATCTTGCTGCCGCGGCCATCCCGCACGGGTGGGCCCCCAATCCTGGTCGGTGGCAATGGCTCCCGTCGCACCCTGCCCCTGGCAGCGCGTTACGCCAAAGAGTGGAATGCGGTCTATCTATCCGCACAAGAGTTTGCTCGCCTCTCCGCCCGCTTGGACAGCCTGCTGGCTGCCCAGGGGCGCCAGCCCGGTGATGTTCGCCGCTCGCTCATGACTGGCTGCGTGTTTGGGCGTACCCAGGAAGAGGTCGCTCGTCGAGTTGAACGGCGCACGGGTGGTCGCTCCACGCCTGAGAAGCTGCGCCAGCGCGGCCTGGTGGTCGGCACCCCGCCCGAAATCGTCGAGCAACTCCAGGCGCTCGCCCAGGCGGGCGTGCAAGCGGTGATGCTCCAGTGGCTCGACCTGGACGACGTCGCTGGACTGGAAGCCCTGGCTCGCGATGTGCTGCCCCATTTCCATAAGTAAGTATAAGTTATGCGCTGTTTCCGGGCTATGCATATGGAGGAACCACGGAGACACGAAGACACCAAGTAATAATATTAAAACAAAGGATTCTTCGTGTCTTGGTGCCTTGGTGGTTAATAACAAAAAAGGTAAGTGATATGAACAGGAGAATCGTTCGCTCTATTGGTATGATCGTGATGCTGCTCTCTGTCAGCCTGGCTTGCAACCTGGGGTCCCAGCTCGACCAGGCTCGCCAGACCGCTCAATCGGTCGCCACCGAAGTTCAACAGGGGCGGGATTTTCTCGCCACCTCGCGGGCTATCGCCACCGTTGTGGGTGGCAGCGGCTTGATCCAGACCGCCCAGGCGCTGGCGACCGAGGTGGGCGACACCGGCTTGCTGGAGACCGCCCAGGCGTACGCCACCGAACAGGGTCCGGCCCTGCTTGCCACTGCTCAAGCCCTGGCTACCCAACAAGGTCCCGGCCTCCGCGAAACCGCCCAGGCCCTTGCCACCCGGGCGGCCCTCACCCTGGGTGATAAGCCCGACGATATCCCTGTGGTGGAAGGCGAGCGCCAGAATTACATCGCCTCCAGCCAGCTCGTTTCCTACTTCACCCCGCTTGAATTTCAGCAGGTGGTCGACTTTTACCGGGCACAGATGCCTGTCAACGGCTGGTCGCCCATCGAGCAGGGGGCAGTCCTGACTGAGAATACCGCCACCTTGAATTATGTTAAAGGCGAGCGCCTTGTCAGCATCACCCTGACGGTAAATCCGCTGGATAACCACACGATTGTTGTGATCACCCTGCAGGGACAATGAGCGCCTCGCTGGACGCATTTTTCCAACCGCAGTCTGTGGCCGTAATCGGCGCTTCCAGCAACCCGGAGAAGCTCGGGCACGCCGTGCTTAAGAATCTCGTCGAAGGCGGCTATGCTCAGCGCGGCTCCATCTACCCGATCAATCCGGGAGGGGGCGATATCCTCGGCTATCCAGTTTACGCCTCCGTCCTGGAAGTGCCTGAGCCAATCGATCTGGCGGTCATTGTCATCCCTTACCCCCGCGTGCCGGAAGCTCTGCGCACCTGCGGGCAGAAGGGCATCCCCGCCGCGATTGTGATCAGCGCAGGATTTCGCGAGGCCGGCATGGAAGGCCTGGAGCGCGAGCGCGAGCTGATCCAGATCGCTCAGGAGTACAACCTCAGATTGATCGGCCCCAACTGCCTGGGGGTGATCGACACTTTTACGCCCCTCAACGCCTCCTTCTCGGCGGGCACACCGCCCTCCGGTCCTATGGCTTTCATGTCTCAATCCGGCGCGCTCGGCACCGCGGTGCTGGATATCGCCATGGCAGGTCGTTTGGGACTTTCGAAATTTGTCAGCCTGGGCAACAAGGCGGATGTCAGTGAAACCGACCTGCTCCAGGCCTGGGTGGACGACGCCCACACGCGGGTCATCATGATCTACAGCGAGGGGATGCCTAACGGGCAGGAGTTCATCCAGGTGGCGCAACAGGTGACCCACCGCAAACCGGTGATCGCGATCAAGTCCGGCGTCACCCAGTCTGGCTCGCGGGCGGTCTCCTCCCATACCGGCTCGCTGGCAGGTTCCGAGCAGGCTTACCAGGCCGCGTTCAAACAGGCCGGCATCCTGCGAGCCGACTCGATGGAAGACCTGTTCGATATGGCCCTTGCGGTCGGTTATCAGCCCGCCCTGAACGGCGAGCGCATCGCCATCGTCACCAACGCCGGCGGGCCGGGAATCCTGGCGACCGATGCCCTGGAAAAGGCTGGCTTGAGCATGGCCCGCTTCCATGAAGAGACCATCCACGCTCTGGAGCAGTACCTGCCCGACGCCGCCAGCGCCGCCAACCCGGTGGATGTGCTCGGCGACGCCCGCGCCGATCGCTACCGCTTCGCCCTGGAGACAGTAGCGAGCGATTCCCAGGTGGATGGGCTGCTGGTTCTGCTCACACCCCAGGCGATGACCGAAATCGAAGCCACCGCTCAGGCGGTTGGTGACCTGGTGAGCAAGATCACCAAACCCGTCCTGGCTTGTTTCATGGGCGAGGCGCGCGTCCGGGCCGGGGTCGAGATGTTAAACCAGGTTGGCATCCCCAACTACCCCTTTCCCGAGCGGGCTGCCCGGGCTTTCAAAGCCATGGCTGAAGACATGCGCAACCGCTCTCGCAGCGCGACAGAACCAGTGAGCTTCCCGGCGGACCGCTACGCCGTCCAGGAATTGCTCGCCCGGGTGGTTGCTGAAGGCCGCGTCTCTATTGGCGACGCCGAGGCGCGGGCGGTCTTGCAGGCCTACGGCTTACTCATCCCGCGCTCAGAGCTCGCCAATACACCCGATAAGGCGGTCGAGATCGCCAGCCAGATCGGCTTTCCGGTGGTGCTCAAAATCGCCTCCCCAGATATCCTCCACAAGACCGACGTCGGCGGCGTGAAAATCGATCTGCGCGATGCGGAAGACGTGCGTGACGCTTACGAGCTGATGGTCTACCGTGCCCAGCGCTATCTGCCCGAGGCGCGCATCTGGGGCTGCCTGGTGCAGGAGATGGTCCCTGCCGGCGGGGTTGAAGTATTGGTCGGGATGAACCGCGATCCTCAATTCGGACCGCTGGTGACCTTTGGCCTGGGCGGCATTTACGTGGAAACCCTCAAAGACGTCGCCTTCCGCGTGGCGCCCTTCTCGCCGGACGAGGCCGAGCAGATGCTGAGCGAGATCCGCGCCCATGCACTGCTGGATGGCGTGCGTGGCCAGCCCGCGTTGGATAAGCCAGCCATCGTTGACGCCATCCTGCGCATCGGCCAGCTTGTCCAGGATTTCCCCAGCATAGCTGAGCTGGATATCAACCCGCTGATGGTGTACCCCCAAGGCCAGGGCGTCATCGCCATCGATATGCGCCTGGTCTTATCAACCGAGCCTGGCACGCATACAGGAGAGCGCAAATGAAGTCTTTATACATCACCTCCGTCGAACGTCATTCCGGCAAGACTGCCGCTTGCCTGGCGATTGGCAAGCGCCTGCAGGCCGATGGCTTCAGCGTCGGTTATCTCAAGCCGTTGAGCCTGCAGCCCTGGCGGATAGGCAGGCGCATCGCCGATGAGGACGCCGCGTTTGTGAAAGAAACTCTGGGGCTCGAGCTGCCCGCCTGGGAGCTCTCACCGGTGGTCGTCACTCCGGAAATGCTCCGCGAGCGCCTGCGCAGCAAGGGCGCCGTCAACCTGATCGAGCAGGTCCAGCGCGCCTGCCAGGCTGCCGGAGAGGGCAAGGATGTCCTGCTCCTGGAAGGGGGCGCCAGCCTGCGCGAAGGCTACGCGGTCGGCTTGCCAACGCCCGCCGTCGCTGAGGCTCTGGACAGCCAGGTGCTGGTCATCGTAAGATATCGCGACGAAGTGCAGGTTCTGGACGATGTTCTCGCCTCCTACCAGCGCCTGGGCTCAGCTTTGAAAGGGGTCTTGTTTAACCGCGTACCCACGGAGGCGCGCCAATATCTGCAGCAAGAAGCAGCGCCATTTTTAGAGAGCCACGGCGTCCCGGTGTTCGGCATGCTGCCGGAAACCCGCGGCCTGGAAGCTCTCAGCGTGCAGGAGCTGATCGAAGTGCTTCATGCCCGGGTGCTCACCAAAGAGGTCAGGACGGACGCCCTGGTGGAGACGCTTACCGTGGGCGCGATGACCGCCGACGCCGCCCTGAGCCGCTTTCGCAAGCAAACCAACAAAGCGGTCATCACCGGCGGCGACCGCACCGACATCCAGCTCGCCGCTCTGGAGACCTCCACCACCTGCCTGATCCTGACCGGCAACCTGCAACCCAGCCCGCTGATCGTCAAGCAGGCCGAAGAGTTCGGCGTTTCCGTGCTGTTGGTCCCGCTAAACACCATGGAGACGGTGGAAGCGATCGAGCGCATCTTCGGCAAGACCCGCCTGGGACAGCCGAGCAAGCTGCACCAGTTTGAAGCCCTGCTCGCCGAGCACTTCGACCTGGCCCGCCTCTACCGGGCTCTGGGCCTGAAGAGCTAAATGCCGTCGATATCCCAATTCCGGCAGGACCCGCGAACGGCATACCTGCTGGTGAACCTGTCCACCCTGCTCTGGTCCAGCAACGTCGCCCTGGGGCGCCTCTTGCACAGCCAGGTCGGCCCGGTCACGCTGAGCGCCGCCCGCTTCACCCTGGGGGCGCTGCTCTTTGCCCTGCTGCTGCGCCGCACCTCTTCTCTCAATCCTGGGCGTAGCCCGCTGACCCGGCGGGACCTGCTCCTCATGGCGGGCATGGGGCTCTCCGGCGTGTTCACTTTTCCGATACTGCTGTATCTATCCCTGCGCTACACAACCGCCACCAACGTCGCCCTGATCAACGGCACCGGGCCCCTGCTCACCCTTCTTTTAGCCGCGCTGTTCCTGAGCGAGCGGGTCAGCCTGGTCTTGGGGCTTGGTGGCCTGGTCTCTCTTGCCGGGGTGGGGCTGCTGATCAGCGGGAATGGGAGCCCGGGGTATATTCCCGGGCTAGGATTCAACCGCGGGGAAGGCCTGGCTTTGCTGGCTGTGGGTTTGTGGGGGGTTTACTCGATTCTCGGCCGGCTTGCCACCCGTAGCCACTCCAGCCTCAGGGTGACTGCGGTATCCACCTGGATGGCCCTGCCCCTGCTGCTGCTCGCCTCGGCCCTGGAATGGCGGGTCAACCCGCCCCAGCTCACCCCACAGGTGATTCTCAGCGCCGTCTACATCGGCGTCTTCCCTACCGTCATCGCTTTCCTATCCTGGAATGAGGGCGTCCGCCGCGTTGGGCCTAACCAGGCGATGGCTTTTTACAACACCCTGCCCCTGTTCGGCGCCATGCTGGGATACTTCTTCCTGGGCGAGACCCTGACCGCAAATACCATGTTCGGAGGCTTGATGGTAGTCGGCGGGGGGCTGCTTGCCGCTCTGTACGGCAGCCCTTCACGTCAAAGGCTTGCACGAAAGCATAATTGATGTTATCATTACATCTAAAGTGATGTAATTCCATCATCGCAGGAGCTGACCATGATCCGCACCCAGATCCAAATTACGCCTGAACAGGCACACCGCCTCAAACAACTGGCTGCCAGGGAAGGCAAATCGGTAGCCGAGCTGATCCGCCTAAGCGTGGACGAGATGCTACGCTCCGGTGGGATCGTAAATCGGGACGACTTGCGAAGAAAGGCAATTGCGGCGGCTGGAATATTGAGCGGCCCGCAAGACCTGGCTGAAAGCCATGATGCTTACCTGGCTGAGGCGCTGGAGAGATGATGATTTTTATCGACACAGCCGCCTTCCTGGCGGTGCTCAACGCCAATGACAGGTTTCATCTGCCAGCCAGGCGCACCTGGGGTGAAATTCTCTCTTCAGAATCGTCCTTGTCCAGCAGCAACTATGTCATCCTGGAAACGACCGCCCTGCTCCAGGGCAGATTTGGCATGGAAGCCGTGCGCCTGTTCGAAAGCGACATTTTGGCTGTGGTCGATATCGTCTGGGTGGATGAAACCATCCATAACCGAGGGATGAGCGCTTTGCTGGCCGCCAACCGGCGCGATCTTTCGCTCGTCGATTGCACCAGCTTCGAAATCCTGCGCCAGACCGATCAAGATGAAATATTCACCTTCGATCCTCATTTTCGCCAGCAAGGATTCAAAGTCATCCCGGAAATTGATGCGCCTTGACCGTTCGCGACGCCCTTAATACTCAATAGCCTGCAAGGAGTGTGCCCCAATATCTAAAATTTCGCTGCGCCAATCATTCGTAGCCAGTCAGAGTGGTATTCGAGTGAAGAAGCAAGGTTTGTTATAATTACATGTAGGATTACCTGCTAAGAACTACCCGGAGGCTGCTATGACCGGTACCCAAGCACTTCAATCAGTGCAATTTGTTACAGTAAAGGGAAAACGCCTGGCGGTGCTATCCGCCGAGGACTGGGATGCCTTGGTCGAATGGCTGGAAACAGTGGAAGATATTCAGATAGCCCATCAGGCCCTTGAACACCTTAAAGCCGCAGGCGGGGATCGCGAGCAAGCTGGGTGGCTGGAATGGGATGAGGCCGAGAAGAAACTCGGATGAGCCAGTATCGAGTGTACGTTACTCCTGAAGCGCTGGCTGAAATCAAAGACTTACCCGGAAATGTCCGTCAGCGTATCCGCCAGACTATTCGAGAATTAGCAACCCAACCCCATCCGATACAAAGTAAGCAGTTACGAATAAATTAGAAATATCTACGGAAAAGTTGACATTGACAGCACAATAACTTGATGTATAATATATATGTGCATTCATTACACATGAAAGGAGCACATACTATGTACCGCACCCAAATTCTGCTTGAGCCAGAGCAGCATAAAATCCTGACTGAAATCGCTCGCCAGGAAAAGCGCAGTGTATCTGACGTCATTCGTGAAATGGTGGATAAGCAGGTCGCTGAGCGCAGGCGCATGGCGCTCGAAGCCGCGGCCCAGGCGCTCCTGGCAGACTACCAAACGGATCCAGAATTAACCGCTTTCCAGGCTTTGAACGGCGATGATTTCCATGCGTAAAGGGGAGATCTGGCTCATCAATCTTGACCCCACCGTCGGCGCTGAGATTCGCAAAATGCGACCAGCGGTGATCGTCAGTGAAGATGTGATCGGCATCCTTCCTCTTCGGGTGATCGTGCCGTTGACCGATTGGAAAGAGCGCTATTCGCTAGCGCCGTGGATGGTCTCGATTGCGCCAGATGCCCAAAACGGGCTGGATAAGCCCTCTGCAGCCGATGCGTTCCAAATCCGTTCGGTATCCAGTGAGCGTTTTGTACGGCGCATCGGTACTCTTGACAATGACAATATCGAACAAATCCTCAAAGCCATTCAGATCGTAATCGGAGCCGCATGAACGTTTCCGAAGCCATTACCCTCAAGCGCGCCGTGCGCCAGTTCTCGGACCAGCCGCTGCCCGAAAGCGCCGTCCGGGCCATCTTGAACGCCGGCAGGCGAGCGCAAAGCTCCAAGAACACCCAGCCCTGGCACTTTATCGCCCTGCGGGAGAAAGCGGCGCTACAGGCGCTCTCCGCCCTCGGCAATTGGGCCGGGCACCTGGCTGGAGCCGCCCTGGGGGTCGCTATCCTCACCCCCCACCCGGATACCCGCTTCAGCGTGATGTTCGACGCCGGTCAGGCAGCCGCTTACATGCAACTGGCTGCCTGGGAGCTTGGCATTGGCTCCTGTCTGGCGACGATCTACGATCATGACGCTGCCCGCCAATTGCTCGCCTTCCCTGATGACCTGCACGTCCGCATAGCCCTGTCCTTCGGCTATCCCGCCGATCCAGAGCTGCTCACCCGCCCTCCAATAAAAGGAGGCCGGCGCCCGGCTCCAGAGGTCATCCACTGGGAGCGCTGGTGAGCTCCGCCGAAGATGCGCTTCTACTATTCTGATCACTTTCTCGTCCCCCTGCCGGATGGGCACCGCTTCCCGATGGATATTCACTTTCATACCCTTAAAATCGCCGCGGAGCTATGCGACCATGACTATCTATAACGACGCCCTTAGTGAGTATATCTGCAAGCTGTTCGTCCCCCAGGACCAGGCCCTCCAGGCTATTCTGGAAGCGACCCCGGGTAAAGGGCTGCCGGCTATCAATATCAAACCCGAGGAGGGTCGCTTCCTGCAGGTTTTAGCCCGGATTTGCGGCGCCCGCAAGGCGGTCGAGATCGGCACCTTAGGCGGTTACAGCGGCGTCTGGATCGCCCGCGGCCTGCTCCCCGGCGGCAAGCTGATCACTCTGGAGCTGGAGCCGAACCGCGCCAGGGTCGCCCGGGAGCACTTCCAACTGGCTGGCGTGGCCGACCGGGTCGATATTCGCATCGGAGACGCCCACCATTCTCTGCGCCAGATTGCCGCCGAGGGACCTTTTGATTTCGTCTTCATCGACGCTGAAAAGACCGGCTACAGCGCCTATTTCGCATGGGCGGTCGAAAACGTCCGCCTCGGTGGAGTGGTCGCTGCGCATAACATCTTCCGCCATGGAGCCATCCTCCAGGCCGACTCTAAGGATGAATGGGTAATCGCCACCCAGACGTTCAACCGCCAGGTGGCTGAGGATCATCGCGTCCTGGTCACCGTTTTCCCTGCCGGAGATGGCACCCTGGTATCCGTGAAAGTCGCCGGATGAGCAACTCGCCGTGGTACAACTTCTACCCCCAGTTCTCGTATATGGATTGGAGGTAATATGACCACACGACAACCCCTGCGCCGATCGCGGCGCAACCGGATCATCTTGGGCATTTGCGGTGGGCTGGGCGAGTTTTTCGGTGTCAGCGCTTTCTGGTTCCGCCTGGCTTTCCTGATCGCCTTCATCCCTGGAGGCTTCCCGGGCGTCCTGGCCTACCTGCTGCTCTGGCTGATCATCCCCAGCGAGTAGAGGCGGCGTGAAGCCCGAGCTTACTTCCAGGACCAGAACGCCAGGTCGCCGCCCACCAGCCAGCGCGGCTCCTCCTCTCCATGGGCGTCCAGCACGTAGATGCCGTTCCGTTGGTCGCGCCCAACCGCGGCGACGACCAGGTTGCGGCTGTCCGGCGACCAGATCGTCGCCGAGCGCTGGTACTGGTCGAAATACGGGATGATGGCCAGGAACTGGCTGGTCGGCGTAAAGATTGCCGCCTGCCTGGACTCCTCCGTTCGCAGGTCGTATACCAGCAGACGCAGGAACAGCTCCCGGCGGTTCTGCACGCCCTCGCGCGAACTGGGCGGCGCTTCGGTTGTCGGCGCCAGGTAAGCGATCTGCTGGCTGTCAGGCGACCAGAAAAAAGCCACCACCTCCTCGGCGGTGAGGCGCTGCGCTTCCTTTGGACGCTCGGGGTCCACCAGGCTCAAAGCCCGCAGTACGCTCTCCGGCGATCCCGGCGCCTGGTCCAGGTAAGCCACCCACTTTCCATCCGGGGACCAATCAAACGCTACAAACCCATGCACCTCCAGCAATTCCGACTGCATCGCGCCTTTCGGATCGATCACCATCAGCCTGTCCCCGCCGGTCGGCGCCTCGGCTGCCAGCAGCAGCCGCTCTCGCCCGGGAGACCAGGCCGGCGCCTGGAATAATCCGGGACGCAAATCCAGCCTGTTCTCCCCCTCGCTTTCGAGATCTAAAAATGACAGCCTGGCGCCGGGTTGATTCCTGGCTGCTCCGCCGGTGTGGATGAATAACACCAGTGAACGCGGCGACCAGGCCCAATAGAACGGCTGCCCCCTGGCGACCACCCTGGCCTCGCCCCCGCCCGGCGGGACGAGCAGCAGGTCCAGTCCCCCTTCGAGGACATTCGCCGCCAGGACGGTCAGCCGGGAGCTGTCTGGGGACCAGTAGATGTAGAACGGCGAGTGGTCGCGGCTGCTGAAGGCTTCCGCCAGCTCGCTGCCGTCTGGCCTGGCGGTGAACATGCCGGAATTATGGGCCGCGCCGGCCCGCCGCACGGAGTGCAGAAAAGCCAGCCGGGAGCTGTCCGGCGACCAGGTGGGGAACTGGTAGAAGTGCAGGGCGTTATCCGCCTCCAAACGGGCGTCATCCGTCACCGCCTTGCGGTTGGCGCCCTGGCGGTCGATCGTGTAGATGTTGCCGTCCAGGCCCTCGTAGGCGATCAAGCCCGCCCCGCGCTCGCCTGCTTCGTCCAGGGTAGAGGGGGTGAAGAGC
>DATEDC010000011.1:0-18220 GCA_035286585.1 Anaerolineales bacterium
CGTCCCTGGAATTGCCTCTGGTCCAACCGTAACAACCACATCGATCAAAGCGCTTTCGCCTGAAATAAAAGACCCCAACTGGCAACTGATAATGAAAATTCCGGCGCAGGTGCCTTTGTCCGTCGATAATGACTGAAAACTCACCTCGGCGGGAAGAGTATCGGTTAATAACACCCCGGGCACAATGGATGGACCGTTATTGCTCACTTCCAGAGTATAAGTGAGCGTCTCTCCTGGCGGCAGGGCGCTGGCGCTGCCGGTTTTGAGCAGGCCCAGGTCGGCGTCGTAAAGGACGGCGGTGCTCGCGGTGCCGCTGTTGTTGGTTAGGTCCGGATCGGCTGTCAGTGTAGAGCTTATCGAGGCGGTGTTTTGTATCGGTCCGACCACTCCATCATCGGGGCGCACTCTCAAGGACACCACAGTCCTCGAGCCGGCTGCCAGGGAACTGAAGTTGCAGGTGACCGTACGCGCCTGGCGAGCGCACGTCGGTGGACCCGGCGTAACCGACACATAAGCCACTCCCTGAGGCAAGTCGTCGGTTAAGCGGACGCCGACCGCATCCGAAGGCCCGTTATTATCAACGCTCAGGGTATACGTTAACAACCTCGTGGGAAAAACCGGATCGGGATGATCAGACTTCTGGATTGCCAGGTCGGCCTCCGCCTCCACCGCGGTAATCAGGGAGGTGGAATTATCCGCCGGGTCGTCTTCCAGGGTCAAGGAGCCCACCCAGGCATTGTTGGTCAGCGCACCGGTAGCAGATGAGCGCACCTGAACCGTGAGCGTGACCAGGGTACTGGCGCCCACCCCCAGATCGCCCAGGCTGCACATCACAACATTACTCACAGACGAGCAGACAGGCGATCCGGGGTTGGAGCTCAGCAGGGTGACTCCCGCGGGCAAGGTGTCGGTCAGAACCACCCCGGTAGCGGTCACCGTACCGCTGTTGGTGATGCTGAGCGTGTAGGTAAGCGTCGTGCCTGCCACGACCGGATCGTGGGAGGCGGACTTGACAATCCACAGATTGGCGCCAGGGTCATCCGGGGCGTTCATGGACTCCTTGGGGCGATCTCCCAGGCGCGCATCCAAAAGATCATGCGCTCCGACAGCAACACCATAGAATAGTACCACCATGAACAAACCCAGGATCACTGTGAGAAAAATGATAAAAATTTTATACACATGCAAGATCCGATCAGATATTCCGAGCATATTACGAGATCTCAGTCGGCGTTGGTGCACTGGTTGGCGTAAGAATCGGCGTGGGTATAATTGTCGGTAGCGGCAGGGTTGAGGTGGGCGCCTGTGTCGCTGTGGGCCGCGGCTGGGTCGGTGTGCTGGTTGGCGGAGGTGGTGTTGCGGTCGCGGGTGGCGGCAGCGTCGCGGAAGGTTCCGGACCCTGGACCCTTTCCGTGGGAGTGCGGGTATAGGTGGGCAGTATCACACCCCCCGAGGTCGGAGAGGCCGGGGTGGCTGTCAGGGTGTTCACCCCGGTCGGCAGGGTGAATGTCGTCGTAGGCCGGGAGCCAGATGGCAGAGCGGAGATGCCTTCACACACACCAGGACCAATAACCCCGCTATTATAATCATTGAGCCGTTGGGTTAGAACCAGCCCAATCTGCAAGTCGAGATCGGGAACGGCGCTGTTTTCCGTATAGGTGGATAGCCAGGTTATGGCATCGAGAACGGTTCGTTTGATATCCCCCTGATCAGCGCCTGATAGCAGATTGAGCAGGGTGATGTGAAGGTTCAAGAACAGATCTCTCCAGGCGCTTTGAGTATTGGTTTGAATGCGAGTAATCGCTTGCTCTTTAGTATAATTAAAATCTCCGATGGAGATCAGTGCAGGCCACGAGTCCTGCCGCTCCAGCCAATAGGCAGTTGGATTAGTACAATTTTTTTGCAATGATGTGGCGACCGCTTCGGCTTCACCGGACCTGATAAATCCCTGGGAGCCTGGTGAAGGCGAGATCGTGGAGGTGTTGGTTAAGGTTACAGTGGCAATTACAAACCCCTGCTCAGCGCTGCCCGAATTCTGGAATAGGACCATTTGAACTACCAGTGGAATCAGAGCTATTGCGATCAACAGGAAGAACCAGATCGCGATATAGATAATTTTTCGCCTGACTGTTGGGTCAAGATCGAAGATTTTATCGAGGTTCATCTCGCTGCACCCAATCCTACATATAGTATAGCGACTTTTTTCTAAAAAACCATACTTTTTCCTCTTTCGATCAGGAAAAAAAACCTGCAAAACCTTGAACCCGGGAAATGAGTAGAGATTCACATGCTGAGCAAAGAATTTAACCCCCAAGGCAACGGAAATATGATTGGCTACGTGGTGGGAGGTGGGCTGAAGGAAAATTTGCGCGTCCGGCTAACCATCCCCGCTCAGCAGGTGCAGGAAGGCAGCTTCGTGGTCATCGAGAGCGGCAACTGGCTGTACTACGGCCTGGTTACCGATATGCAGTTGGGCGCTACCGACCCACGCTTCGCAGATGAACAGAGCGAAAAGCGACTGCCCCCGGATCTGGCAAACCTGCTCCACGGACAAACATTATACACAAACCTGGTCGTGCTGCCTGCCTTGATGTTGGAGCGCGGCCCAGACCCGGGAAGCCCCGAATATGCTGGCTGGAGAGCGGCCATCGACGCCGGCTTGCAATCACAACCTCACCCTCTGCCGGTCAAAACCCTGCCTCCGCATCACGCCGCCGTGCGCCTGGCAAGCCCGGGAGATATCGCCGAAATATTCGGCAGCCCAGAGAAAGACGGCAATTTCGTCATTGGTTACACGCTCGAGCAGGAACATCCAGTCTGCCTGAACCTGGAAAAGTTTGTGCAGCGCTCTTCGGGCGTGTTTGGCGCGACCGGGACGGGCAAGTCCTTCCTCACCCGGATCGTGTTGAGCGGCTTGATCCATTACAACCGGGCTTCTATCCTGGTTTTCGACATGCACAACGAGTACGGACTGGATGACATTGCCTCGGATAGCGGGCAGCGCGTGATCGGACTGAAAACAAAATACCCCAGCCGGGTGCGCGTGGTCGGATTGGGCGCCGAGGCGCAGATCCGCGGTCAGACGCCCGATTTTCACCTCGAGATCGCGATGAAGGATATCCAACCGGAGGATATCGAGCTTCTCACTCGAGAGTTAAATCTCAAAGAGACCACACCTACCACGCTGGAAGCCCTGGTGAATACCTACGGCTCGCAAAACTGGTTCGCGGCCTTCCGTGAGATGAGATTGGGGGCAGTGATCGAAAGCGATGACGGCAAGAAAATTCCCGCCTCCGATAGCGTGGCAGCCTGGGCTCTCTCCGCTGGGATCAACGTGATGGCTGCGGAGGGTTTGCATTCGAAACTGGGGCGCGTCTTCCGCCTGCCTTATATCGTGGAAAAGCCGGCCGCGGACAGCGCAAACGAAATCATCAAGGCGCTGGAAGCGGGTCAGCACGTCGTGCTCTCTTTTGGCAGGCACGAGAGCGACCTGGATTACCTCCTGGTGAGCAACCTGCTGACGCGTAAAATTCGCGAGCGCTGGGAGGGACGGACCAACCGTTTCCGCACCAGCGGGGAGGACGAACCCCGCCCACTGGTGATCGTGCTGGAAGAGGCCCACAAGCTGCTCAACCGCGAAATGGCAGTGCAAACCACGTTTAACACCATCGCCCGCGAGCTGCGAAAATATTATGTAACCCTGCTCATCGTCGACCAGCGCCCCTCGCAGATCTTCGACGAGGTCATGTCGCAATTGGGCACGCGCATCTCGGGCTGGCTGGGCGACGAAGATGATATTCGGGCGGTGCTCTCCGGCCTGGCGGGCAGAGAGGCGCTGCGCGGCATGCTCGCCCGGCTGCAGCCCAAAGAGGAGGTGCTGCTGCTGGGCTGGGGTGTGCCCATGCCCCTCCCCGTGCGCTCACGGCGTTACGACGCCCGCTTTTGGGAGGAGCTGCTTGGCAAAGAAGCTGGCAGACGCGACCAGGCGAAGATTATGAAAGAACTGGGTTTTTAAATGATCGGACTAGATTCAGTTATTGGTAGGAGGAAGCTACGATGAAATACAAATCTCTGTACACAGGCGAAAAGATAGCGGTTCTGGGTCTGGGGACCTGGCGAATGGGGGGAAGTATGACCCCCGATTATTCAAACGATCGCCGGCTGGTCGAAATCATGCAGCAAGCCATCCAGCTCGGCTACACCCATATCGACACGGCGGAAATGTACGGCGGCGGGCATACCGAGGAGCTGGTGGGACGGGCGATCTCGCGCTTTGCTCGTCAAGACCTGTTCATCGCCTCCAAAATCTGGCATAACAATTTACACTACCAGGGTGTGCTCAAAGCGGTGGAGGGCAGCCTGAAGCGGCTGCACACAGACCACCTGGATATGTGCCTGATCCACTGGCCGAGCACAAACTACCCTCTCGATGAGACGTTCCAGGCTTTGAACGAGCTGGTCGAACAAGGCAAATTGAGATTTGTGGGGGTGAGCAATTTTAACCTGGAGCTTCTCGAACAGGCGCGCAGCCATTGCCGCACGCCGCTCGCCACCAACCAGGTGCGCTATAATCTGTATCAACGCCAGGTCGTGCAGAATGGCATATTAGAGTACTGCCAGCGGCATGGGATCCTGCTGACCGCCTATACGCCCTTCGAGCGCGGGACGATCTTGAGCAATCCCGTCGTGGAGCAGATCGCCGCAAGCCACTCCGCTTCACCTGCGCAGGTAGCCCTGGCCTGGCTGATCCGCCAGCCGAATGTGATCACCATCCCCATGTCTACCAACGCCGCCCACCTGGAGCATAACCTCAAGGCGCTCGACCTGGAACTCAGCGTTGAGGATATCGAACAACTGGATGCTATCGAGATGCCGGAAGAAGCTTTATGGCCGGAATAAGCCAATGATAACTAGCCTCAAAAATGATAACTATCATCAAAAAGGAGAAAAACAATGATCAATCCCACTGTTCAAGAAGCGATCAACGAACAAATTAAGAACGAGCTGTATTCAGCCTATTTATATCTGGCAATGTCCGCTCACTTCGAAGCAGCAAGCCTGCCAGGGTTTGCCCATTGGATGAGGCTGCAGAGCAACGAAGAGGTCGAACATGCGATGAAATTGTTCGACTATCTGAACGACCGGGGCGGCAGGGTGGAATTACAGGCGATCGAAAAACCGCCGAAAACCTGGGAAACGGCTACAGTGGCCTTTAAACAGGCGCTGGAGCACGAGCAGAAAGTCACCGCTCTGATCCACAATTTGTACGCCACCGCCTCGAAGGAGAACGATTACGCTACCCAGGTTATGCTGCAGTGGTTCATCGATGAGCAGGTAGAAGAGGAAAAAAGCGCTACCTTGATCGTCGAGCAGCTAAAAATGATTGAAGATCGCGGCACGGCTATTCTATTTCTCGATAAGCAGCTTGGAAAACGGTCCAGCGAAGAATAATCGCGATGAAACTACTGGATGGTAAAGTCGCCATTATAACCGGCGGGGGCAGCGGAATTGGAAAAGGCATTGGCCGGGCGTTGCTCCAGCAAGGCGCCCGGGCCATACTCTGCGGGCGGCGGAGAGAAACCATCGAAGCGACCGCAAAACGGCTCCAGAATGAGGGCGGAAGCGCTATGGCGCTCGAGGCAGATGTATCCCTGCCCGCTGACGCTGATCGGGTGGTCAAATCGACGCTTGAAGCCTATGGAAAGATCGATATCCTGATCAACAATGCAGGCATCGGTGGCGGTGGGCCGATTCACGACCACGACGCCGCCGTTTGGAACCGAGTATTGGACGTGAACCTGGGCGGCGCATTTTTAATGACCAGAGCAGTGCTGCCGCACATGCGCAACCAGGGCGGCGGGCACATTATAAATATCAGCTCGGAGTCCGGTATCGAATATTATCCGGGCGATGGAGCCTATGGTGTATCCAAGCACGCCTTGAATGCCCTGGGTGAGTTCGTGCAGCGCGAGAACCAGGATTTCAATATCCGGATAAACACCGTCTGCCCGGGAATGGTCGTAACCGAAATGACCCAAGATACGCCAGGTTTAGATCACGACAGATGCCTGTACCCGGAGGATATCGCCGACCTGGCGATCTGGCTGCTCACCCGGCGCCCGAATATCAAAATCGGCACGCCGATACTGATCCAGACGATGTTAAATCCCTGGGAATAGCTTGTAAAAACGTCCCACAGGTAATAAACCCAGCGGGATGGTGAATCATGATGAAAGCCCTTCTAAGTATCGGTCTACGCCTTGCCCGTACGAGGGCTGGCAAATACCTTTATCGATTTATGGCTGGCAGAGTGAATTTCAGAATGCCCGCTTCTCGTGTTCGTGAAACCCAAAACGTGGTCGCATATCACCATCCTGAGCCGAGTTATCCATTCCACGTGCTGATCGTGCCCAAAAGAAACCTGGAAAGCATCATGGGGCTGGAAGACACGGATGGCAGCATGCTGGCGGAAATCATCGGAGTAGTAAAAAGCCTGGTGGAAGAATTTCAACTGGATGAGGTCGGTTATCGCCTGATTGTGAACGGGGGTAGATATCAGCACGTACCCCAACTGCATTTCCACCTGATAGCGGAGACATATACGGGGAAACAATCCTGAATCATGGGGATCAAGCTTTCCAACTGGTGCATCTATTTCCCATATTGACGATACAGGCTCAAGACCTTATCCGCATAAGAATAGCCCACGTTCATAGGGCCGTAGGCTTTCAGCGCGTCGCGTATATTGCCGTTGCGATTCACTAATTGAGACAACATCCTGGTGCCGTATTTAACGTTGAATTCCGGGTCTTCGAGCTCGCTGATCGTCGGTCGATTTTTGAAGCAAGGTCCATTGATGCAGTTGAATGAAGCCGCAATGCCGTCGCGCGGCATAACTTGCATCAAGCCGACCGCCCCACTCCTCGAATAGGCTGACTTATCGCCCCCGCTCTCCTGCCAGATCAACGCGGCGACCAGATCAGGTTCCAATCCATTTTTGTGCGCATGATTGGTGATCATGCCGCACCATTGTGTGATTTTGGCAGGGAATTTTCCGCTTACCTGGCAACCGACTTCAGCAACCTGAACATCTGGTGTTGGCGATACAGCCGCACTTTGACCAAAACTTTGCTGGACGGCATCATTGACAATCGGCTCGTTACTGCTAGCGCTGGTCGTGGCGCCAGTAGTGACCGCGTTGGTCAGCGCAATAACCGCGAAAATGCCGATGAATAACCCTCGAAATACCAGACCTGGTCCGGATCCCATGATAAGCTCCTCAGCACACACATATTGCATAATAGGTTAGAATAGAACGAATGTTCTGACAAACAGACTCGAAAATTGCCTCTTGACAAAATAGAACAATTGTTCTATATTATATGCATAATATGATCATGTGTCAAGGGACAAAAAATGGTGACAAAATTTTTTTTAAAACATAAAGTCTCACAAAAAGGAGGACGACTATGAACACCTCGCTGGTTAAATCCCAAAATCTCGGAGTGCTTTCCCAAAGAATTCACCTGCGTAGAGGCATGGCTTTTGGGCTGATCATCATCGCGGCTCTGCTGGCATTCGAGGTCTTCAATTACAGCACCACCGATTTTGCCTTGTCGGACCTGCTGGGTGACCTGAGCTTCTTGGGCATCCGCTGGGCGACCATCCTGGCGATTGCCTTTTGTGGGATTGACTTCGCCGGCATCGCGCGCTTGTTTACACCTGAGGAAGGCGCTGATGAACCGGCCGAGGTATGGTATCTTTTCGGCGCCTGGTTGTTAGCCGCCACGATGAACGCCATGCTGACCTGGTGGGGTGTGTCCATCGCTATACTGGAGCACCAATCTCTGGGGAACGCAGTCGTCGCCCGCGAAACCTTGCTCAAGGTCGTGCCAATTTTTGTGGCAGTGATGGTATGGCTGATTAGGGTATTGATTATCGGCACTTTCTCTGTGGCGGGTGAGCGTTTGTTCAGCCAGGCAGATAAAAGAAGTGGGATGTTCGGTCGCGCGGAAAGCAATGCAAAAATTAACAGCTCCCGGATGATCAACCGGCCATCCCGCAATATCGCCCAACCTCTCTCCTCATTCTCGCCAGCTCCCAAGCCCAACCAGGTTTCCGAACCCGGATTCTCACACCAGGAACCCACCTACCACCCGGTAGCCATGCGCTCACGCTACGAGGGGAGCAATTCCTCACAAACTAGAAGATAGTTGACGGGCATTTAGCGGATACGAACTCCCCCAATTTTGCATTACCCCGGATGATATATTCCGGGGTAATCATCATTACGGCTGCACGAATGAACTTGGCGACCCAATGTGGGTCGACCTTTTGATTTATTTAACCCTGTATTTCTTCCTCCGGGCAGCCGTTTACTGCTAAGGGCAGCCAGACGCAAAACGTCGTCCCCACGTCATAGCGGGAATCGACTTCGATCCTCCCGCCGTGGTTGCGAACGATCCAATAAGCAATCGAGAGGCCTAATCCATAGCCTTTCCCGTCTTTCTGCCGCGTGCGGGCTTTCTCACCGCGGTAAAATCTCTCGAAAATATGAGGTAGATCTTCCGGGGGGATGCCCGGACCATTATCGCTCACCGTAAGGCGCGCATACTCGCCCTCTTTCCCCAATCCAACCACTACCTCACCACCTGCTGGCGTGTAATTGATCGCGTTGCCGATCAAATTGACTAACACCTGCTTTATCCGGTCTTGATCCGCACAAGTGATCACCTGGTCGATTTCACCCAGGCGGAGGCTCGTCCGCTCACGGACCAGAACGCGCATTTGCTGCATGACCTGCAAGAGAATTGTGTCCAACTCAACAATTTGCTTGTGCAGCGGCAGTTTCCCCGATTCCGCCTGGGCTAACAATAACAAGTCTCCCACCAGGCGAGATAGTCGCTCCACTTCATTGCTGATGCTCTCCATAGATTCAAGATCCATGCAATCCATCCGGCGCATCAAGTCCACATTGCCGCGAATTACCGTCAAGGGCGTCCTCAGTTCGTGGCCCACGTCCGCCAGGAAACGGCGCTGGGTGTTAAATAAATTTTCCAACCTGCTGAGGGTCAGGTTGAAGGCAGAAATCAATTGACCAACCTCATCCTCTTCGGGTCCATGGTAGGGGATACGCCGGGAGAGGTCATCCGCGCGGGTAATTTGCTGAGCCACCTTCGTCATGCCACCCAGCGGAGCCAGGGCTTGCCTCGTGCTAACCCATCCAGCCAGGCCGGCAACCAGCATCGAAGTGGTGGCTCCCAGAATCAGCACCCAAAGCAGCGAGCGTTGAGTGGCGTCCACGACAGTCAGGCTGGTAACGACCTGCAATGTCCCGACGAACCGATCGCCCTCGCCAATAACCAGTGGAACGGTGTAGGCGCGCATGTGGTAGTTGCCGACGTTGGTTTCCACAAACACATTTCTGAAAACCGGTTGGCTGGATTGAAGTCCTGCGGGATCGAACGGGCGCCTTAAAGGCGCATTCAAAGGATAGATCAACTGGCGATCCCTGTTCCAGATCTGAAATGACAACCCGGGCGACAATTCCATATCTATCGGCCGCTTCAGCGCTAAATTACCGCTGACATCCACCGCAATATTGGGCCAAATGTCATCTGCGGTTCGTTTCAGCAAGCTATCAACCTGGGAAATCAGGCTCAAGCTCACGGAGGCATATACGGCAACCCCGAACAAGAGCAGAATTCCCCCCACGATCGAAGTGTACAAAAAGGTTAAGCGTACCCGCAGCGGCATCGTTCAGGCGTCTCCAGATTCAACTGCAATGCTCGATTGAGTAATTGGGGTCGAAGCGGCGATTAATTTGTCTCCCGCAGGACATACCCCATGCCGCGCACGGTATGGATCAAGCGCGATTCCCCTTCCAATTCGAGCTTCTGGCGCAAATAGCGGATATACACTTCAATGATGTTGCTTTCACCGCCGAAATCATACCCCCACACGCGATCAAATATCATATCGCGGGTCAGCACCTGGCGCGGGTGGCGCATAAAAAGATCCAGGAGTTCGTATTCCTTGGCGGTCAGCGCGATCACCCGGTCGACTCGCGCAGCCTGCCTTGTGCCAGTATCCAGGGTCAGATCGGCAAATCTGAGAACCTGGGGGCGGCTGGGCTGAGCGCGGCGGAGCAAGGCGCGTATGCGGGCCAACAGCTCGTCGAGGTTGAACGGCTTGACCATATAATCATCCGCGCCCATGTCCAGGCCCTGGATGCGATCATTGACGCTATCTTTGGCGGTGAGGATCAAAATGGGCAGCGGTCCACCAGCGCGCAACCGCCGGCACACCTCTAGCCCATCTATTCCAGGCAGCATCAAGTCCAGGACGACCAGGTCCGGCGGATTATCGCGCGCGATGGCCAATCCTGCCTGACCCTCTGCAGCAGTATCGACCTGATACCCTTCATAGGCGAGGCCCCGGCGTAAAAATTTCAAGATTGCTTCATCGTCCTCGATAATTAAAACACGTGCACTCATAGTGCCCTCCTTGAACCGATGAACACTTTATACCATAAGCTTGTCAAAATCACGTGCGCTCAGGCGGAACTCGCCCTTGATTCCAGTATCTTGATTCCCTGGGCTCCTGAAACGATTACCTGGTGGGCCATGTTCAGGAACAAACCATGTTCCACGATACCCGGGCGATCCGCCAGGACTCTCGCCAGGGCAAAAGGATCCTCTAACCCACCGGCGAAGTAGCAGCAAGCCAGGTAGTTTCCATTATCCGTCACCGCGGGCTGATCGTCTCTGTCGAGCATCAACTTTACCTGGCAGCCAAGAGACTCGAGCCAACGCACATGGGCGCCGTATTCGAATGGCACAATCTCGACCGGCAGCGGACCTTTCGTGCCCAGGCGGGAGACCAGCTTGGTTTCATCGACAACGATTACCAGCTTTGCAGCATGGATCTCGACAATTTTCTCGCGCAATAGCGCTCTACCCAGACCCTTGATCAGATTCAGATCAGGATCCACTTCGTCTGCGCCATCGACCGCCAGATCCAGGACAGGATGTTCATCCAGCGAGGTAAGGGGGATATGCGCCCGGCGCGCCAGCCTGGCGCACTTCTCTGAGGTAGGTACGGCATAAATATCCCTCAGGTTACCCGAGCGGATACGCTGGCCCAGCATTTCAATGAATTGTGCGCTGGTCGAACCACTGCCCAGGCCCAGTGTCATCCCATCCTGGACGTAGCTCAGCGCGCATTCGGCTGCTTTTCGCTTGAGAATATCTCGAGCCATGTTCTCCCCGCGAGTGGATGCGGATGCCAACCAGCCTGGCTCAGGCATATTCAATTCCGCTGATGCGCATTAATTTATCCCAACGATGGATGCCTTCGATAAAACGGATGGTGCCCGATAAACCGCGAATGACCAATGAGTACGTGCGCGCCCCGCCGGCCTCATAAACAACCCCGCCCAACAGTTGACCGGGAGCCGTGATGCCCGTCGCGGCAAAGTGGACGTCATCGGACTTCACCATATCATCCAGGGTCAGGGTGCGGTTGAGATCGATCCCCGCCGCCAGGACAGCCTCCCGCTCACCGGGTTTCTGGGGCGCCAGCCGGCCCAAAAGCTGCCCACCCAGCGCTTTTATGGCGCAGGCGGCAATTACTCCTTCCGGCGTCCCACCGATGTTGATCATCAAGTCCACCCCGGTGTACGGCAGAGCCGCCATCAATGCGCCAGCCACGTCTCCATCTTGATGGAGGGTGACACGAGCTCCAGCCGAGGCAATCTCGGCGATGATCTGAGCGTGGCGTGGCCTTTCCAACACGAAGACCGTCAAATCGCTCACGTCCTTCCCCAGAGCGCGGGCTACGTTTTTGAGATTATCGATCACCGGCGCGTCCAGATCAACCACATCTCTGGCTTCTGGACCAACGGCTATTTTTTCCATATAAAACGCCGGGCCGGGATTCCACATTGTTCCCCGAGGGGCAACAGCAATCACTGAGATCGCATTCGGTTTTCCTTTCGCCAGCAGGTTGGTGCCTTCGACCGGATCTACAGCCACATCGACGGCAACGCCCTGCCCATTGCCGATGCGCTCGCCATTGTATAACATGGGGGCTTCATCTTTTTCACCCTCACCGATAACGATGACGCCGTCCATATCCAACGTTGACAGCATCAAGCGCATCGCATCCACGGCAGACTGGTCGCCTTCTTCTTTCTGATTGCGACCCATCCAGCGTGCAGCCGCCATCGCTGCCGCCTCGGTAACACGCACCAGGTCCATACCTAGATTACGCTCGGGTTTCTCACTCACAATGGCTCCTTCCTGGGTTGTCAATCGAGCCCACTTCACTTAAGGGTTAACATGAAGGCAACCAGATCGTTGATTTCCTGCTCGCTTAAATCTTCGCCAAACTCCTGGTACATAATTCCCGGGAAAAAGCCTTCCAGCACGTGGGCGTCCGGGTTGATGATCGACTCGCGCAAATAACCCTCGGCGGATAATCCCGGGACCATCGACCCAGCCCTCTCAGCAACGCCAGCGTGAGAGGGTCCCACCAGGGTCACACCTGCTTCGAGCGAGTGGCAAGTGATGCAACCTGGTGCAGCCCTGGGGCTCAAAATCGTCTTCTGATATAGCACTTTTCCCCTGGCGGGGTTGCCTGAGGCCGGAGAGCCGTTCTCCGCATCGCTCCCGCAAGCCGCAATCAGCAGGCATATTGGGAGAATGTGGAATACAATGAACAGCAACCGCTTCACAAGAATCACCCTCCCACTACAACTTAGAAAAATTGCCTCAGAATCATAACTGAAGTTTATCACACCTGAAACCGGGCGATAATCCGTTCTCCAGGTCCGACCCAAAGCACCCTATATAAAAGGGTGTGCAGGCTGCAATAGAAGCAGTCTGCACACCCGCACGTATATTGGCTTTTCTCCGCCAGGAACCTATCCAAGGCAGGAGAAGTTTACCCACCAGCTAAAGATCAGGCAACTTCGATGACTGCGCCAGCAGCTTCAAGCTTGGCCTTGGCGTCTGTGGCAGCCTCTTTACTGACGGCTTCCAAGACTTTACCGCCGGCCGTCTCTGCCAGGTCTTTGGCCTCTTTCAGCCCCAGGCTGGTTAGCTGGCGGATGGTCTTAATGACCTCGATTTTCTTTGGACCGGCATCCTTGATGACCACATCGAACTCGGTCTTTTCTTCCTCGGGTTCAGCCGCAGCGGCGGCAACAGGCGCAACAGCGGAAGCCATAGCGACAGGAGAAGCGGCGGAAACCCCCCAGGCAGTTTCCAGCTTCTTCACCAGCTCGGAAGCTTCGAGCACATTCAACTTACTCAATTGTTCAACAAGTTTATCCAGATCAGCCATTTTATACTCCTTTGTAAATGGTAATTTATGTGGCTCTCTGGGAGTTTCCGTGGGAAGTCCCGGATTTGGGGGTGTGAGCGTGAGTCCGCACGCTCACACCCCCAAATCCGGTGTTCCACCACGGCGATTCCCAAAGAACCATTTATGTGACGTAATTCTGCTTTCTTTTCAGGGCTGCCGGGATAGACACCCAGCCAACCCCGACGATTATCTCTGCTTCAACTCTATGCGGATTCTGCGGTCGCGCCCGTTTCGGCATACGCCTTGAACACGGAAGCCAACTGGCGGGCAGGTTCGGCCAGGGTGCGGACGAGCTGGCTGGCAGGCGCCAGGATGGTGCCCATGAGCAAAGCTCGCATGACGGGCAAGGGCGGCAGGTCAGCCAGGTTTTTAATCTGTTCTGCTGAGACCGGGTTTTGACCGAGGTAGCCGCCTTTCAGCTTGAGGGCATCGGATGCACGCGCGAACTCGTTGATTGCTTTTGCCATGGCAGGGGCGTCATCATATGTAAAACCAACAGCCGTGCTGCCCTCAAAAAAACCTTCCGGCAAAGCCAAACCGGCGTTCTTCACAGCCAGCCTGCCAAGCGTGTTCTTTACGATATGGAATTCGCCGCCCACCTCGCGAAGTTTCAGGCGCAGCTCATCCAACTGTTTCATGGTAAGACCGGTATATTCCGCAAGAATCAGAATCCGGCTTTGACTCACCCATTTTCCATATTCAGCGACAAGCTCCTCTTTCCGTTCCTTTTTGATGGCCAAATCGTTCACCTCCTTTCAAATAAAAAGTCTTTGCCTCGCTCGAGCCGGGCAAAGACTCTCCAACTAAAAACCGGAAACTAAAAGTTCAGCCGCTCCGGTATGGAGCCATCTCCACCTCGGCAGGAGATTAAGCTGGCGGGTCCAGCGGCAATCGCCGCCAAGCCTTCAGCGCCTGCTGTCTTTGGCGAAGCAGAATTCAATGAACCAGGGGCACTTAAGTTACTCGCGAACCTCCATAGCCTGCGCCTGGACCGGATCGATTTTAATGCCAGGCCCCATCGTGGTGGTAATTGTCACCCGGCGGATGTAGGTGCCCTTGGCGGCAGCCGGGCGAGCTTTCTTGACCGCCTCCATCAAAGCCGCCAGGTTGTCATACAGTTTTTTCTGTTCAAACGAGACTTTACCAACCGGAACGTGCAGGTTGGCCGTCTTATCCACACGGAATTCCACGCGCCCTGCTTTGGATTCGTTCACCACGCGGGGGATATCTTCGCCGGGCACAACCGTGCCCGCTCTGGGATTGGGCATCAAGCCGCGCGGTCCCAAGACGCGCCCCAGGCGACCCACCTTGCCCATCATATCCGGCGTGGCAATGGCTACATCGAATTCCGTCCAGCCGCTTTGAATTTTATTTATGGTTTCATCGTCATCGGCGACGACGTCCGCGCCGGCTTCGCGAGCCAGGGCTGCAGCTTCGCCCTGGGCAAAAACCAGGACGCGCACTGTCTTTCCCAGCCCATGGGGCAGCACGACCACTTCACGCACCTGCTGGTCGGCATGCCGGGGATCAACGCCCAGGCGGATGTGCACTTCCACGGTTGCATCGAAGCTGGAGGGCGAGGTCTCTTTGGCCAGGGCGATGGCATCATCGGGCGAGTAGTCTAGATCGCGGTTTACTTTTTCGGCAGCTGCTAAATATTTCTTACCATGTTTTGACATCATTTACTCCTTGGTGGTGCAAACGGGCAAATTCGGGCGCCCTCCCACAGGGTTTCAATCGATAATGCGTATGCCCATATTGCGGGCGGTGCCCTCAATCTGGCGCATGGCGCCTTCAATATCGAGGGCGTTCAGGTCTTTCATTTTCAGCTCTGCAATTTCGCGCACCTGGGCGCGGGTCACCTTACCCACAAATTCCCGCGGAGCCTGGGCTGAGCCTTTCTCAATACCCGCAGCCTTTTTCAAGAGCACCGCGGCGGGCGGGGTCTTGAGCACGAATGTGAAAGAGCCGTCGGTGTAGATGCTGATCTCAGCGGGAATGATCTCGCCCATCCGGTTGGCAGTACGGACGTTGTATTCTTTGCAGAAAGCCATCAAGTTGATACCGTGACCCGCCAGTGCCGGGCCAATAGGGGGAGCCGGGTTGGCTTTCCCGGCTTGTATTTGTAGACGTACAATGGTTTTTAACTTTTTTGCCACAACAACTTCTCCTTCGTGGTGATAGCGGGTGAGGCAATAACACCCTCCCACCAAATACGCCGGCTTCTGCCAGCGATTATGCTTTCTCTACCTGCAAGAAATCCAGCTCTACCGGGGTTTCACGCCCGAAGAAATTCACCATCACACGCACCTTGGCGCGCTCCATGTCGATCTCGGAGACTGTACCGCGGAAATCGTTGAACGGACCGTCCACGATGCGCACCCGTTCTCCGGACTTGAAGGTTACCTTGATGCGCGGCGCTTCAGCTTCCATGCGCTTAATGATCTGGGCGACTTCCTCCGGGCGGAGCGGGGTGGGATTATTCCCCATACCGACGAAGCCAGTCACACCCGGGGTATTGCGCACCACGTACCACGACTCTTCGCTCAAGATCATATTTACCAGGATGTAACCGGGAAAAACCCGGCGTTCAACGGTTCGCCGCTTACCTTCTTTGACTTCAATCTCCTCTTCGGTGGGGACAACAACGTCGAAGATCTTATCCTTCATCCCCATCGATTCGATGCGCTGCTCGAGGTTGTGGCGCACTTTATTTTCGTAGCCCGAATAGCAATGCACAACATACCAAGCGCGATCGTCTTCAGGCTGGGCGGGCTCTCCAACCACATCCTGTACTTCAGTTTCAGAAGCTGATTCAACCAGCGAGGTATCTTCGACCTCGGGTTGATCTTCCTGTTCTCCCATCTCAAGAGTTTCAGGAGTTTGATCTTCCTGGTTGTACCTATCCATCATCAACACATCCATATTAGCGCGCGGCCGCATAAAGCGGGTTGGATTTACCCTAAAATCAAGGCGAATAGCCGGGTGAAGAGGAAATCCAATATACCCAACAAGGCGCTCATGCTAAAAGTAACGACGAGCACAACAATTGTTAAGTTTATCGCCTCCCGGCGAGAAGGCCAGTTTACTTTACGCAACTCACCAATTGTTTCGCGAAAATACCGCCTGATTGCATTGGGTTGGCGGCGTTCGCCAGGTTTACTTCGATCGCTTTTAGGCACTACGGCCTCCTCACAGAATCCACGCGCCGGCCTTTCTCCTGCACGCAGTTCAGTATTTACAATTGTTACGGACAAAACGCCGCCCCGGGAGACGGCGTTGCCACTATTCAGGCAGGCCAGGCAGGACTTGAACCCACAACCGCTCGTTTTGGAGACGAGTGCTCTACCAAATTGAGCTACTGGCCTGTGTGTGCCGGGGCCAGGCTACTGGCAACGCCTGGCGCCCAGCTATTATTTGGTCTCACGGTGCAGAGTGTGTCTCCGGCAGCGTGGACAGAATTTTTTGAGTTCCATGCGGCCCGGGTCATTACGGCGGTTTTTCTCGGAGGTGTAATTGCGATCTTTACATTCCGTACACGCCAAAGTGATCACCGGGCGGATATCTTTCTTCGAAGCCATGCATACCTACCTATCTGCGCCAGATGGCAGCGCCAAGTGGCGGCGCCATTCGGCGAGGAATTATACCATTATTCCAGGATCTTGGTGATCACGCCAGCGCCGACGGTCAAGCCGCCTTCTCGGATGGCGAACTTCGAGCCCTGCTCCAGCGCCACCGGCACGATCAGCTCCACTTCCAGGTTGACATTATCCCCGGGCATCACCATCTCCACTCCTTCTGGCAGGCTGATGTTCCCGGTCACATCCATCGTCCGGATGTAGAACTGCGGTCGATACCCGCTGAAGAACGCCTTGTGCCGCCCCCCTTCCTCTTTCCTCAGCACGTACACCTCGCTCAGAAACCGCTTGTGCGGGGTGATGCTCTTCGGCTGCGCTATCACCATCCCCCGCTCCACATCCTCCCGATCCACCCCTCTCAGCAGCAGCCCGCAGTTGTCCCCGGCCATCCCCACCTCCAGCGACTTGTGGAACATCTCCACCCCCGTCACCACCGAGCTCATGCTCTTCTCCCTCAACCCCACGATCTCCACCCCTTCCCCCACCTTGACCTGTCCCCGCTCCACCCGCCCCGTCACCACCGTCCCCCGCCCCTTGATCGAGAACACGTCCTCCACCGGCATCATGAACGGCTTCTCCACCTCCCGCACCGGCTCCGGTATGTACTCGTCCACCACCCGCAACAACTCCTTGATGCTCGCATACTCCCCCGCTTCCAGGTCCGTGCTCTTGCTCTCCAACGCCGCCAAAGCACTCCCCCGCACGATCGGCGTCTCATCCCCTGGAAAGCCGTACTCGTTCAGCAACTCCCGCAGCTCTAACTCCACCAACTCCAACAGCTCCGCGTCGTCCATCATGTCCACTTTGTTCAGGTACACCACGATCGCCGGCACCTCCACCTGCCGCGCCAGCAGCACGTGCTCCCGCGTCTGCGGCATCGGCCCGTCCGGCGCCGCCACCACCAAGATCGCCCCATCCACCTGCGCCGCCCCCGTGATCATGTTCTTGATGTAGTCCCGGTGCCCTGGCATGTCCACGTGCGCATAGTGCCGCTTCTCCGTCTCGTACTCCACATGCGCGATGTTGATCGTGATCCCCCGCGCCTTCTCCTCCGGCGCATTGTCGATCGAATCAAACGGCCGGTATTCCCCATACCCCTTCAGCGCACTATATTTCGTGATCGCCGCCGTCAACGTCGTCTTCCCATGATCGATGTGCCCCATCGTCCCTACGTTCATGTGCGGCTTCGTCCGCTCAAATTTCTGCTTGGCCAT
>DATEDC010000012.1:0-3164 GCA_035286585.1 Anaerolineales bacterium
TGTGCCCGCCGCGCGCCGCCTGCTCGGATAAGGTGGGTAAGAACGCGGTGCCGATCGTCGTGCCGATGACCGTCTCGGGGAACTGCATGATCAGCCAGCCGTAGACCAGGGCGGTCACTGTGCCGGTGCTGAGGAAGGAAGCCAGGTTGTCCTGGGCGACGAAGATGACCTGGATGAGCAGCACCATCAGGATGCGCGGCCCCAGCAAGGCTAAGACCCGCGTCACGCCAGGATGGCGCAGCTTGATTGCCGGTCTCCAGCGGAAGCGATAGATCGCCAGGCCGGGGAGCTGGATCAGGAAGAACAGGGTCGCGCCCAGGATCGTGCCGTAAACCAGGCCGCGGATGCCCAGCCCGAAGGCCGGCAGGGTGATGGGGCCAACCTGATAGCCTCTCTCCGGGACCAGGAAGATGATCCCGAAGAAGGCGCCCAGGTCGTACATGCTTGGCGCCAGCGCGGGCAGAAGGAAATGCTGGTTGGCCTGCAAGCCCGAGATGATCAGCCCGCCCAGGGAAAAGAACAGCGTGGCGATCAGGTTCAGGCGCATCAGGTCGGCTACCAGCAGTTGCTGCTCGACCTCGAAGCCAGGCGCGATGACCCGTTGGACCAATGGCTCGGCGAAAAGGGCGACCACGACCGACAGCAGCGCGGTGATGAGAAAGACCAGGTTGGCGATGTGGGCGAACAAATCCCACAAGGCAGGGCGACCCTCCCTCTCCAGGGTTTCTGAGAGCACGGGGATCAGGGCGATCGCCAGGGCGCCCCCGATGATCAGGGCGAAGATCAGGTCGGGTAAATTGTTGGCGACGTTGTAGGCGTCCAGGTCGGACGAAAGCCCGAAAGTTTGGGCTACCAGGATGTTGCGCAGCATCCCGAGCGCCTTTTCCAGGCCGAAAAAGACCGCGATGATCAGCGAAGAGCGGGCGATGTGGCTCATTTTGACGGGGGGCGCCTCCTCTGGCACGGGGCCAGCACGCGCCAAGTATAGCACGAAAGCCGGGCTGTCAGGCGCCGCGCACTTCCGAACGTGCGTGGCACCTTTGTAGCGTAAATTATTGCACCCGACCCCTACCTATGGTAGAATACCCGCGCTCGGGACGGATTCCCGGAGGGGACAGATCTCGCGAGCCTGGAGGGATGGCCGAGCGGCCTAAGGCGCCTGTCTTGAAAACAGGTATGGAGCAATCCATCGTGGGTTCGAATCCCACTCCCTCCGCCTGGGTGCCAGGGGAGGTGCCAGAGTGGTCGATTGGGGCCGCCTGCTAAGCGGTTGACGGGGCGTTAAACCTCGTCCGCGGGTTCGAATCCCGCCCTCCCCGCTCATTTAGCATCTGAAGCGCCTCTTGACAGGCGCTTTGGGGTTAAATAAAGTAGGCCGGACAGGTTTTTGCAATTGGTTTGATGAACATCGCGATTTAAATGCTATCTTATACCTTCAACCTGGGTGGATAATCGAAACCTGTCCGGTCTATTTCAAGAGTGATACGAATAATAAGGAGCACGCCTGATCATGCCCAACTCGCAGACCCGCACACCCTTTTCCCAGGCTCTGTTTAGATGGCTCATGAGGCTTACCGGCTGGCGAATCGTGGGGGACCCGCCTGCCTTGCGCCGCTACGTATTGATCGGCGCGCCGCATACAGCCACCTGGGACTTTTTCGTCGCCATGCTGCTGAAATATTCCCTGGATATGCGCTTTCATTTTGTCGGCAAGGATTCGATCTTCCGCGGCCCGCTGGGACCAATTATGCGCCTCCTGGGAGGCATCCCGGTCAAGCGCGAGAGCCGCAGCAACTTCGTCGCCCAGATCGTCGCCCTCTTCGCCGAGCGCGAAGATTTGATCATCGTCATCGCCCCGGAGGGCACGCGCAGCAAATCCCCCTACTGGAAGACTGGTTTCTACTACATCGCTTTGGGTGCAGGTGTGCCGGTGGTGATGGCTTACCTGGATTACCCGCGCAATGTGGTCGGTTTTGGCCCCTCCTTTGAGCCCAGCGGCGATATTCAGGCCGATTTCGAGCTCATCCGCAGTTTCTACGCCGACAAGGTCGGCAAATACCCCGAAAAACAGGGCGCGATCGAGCTGCGCCCGAGCAGCGCTTGAAAAAAGCTCCTCTGCTGCTCCTGGCGCTGATAACCACCCTGGCTTGCAATTACCCGGGCCTCTTCGCGGGCAGCTCTGCTGAACGGGATCTTTCTGTCGAGAGTCTGCGCCAGACCCTGGCAGCCCACACTCCACTCCCCCTGGGACAGACCCCGCCGCCAGCAGCGGCGTTCACCCCTCAACTGCCCCAGCCCACCCCCGAGACCGCCCAGCAGGCTCCATACCCCTCAGCGACAGGCGCCCCGTTTGACTATATTGCCCGCTCCGGAGATACCTTGCCGGCCCTGGCAGGGCGCTTCGGCGTGGAGGCGGGCCAGATCATCACCCTGCCGGGGGTCCCCCGGGATGGCTTTCTGCCCCCGGGAGCAGTGTTGACCATCCCCGCCGTGCTGGCGGAGGTGACAAGCGACGACCTGCTGCTGCCGGATGCCGAGCTGGTCTATTCGCCCACCGCGTTCGGCTTTGACGTGTACGGCTTCGTCCAGGCGGCCGGCGGATTACTGAGCACCTACAAGGAGACGGTCGACGAGGAAACCCTGGGCGGCGCGGTGATCATCCAGCGCGTCGCGGTTGAGCTCTCCGTCAACCCGCGACTGCTGCTGGCGCTATTGGAGTTTCGCGCCGGTTGGGTGTACGGGCAGCCATCCCCTGGACAGGACCGCCTACACCCGCTGGGGTTGTACATTCCCGGTCGCCAGGGCCTGTACCAGGAGATGCACATCGCAGCCACCCAGCTCAACCTGGCGTATTACGGCTGGCGGCAGGGCAGCTTTACGCAGATTCGATACCGCCGTACGGAGACAGCTCGGCTGAATCCCGCGCTGAACGCCGCTTCGGCGGCAATGCAGCACCTGTTTGCCTTGCTCTACGCCCAAGATGCCTGGGCGCCCGCCCTGTACGGAGAGCAGGGCTTCATCCTCCTCTACCTGCGCATGTTTGGCGATCCATGGGAGCGTGCGCTGGCACTGGGCGACCTGCTCCCTGCCAACCTGTCTCAGCCCACGCTGGAGCTGCCCTTCCTCCCCGGCGAGCGCTGGAGCCTCACGGCTGGCCCGCATAC
>DATEDC010000013.1:0-13449 GCA_035286585.1 Anaerolineales bacterium
TAATAGTGACCGCCCGCGTTCTTGCCTGTGGACCCGGAGCCTTTCCAGCCGCCAAAGGGTTGGAAGCCGGGCCAGGCGCCCGTCGTCGCGCCCTGAGGCCGGTTGGCATAAGTGACGCCCGCCTGGATGTTATCGAAGAACCACTTGGCTTCATCGTCTGTGCCGTAAAAACCAGCAGTGAGGCCGTAATTGACATTGTTCGCCAGGCTCATCGCCTCATCCAGGTCGCTCACCCTGGCAATCGTGGTGATCGGCAAGAACATTTCGTACTGCCACAGGCGATGGTCTAGCGGCAGGTCTGCGACCAGCGTCGGTGAACAATAATAGCCCTTGGCAAGGTCGCCTCCAACCAGCGCTTTACCGCCGGTCAGGATCGTCCCTGCCTGGGATAGCTCCTCGCTGAAATTTTTATAATCCTGGTAGGCGCTGCGATTGATCACCGGGCCCATATACGCCGCGCGGTCGGTGGGGTCGCCAACCACCAGTTTTTCAGTCATCTCCACCAGGCGCGGCACCAGCTTGTCGTAAACTGGCTCTTCCACGAACACGCGCGAGCAGGCCGAGCATTTTTGGCCTTGTAAGCCGAAGGCGGAGCGCAGGATTCCGATCGCAGCCCGCTCCAGGTCGGCGTTTTTCGAGACGATCGCCGGGTTCTTGCCCCCCAGCTCCAGGATGATCGGTCGCACGTACCTGCCCCCGGCAAAATCGCGATAGATCTTCATGCCCACATCAAAAGACCCGGTAAAGGTTATGCCGTCCACCTCGGGATGATCGATCAACGCCTGTCCCAATGTGCTGCCTGGGCCAGTGACGTAATTGATCACGCCATCCGGCAATCCCGCATCGCGGAAGCAATCCGTCAGCATGCGCACCACCCAGGGTGTATCCGTCGCCGGCTTGACCACAACTGTGTTGCCTGTTACCAGGGCGGACCCAACCGGTCCGCCGGTCAGCGCTGTCGGAAAGTTGAATGGGCTGATGACCAGCCAGACGCCGTACGGGCGCAGGTGGGAATAGTTGATCGCCGAGTAGCCGACAAGTGGATCGCGGCCCATCGCGACCACATAGCCATCGTTCTTTTCCATCTGGTAGCAGGCATAGCGGATCAAATCGGCAGTCTCTGCCACGTCGCCGAGCGATTCCATGCGGTTCTTGCCCACTTCCAGGGCCATGGCGGCTCCAATCTCGAACGTTCGCTGGTCGATCAAGTCGGCGGCTTTGTGTAGTAACGCTACACGCTCCTGCCATGGCGTGCGGCTCCACAGCGGGAAAGCCTGGCGGGCGGCTGCCAGGGCAGCCTGGGCGTCTTTTGCGCTCCCTTTTTGGAACACGCCCAGCACCCATTCTGTGTTCACTGGAGAGCGGTCTTCGAACTTCTCAGTTGCGAAGTGTTCCTTGCCGCCGATCAGCATCCCATATTCTTTGCCCAATCCAGCTTTGATTTTCTGTAACGCACCTTCGAAGCGCGTATGCAGTTCCTCCGGCGGATTGAACATCGTGGCGTAGGTGAGCTTGAACGATTCAGCCATTCTGCAACTCCTTGATATGATTGTTTATTGGGAAAACCTCGCGTTTCAACCGTGAGCTTACCCGGTAATTATAGTATAGTCGCGCCGGTCGCTGGCGTCAAAATGCAGGTGTCATCGATCCGACCATGATAGACTTCCTTATTTTGTTGCAAATCCATAATTTTTGCGCTAAACTGGGGATAATCTGTTGGCATGCTGTGCCTCACGAAAGGAGGGCTGAAATGGAGCTTTCAGGTTTGCACCTGCTCCTCACCTACCAGTGCACTTTCGAATGCGATCATTGTTTCGTCTGGGGCAGTCCCTGGCAAAGCGGGACGATGACCCTGGAGAAGATCCGCGAGATCCTGGATCAAGCCGGAGAGGCTGGTTCGATCCGCTGGATTTACTTCGAGGGTGGAGAGCCGTTCATGTACTATTCGATCCTGCGTAAAGCCGTTCAACTGGCGCGCCAGATGGGCTTCAAAGTCGGGGTCGTGTCCAACGCCTACTGGGCGACCGCCCTGGAAGACGCGATCGAGTGGCTAAAGCCCTTCGAAGGCCTGGTGGATGATCTCTCGGTGAGCAGCGATCTCTTCCATTACAGTGAAAAACTCAGCCAGCAAGCCCGAAACGCCAGCCAGGCAGCCGAGAGTTTAGCCATCCCGGTGGGCGTGATCACTGTTGCTGTTCCCCAAACCGGCCAAAGCGAGCATTCGACAGGCCAGCTTCCGGTCGGCGAATCTGCGGTAATGTACCGCGGACGGGCCGCCGAAAAGCTCGTGCAGCACGCCCGGCCTCAGCCATGGGAGGGGTTTACGGAGTGCCCGTTCGAAGACCTGCGCGCTCCGGGTCGAGTCCATCTCGACCCCTTCGGGAATTTACACATCTGCCAGGGCATCTCGTTGGGCAACCTGTTCGCAACCCCGCTAAAAGAAATCTGCCAGCGCTACGTTCCTGAAGCCCACCCGATCGTCGGACCGCTCCTGCAAGGCGGACCGGCAGAGCTTGCCCGCCGCTACCGGCTGCCAGACCAGGAACGCTACGCGGATGCCTGTCACCTTTGCTACCAGACCCGCCGCGAGCTGCGGCCTCAATTTCCACACCTCCTTACTCCAGATCATATGTACGGCTTGGTGGAGAACTGATGTTCTTTAGCGACGTCACCTACATCGGAATCGATCCCACCGCTGGTCAGCGCCCATTTGCCTACGCCGCTTTAGATAGCAGCCTGCGCTTGCTCGCCCTCGGTCAGGGCAAGTTGGATGAGGTGCTGGCGTTCGCCGCCGGTCAGCGCCAGGCTCTGATCGCGATCGCTGCCCCACGCCAGCCAAACCTGGGTTTATTGCAGCGCCCGGAGATCCGCGAGAGCCTCTCCCCGCCGCCCCGCCCGGGTCGCTGGCTCAATTTCCGCCTGTGCGAGTACCTGCTCCGCCAGCATCATATCACTATCCCGCAGACTGCCTCCCAGGCCAATGATTGCCCGCGCTGGATGCAGATGGGATTTACACTATACAAGAGACTGGAAGCTCTATCCTATCATCTATACCCCGAAGAAAATCAGGCTCATCAATTCCTGGAGGTTTATCCCCACGCCTGTTTCACCGCCATGCTCAGCACCGCGCCGTTTTCGAAGCACTCGCTGGAAGGCCGGCTGCAGCGCCAGTTGCTGCTCTACGAGCGCAATTTAAATGTCCCCGACCCCATGCGTTTTTTCGAGGAGATCACCCGTCACCGCATCCTGCGCGGCATACTGCCCGACGAACAAATCTACTCCCCCTACGAGCTGGATGCCCTGGTGGCAGCCTATACAGCCTGGACTGCCAGCACTCAGCCCGACCAGGTGCTCGCCCTGGGTGATCCCACCGAGGGGCAGATTATCTTGCCCGTGCCGGCGTTGAAATCGCGCTATTGATTCACCCTCAAGTTCGATCGAAACCACTCTCAGGAAGGGGAAGCGCCCATGCCCGCCCATAGAATCAAAATCATTCTGAACCCCAACGCCGACCTCGGCAGAGCCTGGCGCTCTGCCTCCGACTTACGCCCCATCGTTGATGAATTTGGCGGCGCCGATTGGTCTGGCACTGTCTATCCCACCCATGCAATTGAGCTCGCCCGTCAGGCTGCCGATCAAGGGTACGAGCTGGTCATCTCCGCCGGTGGCGACGGCACAGCGCACGAGGTAATCAACGGCCTGATGCAGGCGCCCCCCGAACGCCGCCCGCGCCTGGGCGTGCTGCCCATGGGTTCCGGCAATGACTTCGCTCATGCCATCGGTGTAAACCATCAACCACCTCTCGCCATGCGCCAGATCCTCAGCGGCAGGGCTCACCGCATCGATATCGGCCGGTTGGAAGACGCCCACGGGCGGTCGGAATATTGGGACAACACCGTTGGCATCGGCTTTGACGCCACTGTCACCATCCGCTCGCGCAAGTTCACCTATCTGCGCGGTTTTTTGATCTACTTCTTAGCAGTCTTGCAGACAGTGATCCTCAACCATGACGCCGCCCACCTGCGCATCTCGACCGATGAAGAGAGTTGGGAGGAGCAAACCCTGATGCTGGTGCTCTGTAATGGCCCCCGCGAAGGCGGCGGTTTTTACGTTCAGCCGCAAGCTCGGAACGATGATGGCGCGCTGCACTACGCCGGTATTCGTAAAGTTTCCCGCCTGATGATGATGCGCCTGATCCCGGAGGTGATGAACGGCACCCATGGGCGTTTTTCTCAAGTGCGCATGGGCAAGTTCCAGCGCATGAAGATCGAGTCGGACCTCTCTCTGCCGGTCCACATCGATGGGGAGATCTTCGCCGGTTTTGGCGTCGATGTGCGCCAGCTATCCGTCGAGATTTTACCCGGCGCTCTCGAAGTCATTGTCTGAGCGATCCATTGCCTGCCAGGCCTGGAGGCGTCTCCTGCAGAGACCATACCTTAGAAATAACCAGTATGCTCACTCTCTCCCAAAGCCTGGAAAAGTGCGATCTCGGGTTTTTGCGGATTGTGGCCGAGTTGTGGGGGCTCGACCTGGAGATCCCTGTAGTTACCGCCAGCCGACCTGAGGAGGCGGCCCAAAATCTCGTCCAGGCGCTGCTGGAACCAGATTTGGTAGCTGAAATCCTTGAAGCGCTGCCAGCCGAAGCTCGCAATGCCCTGGCGGAGCTGCAGTCTCACCAGGGCGCTTTGGCGTGGAGTCAATTCACCCGCAAGTACGGAGAAATCCGGGAAATGGGCCCAGGCAGGCGGGACCGTGAAAAGCCCCATCTGAATCCGGCTTCCGCCGTGGAGATGCTCTGGTACCGGGGTTTGATTTTCCGCGCTTTCCTGGACACTCCAGGCGGGCCGCAGGAATTCGCCTGTATTCCCAGCGACCTGGCTGCACTGCTGCCCGAACCTACACCTTCCGCAGAGCAGCCGCCCGGTCGCCCGGCAGCCGCCGCCGAACGCCTCTACCTCATCTTGGCCAACGATCGCCTGCTCGATCACGCCTGCACCCTCCTGGCTGCCTTACGCCTGAACCTGGAGCTCGATGCCCCGGAGGTCCAGGCCACGGCCTGGGAGAGCCTCTTCCCCCATGCTCCCAGCCGCGAGCAATTGCTCGCCCTGCTGCTCAGCCTGGGGTTGGTGGATGCGCAGAGCAGAATGCCCGAGCCGGAAGTCGTCCGCCAATTCCTCGAGATGCCCCGCGTGGATGCCCTGGCTCACCTCTCCAATGCCTGGATGCATAACTCGGCATACAACGAATTGAGCCAGCTTCCTGGCGTCAGCATAGAGGGCGACTGGCAGAACGACCCTCTGCGGACGCGCCTCTGGCTCCTGGATATGCTCGCCCAGATCCCCGAGAAATCCTGGTGGAGCCTGCCGTCATTCATCAGCGCAGTCAAAACGACCCAGCCTGATTTTCAACGCCCTGCCGGAGATTACGACTCCTGGTACCTGCGCGATCAGGCAAGCGGTGAATTTCTGCGCGGTTTTGAAAACTGGGACCGCGTCGAAGGCGCCTTGATCCGCTTTATGATCACCGGTCCGCTCCACTGGCTGGGCATCCTCGACTTGGCTGCCCCTGCGCAGGGCGCAGCTCCGGCGGCTTTCCGCTTCTCTACCTGGGCCAGGCACCTGCTGCACGGCTCCTCGCCTCCCGGATTGACACCCGAAGAGGGGAAGCTGCTGGTCAGCTCCACCGCGCAAATCAGGGCCCCGCGCCTGGTGCCGCCTCCGGTCAGGTACCAAATAGCCCGCTTTTGCGAATGGGTAAAGGTCGACCAGGACGCCTACTACTACCGCCTAACGCCTGCCTCGCTCCTTCGAGCGCGGAAGCAGAGTTTAAAAACCGCCCACCTGATCGCGTTGCTCAACCGCCACGCCAAAGCTGTACCTCCCAATTTAGTCCGGGCCCTGCAGCGCTGGGAAGAGCGCGGCAGCGAAGCCCGCATCGAAACCGCCACAATCCTGCGCCTGCGCTCGCCGGAGCTCCTGCAAGCCGTGCGCCTCTCGCCTCTCGCCCGTTTCCTTGGCGATCCGCTCGGCCCCACTGTGATCACCATCAAACCCGGGGCAACCCAGAAAGTCCTGGCGCTGCTGGCCGAGCTGGGCTACCTGGCTGAAGAAGAAAGGCACAAGCCCTGAGTGAGCATCCAGGGCTTGTGCTTGAAATTGCAGTTTAGTAATCACTGTCCCCACGCCTGCAACCGGCTGGCGCGAGTCAGCAGCTCGATGAATTCCGCCACTTCAGCATCCCAGGGGATTTCTTCTTTCAGATTCGCAGCCCGATAGTAGATATCGCTCAGGCTCAAGCCTTTCACCCACGGGCTTTCGCGCAGCACTTCGGCGTAAAAAGCCGCCATCACTGCCAGCCGGTAATGCGGGCTGGTCTGCTCGATGCTTGCCTCCAGGTCCCAGGTGTTGAAGTTGCCGTTGATCTCGCGCACCTGGTAGGTAGCCGGGTCTTTCCAGCGCATTTGCACGGTGGCGATGCGCCCCTCGGCGCCCTCTTTCAGGTACACCGCATACAACGCTGTGACGCTGTGACCTGCCCCGATCTCGCCGGCGTCCACGCTGTCATCCCGGAAATCCTGGTCGGCGATATCCCGGTTTTCGTAGCCCAGCAGGCGGTAGTAAGCCACCACATCCGGGTTGAAGTCCACCTGCACCTTGGCGTCCAGGGCGATCACCTCCAGCGTGGAGGTCAGGTCTTCTACGAACAGCTTCCTGGCTTCATCCAGAGTATCCACGTAGGCGTAATGCCCGTTGCCGTTATCCGCCAGCTGCTCCATCAGCACATCGTTGAAGTTGCCCATCCCAAACCCCACCGTGGTCAGGGTAATGCCCTCCTGCACGTAGCCGCGGATCTCATCCAGGATGGCGTCCGGTCCCGTTTGCCCCACGTTAGCCACCCCATCCGAGCACAGGATGACTCGGTTGGTCGCCCCGGGACGGTATGCCTGCATCGCGAGCTGGTAGCCCAGGCGCAGGCCGGCCTCTGCGTTGGTAGCCCCCTCCGGGCGCAGCGAGTAGATCGCCTCCAGGATCGCCTCGCGCTCCTGCCCGCTCACCGGCTGGAGGGCGATCCTGGCGGTCGAGCCGTAGACCACGATCGCCACGCTGTCCTCGGGTCGCAGCCGGTCCACCAGGAGCTGCAGGGAGCGCTTGACCAGTTCCAGGCGGTTTTCCATGTTCATCGATCCGGAGACGTCGATCACGAAGGTCAGCGATGCCGGCTTGCGCTGCCACTCAGGCACCCGGTAGCCCTGGATGCCGAAGCGCAGAATGTAAGTCTCATCGTAGTGAAATGGCGAAGGGGCGCCGTCTGCGTAGATGCCAAAGGCGATGTCTTCCGGCGTGGGGTAGCCCAGGTCGAAGTAATTGACGAACTCCTCCACCCGAACCGCATCGCTGGGCGGCAAGTTGCCGTCCACCACGTAGCGGCGCGCCACCGTGTAGGAGGCCGTATCCACATCCAGCGCGAATGTCGACAGGTGATCTTCATAAGCGTCGATGTACGGGTTGACGCCGTAATCCTCGAAGGTGTTATTCCCCGGCATGGGTTGTGGTCCAGGGAGCTGTTCGTAAGGCGGCCGCGCTTCGCCCGCGCTCGAATACGGCGAGGCGCTGGTGGGCATGACAGATGGCGAAACCACCTCGGGGCGGCTGGCTGACTCAGCCTGTCTTTCGACTACCACGGTTTTGAGGACTTCTTGAGGTTTTTCCATAACTTGAGCTGGCGCAGTCGGTTGGCAAGATGCGAGCAGCATGGCTAGTACGGTTAAAAATAGGGCGAAATTTTTGGCGTTCATCTCATTTTTCCTTTCTTAGATATGAACCACGAAGTCATTAAAGCCTGCGCCTCAGGCGCAGCGCCAGTTTCCAGCCCAGCCACGCCAACAGCGCGAAAGGGCCCAGAACCACGCCGATCCAGATCAACACATCCGCCAGGGTACCGAATATAGCCAGGAAGACGTCGATAGCCCGGATGAATGTGCGCCCTGGGTTCCAGCCATCGATCGGCAGCCCAGGCCAGGGGATGCCCCTGGCGAGGAGCTGCACCGTGACCTCGGCGTAGTTCGACAATGCGCCGGGAGCGGAGTGCACCCATTCACCCCACACCCGCTCGGTTTGCAGCCTGCCCAAATCGAACAATGATTTTCGAAATTCTTCGAAGTTCGGCATCGGCAGTGCAAAGACCAGGGTCACCTGTTTGCGTCCTTCTCTGTCCCACGCGTCCGAACGCACCAGGTAGCCGCCCAGCTCGTAAGCCAAAGTCTCTGCTTTGGAAACCGCCCGCTCCAGGTTGCTGACTTCCAGCGCCAGGAAGGCGTAGTAAACCAGTCGAAACTCAGGCAGGGGAGGCCAGATTGGCTCAACCGAGTCAGGTTGCTTTCCAGCCGGGTATTCAGCGATCAGCCTGGGGCCTTGCGCCGAGCACCCGAATAACGTCAACGCCATCAAAATGGTCAGGGAAATTTTCCGCAGCGAGTACATCCTGAGCTCCTTCCTTCTCGATCAGGCAGCCGGTTTCCGGCGCAGCAAGCGCCCGGCGATCCCCATAATGGCGCCTGCGATCAGTGCCAGCGGCCCGAACACCACCAGCAGCCAGATACCTGCGTCCACCACCACCCGGCCAAGGCTGGCGAGCACGTTGATGGCCCGCTCGAGCGTGGCTGCAGGGCTCCAGCCGGGCGCTGGCGTCGGCGCGGGGGTGGGGATATCCGGAATCAGGTTTACCGATACGGTAGAGAAAGCTGCTCGACCTTCGTAAAAGCGCATCTTGCCCTTGACCTGCTCGATCTGGCCTTCCAGCTCGGCGAGCTTCTGGTTCACCTGGAGCGCTTCTTCGACCGTGTTCGCCCGCTCTAAAAACTGCCTCACTCGGGCTGCGGTGGCTTCCAGATTGGTGAGCTGCGCTTGCAGATCGACGTAATCCGCGGTTACATCCTGACCCGAGGCGGTCTCTTTCAGCACTTTAATGCCCAGGCCGCGCAGATCGTTCAGCGATCTCTCAAAAGAGGCAGCAGGAATGCCCAGGCGCAGCGCAGCGTATTTGTGCTCGCCCTCATACCAGGTATCCATACCCACAATGTAGCCGCCGTAATCTGCGGCGATCTGGTTGACCTGGAAGATGACCGCATCCGCCTCGCTAACCAGCAGGTCGATCGTGGCGTCTTTGATCACCAGGCGGTCTTGATCTGCAACGTAGGCCAGCAACCCCTGGTCGCCGGTCGTGCTCGCCTCTTCCAGGTCATGACCTTCTTTGCCAACCAACACTTCCTGCTCGGCAACCGGCATCTCCGCCTCAGGTTCTATCCGTCTGGCGGGCGAGCAGCCTGCCAACAGCAGCCCGAGGATGAAAAAGCTGAGTGCAAATATATTCTTCATGTCAACACCTCCCGAGTCAATTTGCCTGCTCAAAAAATCCATTCAATCCGCTTCGCCAACTTGCTGGCGCAGAGAATCCGTTATCAGCGTTCAATTGGAGCTAGAGTCTATAGCTTCCAAACGTGTTCTATTTTGTTATAACCATAGCAAAATAACTCCTTCCAGGCTTGACACGCTGTTGACAGCTTGTTGATAAAAACCTGAAAAACAAACAACCCCGGAGCTGAAACCGGGGTTGGCAGTATTTACAAATACCGGACGGATGTTTCTGATTCTCTATTTACCCGCTATGGTCGCCACGAACAAAACATTCTCACCGACGAACGCCACCTTCCCGCCATCCGGCGACCAGCGCAGGCTGTGAAGCCCCGACATCGCAGGCGTGATCGCCTCAGGCGCGCGACTGGCGTCGAAAACGTCCTCCAGCCGCCACAGACGGCCTTCTGCTGTGAGCAGGATAACGCCCGCCTCCTCTGGATCCCAGACCGTTTCGAGAATGGGTCCTTCGAAAAAGAGCTCGCGGGTCTGCCCGCTGGCAGCGTTGAAAAACTGCAGCCTGTTCCCCTCTTCGTAGCGCAGCGCGCCCAGCGGCGCGGAGGGATGCCAGATCACGCCTGCTGCCGCAGGGTCGGCAAGCTGGTGGCTCTCGCCATCGCTCGTCAATAGCCAGCTTACCTTCCTGCTTTCATCGCTTTCGGCATTGCGATTGTAGACAATGTAACGACCGTCCAGCGACCATCCCAGGAATTCAGGCTGACCGGTTACTGCCACAACTTCTAACGAGTCTAACGTAACCAGGTATGCTTCTTCGTAGGGGAGCCACTGGCTCTCGCCTCGCTCGCTGCATTGCAGCCAGAGTTGTTCAGCCCCGGGACCAAGGTAAAAATCGCAATTGGGTGGCGTGCCCAGGTTTAGCTCGCTGATCAGGTCCACGTAGCTGCGGGTGATGGGATCGAATAACGGGATGGGGATAGGCATGAGACCGTCGGACTGGCGGGGAAAAAACCAGAACGCGAACAGCTCGACGATCGCCTGGGTATCATCGCGGATCCAATGGCTGATGGACCAGAGTTCCTCCCCGGGCCATGAGCCTCGTCCGCCGATGAAAAAGTCGGGGAATTCCTCGCGTTCCCAGCGCTCCCCGCTGCGGACATCGGCGTAGTAAAAACAGCAGCCAAAAATGCGCCGCTCGTCCTCCGTCCAGCCGATTTTTGAATGGCCATCTGCTCGCAAGCCGGGCAGCGGTACGACCTCGCCGCTCTCGATATCGATCCAGGAGTCGCCTGCCACCAGGCGCAGGCCGCTCGGCGCTAATTCCAGCGGCAGCCTGCCTGGGAAGCTGGCGGTGATACGCCCTTCCAGGTCACGCAGGCGCGCTTCTCCCGCAACGACCTCGATAACTACCTGGGCTGCCGGTGACCAGACCGGTAACTGGCAGCTTCTTTGAGGCTCACCAACAATCCATGGCGCTGCACCGCCCAGGGAGGCAACAACCGGTTGTGCGACCTCGATAAAAGCTTCATCCTGAAATGGCAAAAGCTCAACAATGGGGAATAGCAACAGGTGTTCACCATCCAGCCACCTGTACGGACCGAGCAGGCAGTAACCTGGGCTGCGAAAGCCCATCTCCCAGTCCTTCAGGGCCTTGAGTGAATAGCCAGGGACGCCTTCAACCTCCTGCCAAACCAGCGATTCCAACAGCGCCTCGGAGTAGGCGGGCAGCGCTCCGGTTGGCGTTAGTGTGAGGGTAATGGTGGGTCTTGCCGTGACAACGGTTGTGGCGATCGCTTCGGCTGGCTTCACCAGCTTGGGAGTAGCGGTTGCCGTCACTGCCTGGGGCGGGGTTTCAGTGACAGTTACGCTCTCAACCTGGCCTTCGCACGCTGTGGACAGGCTCACTGCCAACAAGAATATTGAATATATACTCCAGCGCGGCTGCATAATTTGTCATCCTTCGAGTTTTCAATGCCGGGATACCCTTCAATCCAGCTTCTGGCAGTAATGCGCAGCAGTCAGATACAGTAAATGTTTCTGCCTGGGTTCCAGGTTGGTGAACTTCAAAGCGCCCAGGCAGGCGAGATAAGCCGCCAGGTAGTACTCACGCCTCTCCATCGGGTTGAACAGGCAGCGTGAGGCGATAGTCTCGACCATCTCGAGCAAAGCGTGCAATTCGGCCTCTTGAGTGTTAGCGCCCTCCCGCAGCAGGCGCGCATGCGCTTCGGGCGAATCCAGGCGCCTCGCGATAACGTGGGCGATGATCTCAGCCTGCAGGCGGGCAAAATCAAACAACGGGTGACCCTCTCTCGTGCTGGCGAAGTCGATCAGCCAGACAAAATCACCCGGACCGACCAGCACGTTTTCCAGGTTGAGATCTCCGTGTATGGTAGACTGCGTGGCGCTGATAGTTTGCTCCAGCAGGTCAGGCAGCCTGCTGATCGGGTCAGGGAGCTCGTAGCGATTGAAGCCCGCCGTGAGCTCGTGCAGAATCGTCCAGCGCGTGGCGACGACGCGCCCGGAGCGGCCGTTTGGATCTTCGCGGCTCAACCAGCGCACCCGCAGCGGCGGTTGTCCTGGAGATGTCTCCCCCTTCAAGGACAGGCTGCGCCCATCGGAGTGAGCCTGCACGTCCGCAAACCTGCCCAGGCTGGCGATTTCACCGCGCGAATAAACCGCCTCCGCAGGGGACATGCGCCCATGGAGCGGAGCGCCTTTTCCCTGGCCCGGCTCGACGACATAATGCGCCGGCAACAGGCGGTCGTATTCCTGGGACAGGCGGAATGTGTACGGCTTACGCTGCATCCACCAGTTGGGTCCGAATATCTCGAATACTTTCATTATAAGCGCCGGGTCGGGGTGCTCGAGCAATGCCTGGCGCAAACTGGTGGGCATGCGCCCGGGCTCTGCTATAAAAGTATATTGCAGCGCGGATATCTCCCCCTTGGGCAGTCTCACCGGAGGGCGCTGGATACGGGCGGTAATCGGGGGTAAGGTATCTTTGACAAATGTCTCGTAGTTGGAATATTCCTGTTGCACTGTCTGGGTTGGCCCAACTTTTACAATCGTATAAGCATCTGCTCTCCCATCCGGACGAATGGGCAGCGCCAGGAACGAGCGCGCTCCGGAATATCCGGATAGAAATTCACTCTCCAGAACCAGGCGGCTGTAGCGGTTGAAAAGAGTCCTCAGCAGGACATCTTCTTCCTTGTGCAGGGTCAAGTCTGGGTGCGGTTCAATCACCAGGTACGCGTTTGGCTTCCCACCAACCAGCAGGCGAGAACGCTCGAGGCGCCTCAGGGGCAACAGCGAGAGCAGGCCCAATCCTCCACCAAGCAGGACTCCCAGTAACCCTCCGGTCATGGCCTGGCCGCGCGTCAGCCCAAAAAAAGAGCGCACCTGGACATCCAGGCTGCGGGTGTAGACTACGCTTTCTCGCACTATGCCCTGGCTGGCTGTGGCGGGCAGCCAGCGCAGGTAGAGCACAATCGACAGGCGCTGCTGGCCCGGGGCGCGCGGCGTGATCGACCAAAACCAGGTGACCCCCCCGCCAACCGGCAGGAATAATTGCCTTTCACCTTGCGGCGAGATTTCGAATCCCACGCCATCCAGGCGCGCCGCCGCGATTAGCTCATAACCGCCCGGTCGGGACACGTGGATATCTTTGCTATCCGTGCGGTGTTCGGGGTAATCCGCCTGGAGCTTGTAGCCACCCTCGGTAGGGATCAGCGACAGCCGGACCACATCCGAATCGCCGAGCCGCATTTGGGGTGGCCATTCCAGCTCCACCGTGCGTTGTTCTGACAGCGGGGTGGGGATCGCGGTGGGTTCGACGGGTTCCGGCGTTGTGGGGACAATCGGGCCCAGTGTCGGTGGGGCTGGCGGCTCTGCGGCTTCTGTTTTGGTTGCCTCCCTCTCTTGGGCGACCTCGCCGGTCACCGCGACGGTTTTCACCACCTCCTGAGCAGGGGCAGCCTGCTGGCAGGCTGTCGCTACATAGACCATCAGCGCTGAGAGCAAAAAAATTAAGCTAACCCACCGTCGAGGTTCAAGCATCCCAATCATTAAACCATTTTCGAAC
>DATEDC010000014.1:0-31351 GCA_035286585.1 Anaerolineales bacterium
GGAGCGCCTGCAGCAATTCCTGCGCCTGGATTACGAAACTTTTGTCAACGCCTCGTTCTTCTTGCAAGGAAAAGCCGACCTGTTCACCCAGCAGCGCCCGGGAGATCGCAAGCGCATCCTGAGCAGCATCCTCGGCCTGGAAATCTGGGAGACCTACCGCCAGCGCGCTTTCGAGCGGCGCAGAGGGATCGAAGCGGAGATCGCTGCGCTGGAGGGGCGCTTGACCGAGATCGAGGCGGAGCTGGCGGAAGAAGTTGCCCGCAAGTCCCGGTTGGGGGAGCTCCAGGCTGAGTTGGAGCGCCTGACCCGGCTGCGCACTGCCCAGGAAAGCAGCGTGGAGAACATCCGCCAGCTCATCGCCGCGCTGGCAGAGCAGCGCAAACACGTGGAGAATCTGAACCGCCAGCTCCAAACCAGCGCGCAGCAGTTGCAAGGGTTGGAAGAGAAGGCCAGCGCCCGCCAGCAAGAGCGAGAAGCCCATGCCGGTATCCTTGCCCGCGCGGCAGAGATCGAAAGCGCCTACCGCGTCTGGCAGCAGGCGCGCGCGGACATAGAATATTGGGAGGAAATCGCCAGCAACTTCCGCGAGCACGAAAAGATGCGCCAGGGTCCATTGGACGAGATCAACGCCTTCCGGGCCCGGCTGCTGCAGGAGGTGCAAACCCTGGAGGCGCAACAGCAGGCAGTGCTGGCGCAGGCGGCTGAGTTTACGCAACTACAATCGCAGCTCAATCATCTGGACGCAGAGATTGCTGTCATCGAAGAGCAGCTTTCCCGGCGGGAAGAGCACGATATGGAAATCCAATCAGCCCGCCAGGACCAGGCCGAGAGGCGCGCCCAGAATCAGCGCTTGAAGTCCGAGATGGACGAGCTGAAAGAGCGCATCGACCAGCTCAGCCAGGTGGAAGGCGCGAATTGCCCCTTGTGCGGCCAGCCGCTCACACCGGAAGACCGCCAGCGCCTGATCGACGAGCTGTCTGCCCAGGGAAGAGAGATGGGCGACCGCTTTCGCTCCAACCAGGCGCTGCTGCGCGAAAGCGAAAGCAACCTGGCGGAGCTCGAATTCCGGATGGTTGCCTTTGCCCGCTTCGATAGCGTTCTGCGCGAGCAGGCTCAAAGCCGCGCCCGGCTGAGCGCGCGCCTGGTCCAGATCGAGGAGATTCACGCCGCCTGGGAAAGGGAAGGCAGCCCGCGCCTGGAAGAGATCACTGCCCAGTTAGCCGGCGAGACCTTTGCCCCTGAGGCGCGCCTCAGGTTGGCGGAGATTGATGCGCAGTTGAAGGCAACGGGCTACGACGCCGCAGCCCACGAGGCCACTCGCCGCCTGGAAATCGCCGCTCGCTCGGCAGAAGTCGACCTGCGCCTCCTGGAACGGGCTCAGGCGGCTTTGGCTCCTCTGGAGCGTGAAATCGAAGAGCTGCGCGCCCAAATCGAGGCTCAGCGCCAAGCCCTTACCGAACAGCAAGCGGGCCACGACCTTGCGGCTGCCAGCCTGGCGGCCGCTGAAGCCCAGGCCCCAGACCAGCTCTCCGCCGAGCGCGAGCTGATCGCCCTCCAGGAACAGGAGAACCAGCTCCGTCTGGAAGTGGGCGCTGCGCGCCAAAAAGTCCTGGTTTTGGATGACTTAAAAACCCGTCGTAAAGCCCTGCACGCGCAGCGCCAGGAGCTCGCCGCTCAGGTGGGCCATTTTAAACAATTAGAGCGCGCTTTTGGTAAGGATGGTGTGCCTGCCCTCCTGATTGAGCAGTCCCTGCCCCAGATCGAAGCTAAAGCCAACGAAATCCTCGACCGCTTGAGCGCCGGGGGCATGTCGGTGCGCTTCGAAACCCAGGCCGAGTATAAGGATAAGCGCCGCGAAGACAGGCGCGAGACCCTGGAAATCAAGATCAGCGACCAGGCTGGTATTCGCGATTACGAGATGTTCTCTGGCGGCGAGGCCTTTCGGGTCGATTTTGCCATCCGCCTGGCTCTCTCGGAGATCCTCGCCAGGCGCGCTGGCGCGCGTCTGCAAATGCTGGTGATTGACGAGGGTTTCGGCAGCCAGGATGCCCTGGGCCGCCAGCGCCTGATCGAAGCCATCAACCTGGTGCGCCAGGACTTTGCCAAGATACTGGTTATCACCCATATTGACGAGCTCAAAGACGCCTTCCCCACCCGCATCGAGGTGAGCAAAACCAGCCGCGGCAGCTCACTTCAACTCATATAGATTTGCCACCAGCGGCCCGTGATGGTTGTCCTCAGAGTGTTTATTCCGTAAACGTATCCCCCAGGATGCGGCGCAGCGCGGCGATAGCGCGAAACTGCAAACCTTTGACTGCGGTCACAGATTTTCCCAAGATTTGGGCCGTTTCCTCAAGGGAGCGCGCCTCAGAAAAGCGCAAAGCCAGCACATGCTGCTGCTCTTCGGTCAATTGTTGGATGGCAAGGCGTAGCTGCTCTTTTTCCCAACCTTGTTCGTAATGCTTTTCCAGCATCTCTCCGTTGCTCTGTTCGTATACCTGGTTCAGCGATTCAACCCGGCGCCGGTACAGGCCGCGCAAGTGATCGTTCACCAGGTTCGAAGCAGTGCCGAACAGCCAGCCACGGAGATTTTGGCGCGGCCCGCGCCTGCGGTGCAGCGCGTCCAGCAAGCGTAAAAATACTTCTGAAGCGATATCCTCGCCCACCTGGCTCTCTCCCAGCCGGTAGCAAACATAGCGATATACCTGCGGGTAATACCGGTCGTGGATTTCTGCCAGGGTGGCGATATCGAACCGCGTGAGGCGGGCTAATGACTCATCGGAATCCATTGGGCTCGGGTGGCGCGAATGACCTGGACATATTTTACGCCCTCAACCGATATTTGTCTAACCTGATAACTGATAGCGGGGCGAATACATCCGCGCGGGCGATCCCCCTTCCTCTCCTGGAACCTGTGTAGAAGAGGAAGGGGGTCAGTAGAAATGGTGAAATGGGATGAACCCGATTTGCAGATTACGGAGTCACGCTGATGGCATCTGCCTCGCGTTGCGTCCTGGCATCCCTGTACATCAGCAGCAAGCCAGTTTGAGACGGAGAGGCAGTATCGCCACCAGGGACAGCCTGGATCATCAGGGTGCTGCTTCCACCGGCTGGCACACCGGTGGGAGGAATGCCTGATCCGACGTATCGCGGCGTCCCTGCGGTGTAGGTCATACCAGTGACGGCGTCAAAGCATAAACCGGTGAAGTAGTTGTCGCAGCCAAAGACCGAAAAGTCGAACTGCGTACCGGGCGTCAGGCCAATGTCAGAGAGCAGGGCGGTCATGATCACGTTGCCCGAATCCAGGTCGGCGTCGTTGAAGAAGCGGACCGCAAACGGACCGGCTGGCAAAGGACCAGCGGCGACAACATTCTGGCCCGTGGCGGCGAAGCCCCCGTTCTCCAGGTTGAAGATGGCGAAGTCGTCGGTGCCATCCCGGTTGGCGTCGATCAGGATGTCGAATTCGGCCGGATAGTTGGGATGCGCCCGCGTCCCGAAGGTGTTGATGGAGAACTGGATGCCAAACACCCCAGGAGCGACGCTCACCAGGCGGGCGCCGACCGATTTCAGGTCGATGACCGCGAAGTTATCGCCCGGACCTGGCAGAAACGGCGGGGGGAAGCGGCCGCTGGTGCCCAGAAGGGAGAAGACATCCACGCGCCCATCCACGGCGCCTCCGGCATTGCTCAACGCCAGGCTGGCTGTGCCGCCGCTCAGTGTCACGTCCGTGGTCGCCGGGGTAACTTCCGCTGCCCGGTGCGGCAAAATTTGCCAGGCCACGTGGACGTCATCGGTGGCGTCGGCAATGGTCACGTAACCATCGAACTCGAATTCCTGAAGCCGGAAACCATCCCCGCCACGGCTGCCGCCGTTTAGGGTCCACATGGGCAGCTTGGTCACATCGACCTTCAACATCACACCGAATTTGGCGCTGCCGTTCGCCGGTACCTTGACGCTCGCCGGGGCGCTGATTTTCACAGCGCCGCTGGCTGCATCGTCCGGATAGCGGAAGCTGGGCGTGATCGAGTAGGTTCGCGCTGTGTTGCTGTAGTTGCGCACCTCTACTGTTTTGCGGAATGCCTGCGAGCCAGTCAGCGCCTGGTAACCGAAAGACAGGCTGGCGGTCAGATCATCGGCATCCCAGGCGGCGGTCATGCTATCCAGCGCCCGATTTACGCGCACTTCCCCGCCGCCGATGCGGGTGATCGGCGCGCCAACCCCGGGACACACAAAGGAGTTGAGACCGATATTCGCCTCAGCGGTGTTCATCAACTGCGACTTGACCTCAGCAGGCGTGCGGCCTGGATTCTTGTCAACCATCAAAGCCGCCGAGCCGGCAAGGACCGGAGCCGAGGCGGATGTCCCGGCGAAGGGTGTCTCTCCCGTGCCGGTGCCCACCTGGGCAGAGAGGATATCCGTGCCGACGCCGCCGATGTCAGGCTTGATGGCATTCAAGCTGTGGCTCGGACCGCGAGACGAGAAAGCCGCCATGTTCCCAACGAGAGGAGCGGAGGTAGCCGGATCAATCGTGGCAGTTATACCCAGAGCAGAGGCTTTGAGGCTGTTGCCATCTGCCAGCGTGATGGTATAGCCCGGGATCGAAGGCGTTCCGCCTCCAAAGGAGAACGTTGGCGGCAGGTCACAGGTAGGCTGCGAGACGTTATTGGCGACGATGGCGGCGATCGCGCCCGCAGTTGCGGCGTTGGAGACTTTCATGCTAACTGCGCAGAGGCCGCGATCCATCAGCAGGATTTCTCCAGTGTGCGATCCCGGCGCGTAAGGATTGGCGCCAGCAGCATTCGAGCAGCCGCGTCTTGTGTTCGCGTTGGTTGCGTCGTAAACCAGGGGGCCCGAGGTTAAGACCGGCATCGCGGACCAGGACTGCCAGATGGCGCCCTTGTCAGTGGTGGCTCCCGTAGAGATGAGGTACAGCTTTGCATTCGGATGGAAGGTCGCCGCTACGCTGAGGACGCCAGGGGCGGTAGAAGGCGAACCTACGATATACGGGCGGTCGGCGGCGTTGCCAGCCGAAGCCACGACGATCACTCCGAGATTGACGGCATTCTGGCTGGCCTGGCTGAGATCATCTTGTATCTGGCCATAGGATGAGCCTAACGACATGTTGATCACATCGACGGCGTCAGATATATCCCCATCTTGATTGGGGTCGAGGGCGAAGTCCATGCCTTGCAGCAAAGCCAGGCCGCTGCAGGCAGTCGAGACCGAGCTGCATACCTTGACGGCGACGATCTTGGCTCCTGGCGCGACGCCCTTATGAGTCCCGTCGGCGCTCTGGCCAGCGGTGATATCGGAGGTGTGCGTCCCGTGGCCACCCGCGCAAGGCGCAGGGATGGTGCCAGGACCGCAGTCAATCGGATCGTCGTCAGGAGCGAGCGGCCCCCCCGGCCAGACTTCCCCAACAAAGTCAAACCCCTCGATCACCTTTGCGGTGGGGAAGAGACCATCGCGGGTGGTGTTTAGCGTATCGGTGAGGACGGTGCCGTAAGCGGCCAGGTAGTCGGCCACGAGGCCGGAGCCGCCCAGGTTAAAATGGGTGTAGTCAATTCCCGAGTCGAGCACAGCTACCGTTACGCCAGTGCCATCAAAGCCAGCCATCTCGGCCTCAACAGCGCCAATATGCTGGCGGACAGCCTCCAAATCGAGCTCGTAATTGATCACTGGACGGATGGCGAGCACGTTTGGTAGGGCAGCGACGGCGGCAATCTGAGAGGCCTCGATGGCGACCGCGACCGCGTTGTGCGCTTTGCTGACGCGGCCCAGCTCACTTCCGCCCAGAGCACGAACCTGGTTTACCAGATCATCCTGCTTTTGCGCCAGTTGGGCGAGGTAGGCGCGCTGCTGTGCGGGGTTGAGCTGGCCGCCCTGCTGCTTGGCGTTTCGACCATGTGCCACCGCCAGGGGAGCGTCGACCAACTGGATCCAGATTTCGACTTCACCGCTGACCCGTGACAGTAAGGGGGAGATTTCAACTGAGACCGGACCATCCGGCAACAACAAATCTGAAACATCGGGGGGTGGCTCTTCACCAGCGCTGGTGGGTAACGCAAACGACAGAGCGATGACGAAGGTAATGAACAAACGCAGTGCCTTACTCATGTTACCTCCTATATTTTTTGAGATCAGGATGGGTAGATAGCTTCGCGGGGCTTCCTACGCTTTGCCTGCTCCGCTTTCTAACCGATCATTTTGTTTTCTTCTTTATGTGGGGAAGATATCGTCCGTGATTGGACCTCACCTCCTTTTTTAGATCGAGCCGACTTATCTGCCGTTGTCATAAAGGCGCATTGAGGAGAATCGAACGTCTATCTTTATTTCGCTCCAGGTTGAATGAACGATCTTTTAAGATAAATGAAACCGACCTTTGGCCGGTTTTGCCACTGGCTTCCCACGCGCATGCATCCTAAAGAGGTTGAGCGACCAGCCCGTGGCGCGTGTATCCTCGCCTCCACTGTGCTTAGAATATAACAAATTCAGCAGATATTGTCAATAATATTTTTTCTATTTTTCCCCATTATGAAGGGCCAGCAAAGTCGCCCCAGGACTGGTAGGCACCCTTAATAGCGTTGAAATTTCCTTATCTCCATGATATATTGTATGTGGTAAAAATCACAAGTACAACGAGGCTGGACAGGTAAGGGAGAGGGCATGAAATTACCAATTACCCTGGGGCTCATTTCTATGGCTATCGCGATCGGAGTGGGACTGTATGTCACCGATTTTACCGCCTACCTGGGGAACAACCCCACCACCTGCAACAATTGCCATTTCATGGACGCAGTCTATGAAAGCTGGTATCACGCAGGTCACAAATTATGGGCAAACTGCAGCGACTGCCATACTCCCCACGCGCTGATCCCAAAATACTTTGTGAAAGCCGTCTCGGGCTACCACCACGTCACGGCTTTTGTTTTCGGCGACATACCCAACGCCATCCGCGCCAAAGAGGCTTCCAAAGAGGTCGTCCAGGGTAACTGCATACGCTGTCATGCCGAAACGGTCGCCAACATGGTGGAGAGCGCCATGCCATTCGATCGCTACTGCTTTGAGTGCCACCGCAGCGCCGCGCATGGCGAGCGCGGCCTCTCTTTGCTGCCTTATCAACATTCTGAGGAGAACAGGTGATGAAACGTACTGGCTCAACGATTATCCTGGGCGGAATTATCGTCGTACTGGCGGCTGCCTTGGTAGGCACGCTGCTGTATATCAAGAACCAGCCCCCCGCCCCCCGCGGCGTAGCGCCGATCGTCGAAATCGATCCATACGAAGCGGATTCTTCCAAGTGGGGCGTGAATTACCCGAATCAATTCACCACGTTCCAGCTTACCGAGAGCAACAAAGCTCGAACGACGTTCGGCGGTTCTGAGCCGTATTCCAAATTGGAAGACGACCCTCGGCTGGTCACCTTGTTCGCCGGCTACGGCTTCAGCAAAGACTATAACGAAGAGCGCGGCCACGCCAACAGCCTGACTGACGTGCGCGCCACCCTGCGCGTCAACGAAACGACGCCCGGCACATGCTATTCCTGCAAGAGCGCGGGCAACCCGCGCCTGTGGGCCGAGATGGATATGGCGGAGTTTGACAAGACCCTGTTTATGGAATTGGGGAAGAAGATCAGCAACCCGATCGGCTGTGGGAACTGCCACGATCCCAAAACCATGCAACTCGTCGTGACCAATCCAGCCCTGGAGGAGGCTCTGGCTGCCCAGGGCAAAGACTGGCGCACGTTCACTCGTCAGGAGATGCGCACGGTCGTGTGCGCCAACTGCCATGTGGAGTATTACTTTGCCGGCGAAGGCAAGTATCTGGTCTTCCCCTGGAAGGATGGCACCTTCATCGAAAACATTTCGGCTTTCTACGCAGAGCTCGGCTTCAATGATTGGGTACACCCGCAGTCCGGGGCGCCAATGATCAAGATGCAGCACCCCGAATACGAGTTCTTCACTGCCGAGAGCACCCATTACATAGCCGGGGTCGCCTGCGCCGATTGCCATATGCCCTACACTCGCGATGGCGCGGCGAAGTTTTCCACACACAACGTGCAAAGCCCGTTGCTGAACGCCGAGGTCGCCTGCGGAGCCTGCCATACTGATGTGGGTTATGTCACCGCGCGGGTCGCCACCATCCAGAAGCAGGTGCGTGAGACCATGGATGCCAGCGAGGAGGCCATCGTGGCAGCCATCAAATCCATGGAGACGGCGGCTGCGGTCCCTGGGGTGGACGCCAATCTGCTCGCTGAGGCCCGCGACCTGCACCGCGAAGCCCAACTGCGTTGGGATTTCATCGCCGCCGAGAACAGCATGGGCTTCCACAATCCGGAAGAAGCTTTACGCATCCTGGCCAGCGCCACCGATCTCGCTCGACAGGCCCAGTTGAAAGCCGTTCAGGCGGCTGGCACGCAGGACGTGATCCAGACGCGCAGCCAGTAAATCAGGAATCGGTTCGTGTAAAAAAGACCGGCGCTGACCGGTCTTTTTTTACAGAGATGTCTCCTGGTATTTGCGGTTCGCTGGATTTAAGCTTACAATATATGCCCTGCGATTAACTGGATAAGAGATTGACGGGTTTCGAGTTAAGTAACTGGACCGATTTACGGCGCCTTGAAGGTGAGCGACCATGACCAGGACGACGGAACAGAAACAGACTGATCAGGAGAATTTTGAGGATTTAAATGATCCCAAGCTGTTCATCAACCGCGAGTTGAGCATGCTTGAATTTCAGCGCCGCGTGCTCGAGGAAGCGCTGGACGAAACCAATCCCCTGCTGGAGCGGGTTAAATTTCTCGCCATCCTGGGCTCGAATCTGGACGAGTTCTTCATGTTGCGCGTGTCGGGGCTCAAAAAGCAGGTCGATGCCGGGGTCGTTAATCTGCCTCCAGATGGCATGCCGCCTGCCGAACAGATCGCGGCCATCCGCAAATCCACCTTGCAGTTGATAGCGCAGGCCAGGGATTGCCTGCGCAACGACCTGCTGCCCCGGCTGAATCAGTCCGGCATTCACGTCCTGGATTACGCCGAGCTGGACGAAAAACAAAAGGGACATGTCAAAAGCTACTTCGACGAAGTGATCTTTCCGGTGCTGACCCCGCTTGCCTTTGACCCGGGGCACCCCTTTCCGCATATCTCGAATCTGAGCCTCAATCTGGCGGTCTTGATCCGGGACGAAAGAGGCCTTGAGCACTTCGCCCGCATCAAGGTGCCCGATACATTGCCTCGTTTAGTGCCGATCAAGCGCTCATCGGGAGGAGTGCGTAAAGACGGAACCGTGCCATACCATCATTACTTCGTCTGGCTGGAACAGGCCATCTCTGTGAACCTGGATAAGCTCTTCCCGGGCATGGAAGTCCTTGAAGCCCATCCGTTCCGTGTCACCCGCGATGCCGACGTGGAAATTCAGGAGCTTGAAGCGTTTGACCTGCTTGAGACGATTGAGCAGAATGTGCGTCAGCGCCGTTTCGGCTCGGTGGTGCGGGTGACGGTCAACGATGACATGCCCGATCATATCCGCAATATCCTGCTCAAGAATCTCGAGCTGGAACGGAACGATATCTATACCCTGCGCGGCCCGCTGGGTTTGAGCGGCTTGATGCAGCTTTACCAGATTGATCGCCATGACTTGAAAGACGCCTCGTTTATCCCCGCGGTGCCATATGCTTTGCAACCCGAGCAGTTGGATGGCAATATTTTCGCCGCCATCCGGCGGGAAGATATCCTGGTTCACCATCCTTACCAGTCCTTCAATCCGGTGGTTGAATTCCTTCAAACGGCTGCCCGGGATCCGCAGGTGCTGGCGATCAAGCAGACTCTATACCGGGTCGGTGGCAACCCGCCGGTGGTGGAGGCTCTGCTGGAAGCAGTGGAGAATGGCAAACAGGTGGCTGTGCTGGTAGAGCTCAAAGCTCGGTTCGACGAAGAAAGCAATATAGGCTGGGCAAAAAAACTGGAAAGCGCCGGCGTGCACGTCATTTATGGCTTGCTCGGGCTGAAGACGCACTCCAAAATCGCTCTAATCGTGCGCAAAGAAGGCGAAGGCATCCGCCGCTACATGCACCTGGGCACCGGCAATTACAACGCCGTGACCGCCCAGCTATATGAAGACCTGGGCATGTTCACGGTGGATGAAGCCATCGGCGCAGACGTCTCCGATCTATTCAACTATCTGACTGGCTACTCCAACAAGAAAGAATATCAGAAATTACTGGTGGCGCCGGTTAATCTGCGCAAGCGCATGGAAGAGCTGATCAAGCGCGAGATCGAGCACCAACAGCGCGAGGGAAATGGGCGCTTGATTTTCAAGATGAACTCGCTGGTGGATAAACGCATGGTCCAGCAGCTCTACCGAGCCTCGCAGGCGGGGGTTAAGGTGGACTTATTGGTGCGGGGGATCTGCAGTTTGCGCCCCGGACTGCCTGGCATCAGCGAGAATATCCAGGTCACCAGCATTTTGGGTCGCTTCCTGGAGCACAGCCGAATTTACTATTTCCGCAATGCCGGTCAAGAAGAAATATATATTGGCAGCGCCGATCTGATGCCGCGCAACATCAACTGGAGGGTAGAGGTTCTTTTCCCGGTGCAGGACCCACGCCTGATTCGCCACCTGCGCACGAAGGTGCTGGATACCTACCTGGCAGATAATGTCAAAGCTCGGCGGATGAAATCCGATGGCAGCTACGAGCGGCTCAAGCCGCAGCCCAAGGAGCCGCTTGTGAATGGGCAACTCTGGCTGATCAACTACCACCAGCTCGCCAAGAAAGGAAAGCGATGAGCCAGGGATTTCTGACCGAAGAGCAAAGGGAACAGCTTGAGCGCATGCTGGGCGCAGACCACAACGAGCGCTGGCAGCGGTGCGCTCGCTTGTTGCTCTTGTATGATGGGGGACAGCCTACTCGCCAGGTTGCCCGAAGCGTTGGCTTATCGCGCAGCCGGACACGCTATTGGCGCCAGCAGTTTTTGGCTCGAGGTATGGCGGTCTTCCCCGGATACGCTCAGCCTGCTGTCCATGAAACCCAGCCAGCGCCTGAATCCCGGATGGAATCGGGACCGGCTGAGATTGCATCAACTCCCGTTGGCGAGCAGGGCGGGAAATCCCCTCAACCGGAAACTGAACCCTCGTCTGAGGGAACGCTCGCCGCAGACGCATGGCTGCTTTTTATCCAGGCGGCCAGAGCGTTGGCAGCCCCGGGCGTCCTGCCCGATGACCCGCTGGCGGAAGCCGGGCGAAAAGTCTTGCGCTATCATTTCGGGCGGATGCTCCTGCATGAGGAAGGCACCCGGCTGGGCGAAGATATCGAAGAATTGCACGACATGCGCGTCGCCACCCGGCGAATGCGAGCTGCCATCGAGGTGTTCGCGGATGCGTTTGAGCCGAAAACAATCGGACCCCATTTGAAGGGATTGCGCCAAACTGGCCGCGCCCTGGGTCGAGTGCGTGATCTGGATGTATTCCTGGACAAAGCAGAAAATTATCTGCGCGCCCAATCGCCTGAGCTCGACCCGGGTTTGCAGCCTTTGCTGAACGCCTGGAGGCGGGAGCGCGAGTCCAGCCAGGGGGGTCTGCTTGCCTACCTGGAAGGCGAGAAATATCGCTCTTTCAAGCTGAAATTCCACGAGTTCGTTCAGACCCCCGGGGCGGGCGCCCGCCAGCCGGCAAAAAACGGCCCTGCGCCGCGCCTGGTGCGGGAGATCGCGCCTGCGCTGATCTACACGCGCCTGGCCTCCGTGCGCGCCTTCGACGCGATTCTGGAAAACGCTTCCATCGAGCAACTCCACGCCTTGAGGATCGAGCTCAAAAAGCTGCGCTATACCGTTGAGTTCTTCAGAGAGGTATTAGGGAATACCGCCAGCGCGGTAATCAACGATATCAAGAAACTCCAGGATCACCTGGGTGATCTGAACGACGCCCAGGTGGCTACCGAGCTGCTCAAGGATTTTCTCACCCAGTGGGATGAACAGCAGACATCCCGGCCCCTGCTGGAGAGGCAAAACCCGCAAGCGATAATGGCTTATCTTGCCTACCAGTATGAACAGCGCCATCACCTGATGCGCACCTTCCAGGAGGTCTGGTCTTATTTCATCCGCCCGGAATTTCGCTACAACCTTGCCCTGGCTGTTTCAGCGCTCTAACCCCCCCGGAAAGGCATTGTACAGCTATTCTGCCCCTTTAGGATGGGGAACGCGGCATACTCTCCAGCAGCACCCGATCTACCCCTCTATCCACTTCCCAAGGGTATACGATGTGCGCGTCTGTGGTGGCCGCGTAATAATCTGGGCGAGCGCCGCCAAACAGGTTGCGGTAGGGGTTGAAATGCAGCACGCAGGTATTGGGGAATCCGCCTGCTGTTGAAACCCGGGTTTTTACAGTCGTAATTGTGCGCCCCGACCCCCAGACATCGTCCACGACCAGCGCCCTGCGCCCGGTGAGCAGGCTGTCATCGGGAAATTGAATGAATTTTGGCCAGGCAAGCAATCTGGTTCTCTCCATCTCCAACTGGGCCGGGAAATCCACCGCGGCGGTTAAAATGTGGGTGATATTCATGGCTTCTGCGAGCATCCCGCCGGGGACGATGCCGCCGCGTGTGATCATCACCATTGCGTCGAACTCATATTGAAACTGGGGCAGCAGATGGTCGATCAGGCGATCGACTTCCTCCCAGGTGAGCAGTTCATGCCGGGCTTGTGCCATGGCTGTCTCCTTTTTTGCCCGCCGCGCGGGGTAGGGGGGATGCCTGAGCATCCGGAACCAGGATCAATTATAGCAAAGATGGCGGATTTACTTCAATGCGCCACTCGCCAATAGAGCGGGCTTGCAGTAGAGAAGCCGGGTCCGGGCCGCGCAGGATAATCTGCCAGCGATAAAAACCCGCTATACGGGTGAAGAAACACGGCGCAGGCCCAACGATGGAGGTAGAACGGTAGCCTTCCACCTCTATCCAGGTGCGAATCTGGGCTGCCAGCTTATTGGCTGTCTCCTCTGCCTTTAGCGGGTCGCGATGGCGATACTCCAGGCGCACCAGTTGCGTAAAGGGCGGATAGCCTAACCTGCGCCGGTATTCAAGCTCTTTTTGATAGAAATCGCGGTAACTGTGACCCGCGGCAGCCTGGATGACGTAATGATCCGAGTGGAACGTCTGCAAGATCACCTTCCCGCCCAGCGGGCTGCGCCCCGCTCGCCCGGCAACCTGGGTGAGCACCTGGAAGGTGCGCTCAGCGGCGCGGTAGTCCGGGAAGTTCAAACCAACATCCGCCAGCACCACACCCACCAGGGTTACCAACGGCAGGTCTAAACCCTTGGCTAGCATCTGGGTGCCTATCAAGACATTGGCCCGCTGGGCGATGAAATGATTCAAAATCGCTTCGTGCGCCCCTTTCTGGCGCGTGGTTTCGTAATCCCAGCGCAGGGTGCGCGCGGCAGGGAATGCGGCCTGCACTTCGGCCTCCACCCGCTCCGTCCCAGTTCCATACTGGCGGATGCGCGTGCTCTGGCAGCGCGGGCACTGCCTGGGCATGTTGCGCTGGTAACCGCAGTGATGGCAGGTGAGCGCACCCTCAGGGGCGTGGTAGGTCAACGGAATCTCGCAGCGCGGGCATTTCAGCGCCTGCCCGCAGTCGCGGCAGAAGACGTAAGTAGCTGTGCCGCGTCGGTTAAGGAACATAATCGCCTGCTGCCCCAACTCAAGCACCTCCGCGAGCGACTCTTGCAAAGCTCGGCTGAAGATGGAGCGGTTGCCGGCTTTCAGCTCCTGGCGCATATCGATGATCTCAACCGGAGGCAGATCGATCGTCTCAGCCTGCTCTTCGTACGGGCGGTAGCGAGAATCCAGGTTCAGCTTTTTCGCCTGCGCCTGGATCGCCTGGCGATGCGCCAGGATGCGAGCCGGGAGTTTCAAATAGCGCCATTGCCCTTGGGCAGCCAGGTAGGTGCTGGTTAGATCTGGCGTCGCCGAGCCCAACAGGCAGACCGCCCCGACCAGTTGGGCGTAAGCCACCGCGGCCTCCCGGGCGTGGTAAAAAGGAGACTCGCTCTGGTAATAGCTGTCGTCGTGGCATTCATCGACCACGATTAAGCCCAGGTTTGCAAAAGGGGTGAACAGGGCGCTGCGCGGCCCCACCACCACGCTCAATTCGCCCGCCCGCGCTCGCCGCCAGGTGTCGTAACGCTCACCGCTTGAGAGACCGGAATGGACCAGCCCGACTTTTCCCGGAAAACGGGTCATAAAGCGGCGCACTGTTTGCGGCGTGAGGGCAATTTCGGGCACCAGGATGATCGCCTGCCTGCCCTGCTTGAGCGTGGCGTTGACGGCCTGCAGGTAGATCTCGGTTTTGCCAGACCCGGTAACTCCATGGAGTAAATATGGCTGAACTTCTCCGCCCTGCCCGGCGATTTCGATCCCTTCTCGAATCTCTCTCCAGCAGTCCATCTGGTCGCGGGTGAGGGCGGGCGGCTCGGGAGGCTGGAAGTCCACACCGACCAGGGCATCGCGCCAGATTTCGCTCTCCCCCAGTTGCACCAGCCCCAAGGACTCCAGCTTGCGCAGGTCGGAGAGATTCCCCCCGCTTTCTGCATAAACCCAGCTCGCTTCCACGGGCTCCGCTTCGCCAAGCAGATAGCGTAAGATGGCCTGCCGGCGCTCCAGGGCTGCGGTTCCGGTTTTTCCCACCTCGCTCATCCTGGCCTGCACCGCTTCCGGGGCGCTCGCCAGGCGCACGGTGCGAACGGTTTTGGGTCTCACACTTGGCGGCAGGAGCACCGGCTGGGCGGTCACCAGCCCGCGCCTGGTCAACGACCGGGCTGCCGGACGCCAGTTGGCGCGCGGCAAAGCCCTGTCGATCTGGCGGCCGCGCAGCGGGCCGCGCTGATCCAGCAGTCGCAGCAGGCGCTTCTGTGTCGCGCTCAAAGCGGTTTGGGCGCCCTTGAGGTTGAGCGTGTACAGGGTATCTGCTTGCTGCCCAAGCCCAGGAGGCAGCATCAAGCCAATGCAGGCTGCCAGGGGAGCCAGGGTGCTGCGCGAAAGGTGTTCCGCCAGCCTTAATTGGGCCTCGGTCAGCACCGCATCCGGGTCAACCAGCCCCGTCACCGGGCGCGTCTCTGCTACGGAAGGCTGGTCTACGAACCCCAGGACCACGCCCTGGACCTGTTGATTCCCAAACGGCACCTCCACCAGGTGCCCGATGCGGATCTTTCCATTCAGTTCCGGGGTCAGGTGATAGTGGAATACCCCTGCCACCTGGGGCACATTCACAGCGATTTCGAGGTAAGTTGGCATGGGTAACAGGATGACCGCGCCAGGGAGTAAATCGGGAACTCGAATATTTAGAGGAAGTCAGCCATCTGTGGGCCGCATTTCAGGAGCGTTTCCCGTTCGCTTGAGCAGCAGACGGGCGATCCGCATTCCATCCATGCTCTCGACCTTCAAGCGGATTTCATCCGCCTCGATGACATCGCCCTGCCTGGGGATGCGCCCCAGCTTTCCCAGAGCGTAGCCGGCGATGGTGTCATAATCCGGGTCGTGCAGATCCAGCCCCAGCTCCTGGTTTACCTCTTCGATGAGCGCCAACCCATCGATCATGGCGGAGCCATCGGGCAGTAGCTGGATCTCCGGGTTGATTTTATCGAATGGGTCGCTAACTTCCCCGACAATTTCCTCCAGCAGATCTTCCAGCGTCACCAGGCCCGCCGTGCCGCCGTATTCATCCAGGACGATGGCGATGTGCTGGCGGTCTGCGCGGAACTGGCGCAGCAAAGCGCTGATCGGGATCGTCTCCGGCACGAAGATGGCCTCGCGGGCCAGCGAGCGGGCCGTGCAATCCTCGCAATCCGGCGATTGCAGCTTGCGCAGCAGGTCCTTGACGTGGACGATGCCCAGGATTTGATCCAGGCTGTTTTCATATACCGGGAGTTTGGTGTAAGCGGATTGGGTGGCGAGCTTGATGATCTCATCCAACGGCATGTCGGCCTCGACCCCGATGATCTCGGTGCGCGGGATCATCACCTGCCTGACAAGCATCTCGCCCAGGTCGAAAATGGCGTGCAGCATTTCGCTCTCTTCCTCCTGGAATACCCCGCCCTCTGTGCTCGCGGTGACCAGCATTTTCAGCTCCGCGACGGAATGGACCAGCTCATGACCCGAGGCAGGCTGGATGCCAATCAGGCGCAGCAAGGCGTTGCCGGTCCCATTGAGCACCCAGATGATGGGTTTGAACAACCACTCCGACCACACTGTCGGTTGGGCGATCGCCAGGGAGGTGCCCTCCGGATTTTGCAGTGCGATGGATTTAGGCGCCAGTTCTCCAACTACAACGTGTAAAAAAGTGATCACCGCAAATGCCAGGCCGGCAGACAGGCCGTGAGAGACGCCCGACTGCACCGCTTGCGGAAATAAATTGACGACCGGTTCGATCAGGTGCGCCAGGGCTGGCTCGCCGATCCAGCCCAGCCCCAGGCTGGACAGGGTGATGCCCAATTGCGTGGCGGCGATCACGCGGTCCGGGTTTTGGATGGCCTTGTTCACCCACTTTGCCCGGCTGTTTCCCTGGGCAACCAGCTCGGTGATGCGTGTCCGCCGGACGCTGACCAGCGAAAATTCGGCGGCGACGAAAAAGCCATTGGCTATCACCAGGAAAACGACAGCCAGCAGCTTGAGCAAATCAATTGTAAGGGTGCTATCCATCAATCGTGCTACCTGAACCTGAAATCATCAAGAAGCGGCGGAAAAAAACACCGCAGCGCCATAGCCTACCACCTGGCTGAAATCGCCGGTCACATCCCCGGAGGTGGCGTAGTTCAGCACCCGGGCGCGGTTTGCCCCCAAATCCTGGGCAGCCCACATGACTGCCGCCAGCGCGCCCCTCCCGCAGGCAAAGCCTTTCCCCTCTTCCTCGGCTTTCAGCAGCCCGGCGGGGTCGAAAGCCTCCACCCGGCGCAGTATTTCGCCATCCAGGTTTCTGGCCACATTCTGAGGGTAAAAGTGAGATAAATCCGTGCTGGCGACCAGGATCGCCTGCCGCCCAGAGAGCACGGCTGCCAATGCCTTGCCCAGGAGGCGGGTGAGGCGTGGGCTGGCATCGCGCACCATGACCGGCAGCAAGCGGAAATCCGTATCCAGAGCGCGCTGCAAAAAGGGCAGCTCGATTTCAAGGGAATGCTCCGGGTCGTTTTTTAACGGCTCCAGTCCATGGCCCAGCAGAATCTGCAGTTGCGCCTCCAGGGCGTCAATTGCCTGCCGGTCCACAGGAATTGTACCCAATGGCGTCGAATACGCCTCATGGGCGCTGGTGAGCAACGGCTCATGGTAGGGGTAGTGCATGGGCGATACCACTGCCGCCAGCTCCGGTTTTAGGCCCTGCAGCGCGGCAAATGCGTAGCCGGCTACCGGTCCAGAATAAAGGTGCCCGGCATGAGGCGCCATAATGGCCACAATCTCACCCTCAATGGCGATCGAACCCGCGGCACGGATATATCCATCGACGCTATCAGCCAGGCGCCGTTGGTCTGCGGGGTACCACTGTCCGGCGATGGGAGAAGGACGTATATCAGGCCCATTCATCGTGACCGCCTCAACCTTAAAACTTATGCCACCTTCTGCCGGGATTTATCGAACGTTGAGAAGTGATGCGATGATGTTCCCCGGGATCTGTTCTGTAATTCATTTTAGCATAAAGTAGCTGGCTATCGCGCCGGATTGCTCTACGGTGTACGAGCAAGCTGTTAGAGGCAAGGAAGATCGATCTCTCTGAGCGGAGCAAATCCGGGACTTTCCACGGTAACTCCCAGAGAGCCTATGATAATAGCCAGTTTACCAGGCAGCTAATGTGATATACTTTTGCGTGTAAAGATCTAACAGCGATGAAGAGGGCTAGTACGCGTCGAAGCGGCGGTATAGAGAGCGGTAGCGGCTGAAAACTCCGCCCGAGCGCTGGCGCCGAATGGGCCTCGGAGCTGCCAGGTGAAACACCTCTCCGGGTGGATTAGCCTGCGCCGGAGTTGCCACCGTTATCTGGGCAAAGGGTATTCATCCGCAGCTTGTCTCTCAGACCTGCTGGGGAGCGTACCCGGACGAGTGAAACTGGCTCTTAAACCCCGTCGTGTCACCGGCGGAGTTTTTACTTAAGGAGGCTGGTAATGCTATTACGAATCGAGCTGGTCTACTGTGCGGTTTGACACTACCTGGATCGGGCTGTCGGTCTGGCAGCCGAACTGCTCAAGGAGTTCGAACCTGAGATCGAATCGTTTGCCCTGGTGCCTTCGGACGGAGGTCGTTTTGAGCTGAGTGTGAACGGCAAATTGATTTATTCCAAGCTGCAAACCCGGCGCCATGTCGAACCCGGCGAGGTGAACGAACTGGTGCGCAACTTGCTGGAGGAGGGGTTATGAGCGCAGTTGCCGTCAAAAAAGGTCGCGTCTTTTCGGGCGCCCGGCCTACGGGCCGCCAGCATTTGGGCAATTACCTGGGGGCGATCAAAAACTACGTGGACCTGCAGGATGAATACGAATGCATCTACTGCATCGTCGATCTGCACGCCCTGACCACAGTGGAATCCACCGAGAATCTGCGCCAGAATACCTATGAGATGGCGCTCGACTGGCTGGCAGCGGGCATCCGCCCGGAGGAGTCGATCCTCTTCGTGCAATCCCATGTCCCCCAGGTCGTCGAGCTGCACCTGTTTCTGTCGATGGTCACCCCGCTCGGCAAGCTGACTGACCTGCCGACTTTTAAAGAGAAGGTCCGCCAGCAGCCGCACAATATCAACTACGGGCTGGTGGGCTATCCGGTCTTGATGGCGGCGGATATCCTGCTCTACAAAGCCGATGCCGTGCCGGTGGGCATCGACCAGGAGCCGCACATCGAGTTCGCCCGCGAGGCGGTGCGCTCATTTAACCACCGCTACAACTCCTCCGTGCTGGTGGAACCGCAGATGAAAGCGACCGAGTTCCCCAAGGTGCTGGGCATTGACGGGCAGCAGAAGATGAGCAAAAGCCTGGATAACCATATCGAGCTGGCAGCCACCCCCGAAGAGACCCGGCAGCGGGTGATGCAGATGGTCACCGACCCCCAGCGCGTGCGCCGCAGCGATCCCGGAAACCCTGAGGTGTGCAACGTTTTCTCCATGCACAAGGTCTTCTCCTCCGCGGAGGAGGTGGCTATGGTAAATACGGAATGCCGCCGGGCAGGCATCGGCTGCGTGGAGTGCAAGGGATTAATGGCGCGCAACCTGAATGCGCACCTGGAACCCTTCCGCCTGCGGCGCCTCGGGCTGGGTGAGAACCCCGCTCACGTCTGGGAGGTGCTTGGCGAGGGTCAGGGGCGCGCCCGGGCGATTGCCGCCCAAACCATCGCCGAGGTGAAGCAGGCTGTGGGGCTTTCGTAGATGGCTGCGGTGAGCGGCGCTCGGGCGATCCAGCGGTCTCAACCCGAGGCGCAGCCAGCCGCATACAGGTAGGTGCCATGCGCGTCGTCATCCAGAGAGTGAGCCATGGACGGGTGCTGGTCGATGGGCAAACCCGGGCCGAGATTGGCGCCGGCCTGGTGCTCCTGCTAGGGGTGGGTCCGCAGGATGGCGAGGAACAGATCAGTTACCTGGTGGAGAAGATCGCCAATTTGCGCATCTTCGCAGACGAACAGGGCAAGATGAACCGCTCGCTGCTGGATTGCGGCGGAGAGGCGATTGTGGTCTCGCAATTCACTCTGTATGCTGACACCCGTAAAGGCCGCCGGCCTTCATTTACGGATGCCGCCCCCCCTGAATTCGCCGGCCCGCTGGTCGAGCGCTTTGCCGCCCTGCTCAGGGCGCAGGGTGTGCCGACCCAGAGCGGCGAATTTGGCGCTCATATGCTGGTCGAGATCGCCAACGACGGCCCGGTGACCATCTGGATGGAGCGCTAAATCCCCTTACCAGCCGCCGCGCCACAGGCTGGCGTCGAGCTGGATCGCCATAGCCCCGGCAGCCAGCATGGCTTCCCCGTCCTCAGCATTGTAAATCCCTCCTGCGCCGATGACCGGCAGAGGTCCCCTGGCGAGCTGCTCCACCAGGTAGAGCGCTTGCGGGAAGACCGCCGGTCCGTACAAACGGCCGCCCAGGGCTTTGCTCACGGCTTTGCTCACGGCTTTGCCGACGGCTTTGCCCACGGCTTTGCCGACGGCATTGCCGAGGGCGTCCGGCAGCCGGCCGCGCGGCGGACCCAGGCTGAAGGCGGCCGCGCCGCTCGCCGCAAGCGTCCAGGCCAGCTCCAGCGCGTTTTCCGGTGGCAGGCGCGCCACGATAGGCAGCTCCCCGGTTGCCGATTGGATGAATTCCAGTGCGGTCTGGGTGTCCGACTCAGGCGGCAGGCTGATCTCAACCCCGATCACCCCTTCCATACCTTCCAACTGAGATACCATGGCTGCCAGCGTTTCCGGGTTTTCTGCCAGCAGGTGAACGATGACCGGCAGCGGCGAGCGCTCCCAGCGCCTCCGGCAGCGCCGCACTGCCTCCCGGAAACCGGGGTTGGGATGGCCGGTGTGCAGCAAGAACCCACCCGGGTAGGGCTGAAAGCGCCGATTATGGGCTGGCGATCTCGGCCGCAGGCTGATCGGGTTGGTCACGAACGCCCCCAACTGCTCCAGGTCCACCGGGCCAGCCTGTTCCGGGGCGAAGCCCAGGCTGCCGGCGGCGTTCATCACCGGGAGGGGGAGGAGCAGGTCATATTTCGGCATCGTTACCTCTCCTCATCCCGCCGCTCGCTCCCAGTCCAGCGCCCCCAGTGGGAATACCGGCCCGTCTTTGCAGGCCAGCTTCCAGCCGCCACGGGCCGGGACGGCGCAGATTCCGCAATCGGCTATCCCAGCGCAGGGCATGGGCGTGTGGATCAGGATTTGTCCCACCAGGGAACGCTTCGCCCCAGCCTTGAAACCCAGGAGGACGCCCAAATCGCTCAAGCCTGCTAAGGGTGCCTCAGCGGCGATAAAGTCGGCCCAGGAGAGCGCCTCGGGCAGGGCGGACAGCGGGAGCGCCTCCAGGGAGAGCGGCAGTTGCCTCGGCAGCGGCTCGCAGTACAATACCACGGCGGCCCCTTGCTCCAGGGCCGGCTGAACCAGGGGCAATAAGCGCCCCGCCTGGCCCTCCAGGGCGACCAGCGCCACCCGGTGGGCGCCTACCGGCATTTGAAAGCCGCTCCCCAGCGGGCCGCGCAGCTCGAGCTGGACTCCCGGCCCCCAGGTCGCCTCGGCGTCGAGCGCCAGGAAGCCGCCCTCGCCGTATTCCCCGGCGAAGAGGGGCGTGGCGAGCACAGCTTCCCTGTCCAGCGGATCCCTGGCCAGCACATACTGACCCTGCGCTGGCCTGATATCCGAGGTGCAGCGAATCCAGGCGGAAAAACGCCCGCTCTCGTCCACCCGCACCTCGCTGACCAATCCCATTCCCGTGCGCATGGACGCATCATATCATAAAGATGCAGTGAAGATCTGTTCATCTGATGGTATAGCGAAGCCTGCAGGAACAGGCGGATCCGCTCAAAGAAAGATATACGCTCAGCGGAGAGGCCAGCGGGTAATCCCGGGTATAATCAAAGCATGTCAGATCGTAATTTCATCTATTCAGGAGGATTTCCATGAACGTCGCCAGTGCTATCCAGATGGTCGCCGGCTTGGCGTGGTTAATTTTTATCGGCGCGATTATTTTTGCGGTCATGCAAGCCGCCCGCCGCAGGAGCTACAGGGGGCTTGCCACCCTGGTCATCGTCGCCGGCGTGATCGCCCTGCTGCTCTCAACCGCCAGCGCGGGGCTGGTCTTCATCCAGCCCGACCAGCGCGGCGTGGTCGTCTCAGCCGTCGCGGCCAAAGGCTACCGCGAACAGGCCTTGCAGCCGGGCCTGCGCTGGATCGTCCCCTTCTTTGAGAATGTGATCACCTACACGATCTCGCGCCAGACCTACACTATGTCCATCGCTCAGCTGGAAGGCGACATCAAGGGAGACGACTCGATCTCTGCCCGCACCGCCGATGGACAGGAGGTGCTGGTCGACGCCTCGGTGATCTACTCCGTCGATCCGCAGCAGGTCGTCCAGGTGCACATCGTCTGGCAGAACCGTTTTGCCAATGAGCTGGTGCGCCCCCTGGCGCGCGGCATCATCCGCGATGCAATCTCGCAGTTCGGGATCGAGGAGGTTTACAGCAGCCAGCGCGGTGTGCTGGCCCAGCAAATTCGGGATGAAATGGCCCGCAAGCTGGCAGAAAACGGTCTGGTCCTGGGCGAGTTTGTGCTGCGCAATATCACTTTCTCACCGGAATACGCCGCCTCGGTCGAACAAAAGCAGATCGCCGAGCAGCAGGCCCAGCAGGCGTTCTTTGTGGTCGAGCAGCGCAAGCAGGAGGCCGAGCAGGCCCGCCAGGTCGCCCAGGGTAAGGCTGACTCGGTCGTGATTCAGGCCGAAGGCGACGCCGAAGCGCGCATCATCGAGGCCCAGGCTGAAGCGGAGGCGCTGCGTAAGATCGCCGAAGCCCTGCAGGAAAACCAAGAACTGCTGACCTACCAGTACATCACCAGGCTGGCCCCGGGAATCCAGGTGATGCTGGTGCCAAGCAACGCTCCTTATCTGCTGCCGCTGCCCACCCTGGAACCGCCCACGGTCACGCCGCCCGCGGCACAGCCGCCCGCCACCACTCCTTAAGTTGTGCGCGGTTTCAGAGTCACGCCAAGGAACGAACCACAGAGACACAAAGACACCAAGTAATAAAGAATGGAGGTCGTGAACTTCGTTCATGCAAAAGATTCTTCGTGTCTTCGTGTCTTAGTGGCTTGGTGGTTCATATCATAAAGGAACAATGAACCTGGTTTACCCCTCCGGGCGCCAAATCCGCCTGACCAGCCTTTCCAACTGTGCGGGTTGAGCGTCTAAATTAAGCGCCGAGGCGCTGGCGCAGGTGCTGCGCCCCATCCAGAATTTCTTCAACCCCGCCGATTACCCAGACCTGCTTGTCGGGCTCGGCGAGCCAGATGATGCCGCCGTCTGGCGCCTGGAAGACGGGCGAGCGCTGGTGGCGACCACCGATTTCTTCACCCCGGTGGTGGATAACCCATACGACTTCGGGGCCATCGCCGCTGCCAACGCCCTCTCCGACGTGTACGCCATGGGCGGCAAGCCCTTCCTGGCTTTGAACGTGGCTGCTATACCGCCAGACCTGCCCACCGAGGTGGTCGGCGAGATCTTGCGCGGTGGCGCTGAGAAAGCGCGCCAGGCGGGGGTGGTCATCGCCGGCGGGCACACCATCCAGGATAAGGAGCCCAAGTACGGCCTGATGGTGCTGGGCTTCGTAGATCCCGAGCACATGCTTACTAAAAGCGGCGCTCGCACGGGGGACGCCCTGGTGCTCAACAAGCCGCTCGGTTTCGGCACCACCACCACCGCCCTGAAAGAGGGCCGCGCCGATCCAAGCGATGTCTCCGAGGTGGTGGGCTGGATGAAGAAACTCAACGCCACCGCCGCCTCCCTGGCGCTCGAGTTCGGGCTGCGGGGCGGGACGGATATCACCGGTTTCGGGCTGCTCGGGCACGCCTGGGAAATGTCCCAGGCTTCTGGGGTTGGGCTGTCTTTCGAATTTGGCAAAATCCCCTTTACCCGCGGCGCCCGGCGCTACGCCGACGAGTTTATCTTCCCCGGCGGCTCTACCGATAACCGACAGTATTACGGGTCGCATGTGACCTTCGACCCCGCCATCGGCGAACCCTACCAGATGCTGCTCTTCGACGCCCAGACCAGCGGCGGGCTGCTGCTGGCGGTCCCGCCTGACAGGCTCCCAGCCTTGCTGGACCGCGCCGCCCAGGTGGGAGAAATATTTTGGGTTGTCGGCGAGGTCTTCGCGGGTCAGGGTATTATTGTGCGTTGACCATCGAACTGCCCTTTAACTCACGCCGTTCGCCGGTGTTGGGGCGAGGCGGCATGCTGGCAACCTCCCAGCCGCTGGCGGTCGCCGCCGGACTGGAAATCCTGGCCCAGGGCGGCACTGCTGCAGACGCCGCAGTCGCGGCGGCAGCCGCTCTGAACGTCACCGAGCCGACCTCCACCGGCATCGGCGGCGACTGTTTCGCCCTGTATTTCGAAGCCGCCACCCGCCAGGTCAGCGCATTGAACGGCTCCGGGCGCCTCCCTGCAGGCCTGAGCCTGGAGCGCCTGAGCAAAGAGGGCTTTAACCTGCAAGGTGAGGGGGCTGAACTCCCGCCTTTCCATGCCTATACCATCACCGCCCCGGGGGCGTGCGCCGGCTGGTGCGACCTGCTGGAGCGCTACGGGCGACTCCCCCTGGGCGTTGTTCTGGCTCCCGCCATCCGCCTGGCCGAAGAGGGCTTCCCGGTGGCGCCCATCACCGCGTATTTCTGGGGGCGCGGCGTCGAGCGCCAGCTCCGCCAGGCGCCCAACGGGACCGAGCTGACCATCAACGGCCGCGCCCCGCGCCCGGGTGAGCTGTTCCGCAACCCGGGCCTGGCGCGCACCTTGCGGACGGTCGCCGAGGGCGGCAAAGCGGCCTTCTACCAGGGGGAGATCGCCACGGCAATCGCGGCTGTGGTGCGTTACGCCGGCGGCTGCCTGAGCGAGGCCGACCTGGCCGAGCACCGCTCCACCTGGGAGCAGCCCATCCACACCACCTACCGCGGCCTGCGAGTCTGGGAATGCCCGCCCAACGGGCAGGGGCTGGCGGCCTTGCTGGCGCTGAACATCCTGCGCGGCTTCGACCTGCGCCAGCGCCCCCCGCTTTCCGCCGAGCGCCTGCACCTGGAGATCGAAGCCATGCGCCTGGCTTTTGCCGACGCCCGCTGGTACGTGGCCGACCCACTGACCAACCCGGCGCCGCTGGGGGAGCTGCTCTCGGAAGAGTACGCCGCCGCCCGGCGCAAATTGATCGACCCCCACCGCGCGGCCCTCGACCAGCGCCGGGGAACGCCCCTCGCCGCCTCGGACACGGTGTACCTGAGCGCCGTGGACGGCGCGGGCAACGCCTGCTCGTTCATCAACAGCAACTACATGGGTTTCGGCACCGGCATTGTCCCCGCGGGCTGGGGCTTTACTCTGCAGAACCGCGGCCACAACTTCAGCCTGGACCCCCAGCACCCCAACGCCCTGGCGCCCGGCAAGCGCCCTTACCACACCATCATCCCCGCCCTGGCGACCGACCTGGACGGCGAGCTGTTCGCCAGCTTCGGCGTGATGGGCGGCTTCATGCAGCCGCAGGGTCACCTGCAGGTGGTGGTCGCCCTGGCCGACGACGGGCTGGACCCGCAGGCTGCCCTGGACCAGCCGCGCTTCTGCATTCAAGACGGGCAGGCTGGCGGGGGCGTCAGCCTGGAGGAGGGCATCCCGCTGGGCGTGATGGCCGCGCTGGCCGGGATGGGCCACCCGGTGACCCCCATCAGCGGGCAGGCGCGAGCCGTGTTCGGGCGCGGCCAGGTCATCGTGCGCGACCCGCAGAGCGGCGTGCTGTGGGGTGGCAGCGACCCGCGCGCCGACGGCTGCGCGATGGCCCTGTAAGGAGAAGACTGACGGGTGTTACCATGATTGAGCGATATATGTTGCCTGGCAACTTCAACGCCTCGAATAAGGCGTGTTATAATTCCTTTGGTGAAATATTTCCCAATCTCCTAAAAATTCCAACACAGATACAAGGGAGTTTAATCATGCTGATCAGCAAAGAATTGGAAGAGGCGATCAACGCCCAGATCGGGCGCGAGTTCGGCGCCAGCCTGCAATACACCAGCATCGCCGCTTATTTCGACGCCGACAACCTGCCAAACCTGGCGGCCTTTTTCTACCGCCAGGCCGGTGAAGAGCACATGCACGCCATGAAATTCCTGCACTACCTGGTGGAAGCCGGAGGAAAGGCGCGCATCCCCGCCATCCCTGCCACCAGGCACGAGTTCGCTAACGCCCTGGAATGCGCCCAACTGGCCCTGGACTGGGAGGCCGAGGTCACCCGCCAGATCAACGCCCTGATGGACCTGGCGATCTCGCAGAAAGATCACATCGCCCAGGACTTCCTGCGCTGGTTTGTGACCGAGCAGCTCGAGGAGATCTCCACCATGCAGCAGTTGGTCAGCATCGTCCAGCGCGGCAAGGACAACCTGCTCTTTGTGGACGATTACCTCGCCCGCAACCAGATCGTACCGTCAGAGGGGGCGGGGGCTTAAGCAGCCAGAGCGAAGACGCAAACCGGGTCTGGAGACTTATTTCCCAGACCCGGTCATTATTTTAGGCGTAGACGCCAGGCTCAGGCGACATCCACCACCCGTTCGATTTCAGGGAAGAACTGGCGCACCGTCCCCTCCACCCAGCCGCGCAGCGTGCTCGGCAGCAATGGGCATCCCAGGCAGGCCCCGCCCAGCTTGACTTTCAAAACGCCCCCCTCCACAGTGACATACTCGACCGAGCCGCCGTGAAACTGCTCGATATATGCGCTGATCCGCTCGATCAGAATGCGCAAGCGCTCTTCGTAACCTGCCTCCTGCATTTCCATTACCTCCTAGCGGCTCTGGAGATGGTTTCCCAGGCCCTCTTTCAAGAGTTCGACCACCTGCTTGTGGGTGTGGCGCAAACGCTCAGCGATGATCTCTGCCAGGCGCTCCAGGATAAGTATACCAGTTTCCGGGTGCTGCTGGCACAGCTCGCGCAGGTCGTCGCCGCGCACGCGCAGCATCTGGGTGTAGCGAGCGCAAATCGCAGCCGAGGTGTACCTGCGGTTGCCGAGCGCAGCCGACCAGCCCACCACCCCGCCTGCCTTGACCCGCGCTACCGTGATCGGTGGGCCGTCCTCCGGTTTGTGGGAGATGACCACTTCGCCCGTCACCACCAGGTACAGATATTCTGCCGGTTCGCCCTGCTCGAAGAGGACAAAATTCCCATAGCAGTCACACGGTACGAACAGCGGCTGGAGGAGCTGCTTTTGGGCCGGGCTTAAATCTTTGAAGAGGCTCAGTTTTTCCAACATGTCTTTGAGTAGGCTCTAGCCTGCCAGTAGAATAATAACAATGTACTCACGGTGGGCGAGGACTTCTAGTGGCGAACGTCCTCAAAGCCAGGATAAAAATCACCTGCTGATGGACATTTGTCAAATTAAAAACTACCAGGCCCGGGGACTGCGGCGTCGCAATACCGGGCCTGGATTGAATTTAGAGATTGAATTCAGCGATTAAGCCAACCTCAAACGTCCACTTTCTTGATGTCTTTGGCGGGTATACCTTCGCTCAGAGGCTGGAACATCAGCGCCTCTTTGCTCTCGTCCACATCCACCACGATGATATTGCCGGCTGCGAACTCGCCGCTCAACAGGCTCATCGAGAGCGGGCTTTCCACGTGCTTCTGCAGGGCGCGCTTGAGCGGGCGGGCGCCGAAGCTGGGATCGTAACCCACATCCGCCAGCCAACTGCGCGCCGCGGGGGTGAGCTGCACGGTCAGACCGTGCTCGCTCAGGCGTTCCTGCACCTCCTGCATCTGCAGGTCCACGATCTCGAGCATCTGCTCGCGCGAGAGGGCCGAGAAGGTGATGATCTCATCGATCCGGTTGAGGAATTCGGGGCGGAAGGTGCTCTTGAGCGCTTTTTCGATCTTCTCGTGCGAAGAGCGCTCTTCTTCGTTGTCCGAGCGCTGCAGGAAACCCAGGCTGCCGGATTTGCGCACGAACTCGGTGCCCAGGTTGCTGGTCATGATCAGCACCGTGTTGCGGAAATCTACCACGCGTCCCTGTCCATCGGTCAGCCGCCCGTCATCCAGGATTTGCAGCAAGGCGTTCCACACTTCGGGGTGCGCTTTCTCGATCTCGTCGAACAGGATCACCCGGTAGGGGCGCCGGCGCACGGCCTCGGTCAATTGCCCGCCCTCCTCGTAGCCCACGTACCCAGGCGGGGCGCCGAACAGGCGGGAGACCGTGTGCTGCTCGCGGTACTCGCTCATGTCGATGCGCACCAGGGCGTCTTGGTCGTCGAACATGAACTCTGCCAGCGCCCTGGCAAGCTCGGTCTTGCCGACGCCCGATGGCCCGATGAAGATGAAAGAACCGATGGGCCGGCGCGGGTCCTTCAACCCAGAGCGGGCGCGCCGGATGGCATCGGAGATCGCCCGGAGAGCCTCATCCTGCCCTTTGATGCGCTCGTGCAAGCGCTCTTCCATTTGCAGCAGCCGCTCGGCTTCGGTTTCCATCATCTGGTTGACGGGGATGCCCGTCCATTGGGCAACCACTTCTGCGATATCATTCACATCCACCACTTCATCGAGCTCGTGCTCGGATTCCCATTGATCGCGCTTCTGGTTGAACTCGGTCTCCAGGCGCAGGCGCTCGGATTTTTTCTGGGCCGCCCGTTCGTAATCGCGTTCCAGGCCGGCCTGTTCCTCTTCGGCGGTCATGCGCTCGATCTCGCTCTTCATATCTTTCAGTTCTGAGGGCAAGGAGTATAGCGCCACGCGCAGCTTGGCTGCGGCTTCATCCATCAGGTCGATGGCCTTATCCGGCAGGTGCCGGTCGGTCACATAGCGCGCCGACAGGCGGGCTGCCGCGACCAGGGCCTCGTCGGATAAGTGCACTTTATGGTGAGCTTCGTAACGATCGCGCAGGCCGTGCAGCATCTGGATGGTATCCTCGACGCTGGGCTCTTCCACGTAAACCGGCGCAAAGCGCCGCTCGAGGGCAGAATCCTTCTCAATGTGCTTGTGATATTCATCCAGGGTGGTCGCGCCGACGCATTGCAGCTCGCCGCGCGCCAGAGCCGGTTTGAGCATGTTGGAGGCGTCCATCGCCCCCTGGGCGGCCCCCGCGCCCACCACGGTGTGCAGCTCGTCGATGAACAGGATCACCTCGCCCGCGGCGCGCTGCACCTCTTCGATGGCGGCCTTCAGGCGCTCTTCGAATTCGCCCCGAAAGCGCGATCCGGCGATCATCGCGCCCAGGTCGAGGGAAACCACGCGCTTCCCCATTAATATTTCAGGGACGTCGTTGGTGGCGATTTTCTGAGCCAGCCCCTCCACGATGGCGGTTTTGCCCACCCCCGCCTCGCCGATCAGGACAGGGTTGTTCTTGGTGCGCCGCGAAAGGATCTGGATCACGCGCAGGATTTCCACGTCCCGGCCAATCACAGGATCCAGCTTGCCTTCCCGGGCGGCCTGGGTCAGGTCGCGGGAATACTTTTCCAGCGTGCGGTAGCGGGTTTCAGCCTGGGGGTCGGTCACACGCTGCCCGCCGCGAATCTGCTGGATGGTTTCGTAGACTCGCTCGCGGGTGACCCCGGCGCCCTCCAGCAGGCGCGCGGCTGGCGTGCTGCGCTCGCTCAAGATCGCCAGGAAGATGTGCTCGGTGGAAATGTACTCGTCCTTCAGGCGATTGGCCTCCTCGTTTGCCAGGTCGATGATCCGCTTGACGCGCGGCGTGATGAAGATCTGCCCGGCCCCGCCGCCGAAGATGTTGGCTTTCGGGCTGGTGCGCAGGATGTAATCCAGCCGGTCGGTCAGCGAGGCGGCGTCAACTTTGAGGTGCTCCAGGATCTGGGGGATCACGCCTTGCGGCTGCTCGATCAGGGCCAGCAGGATATGCTCGGTGTCGATCTGATTGTGCCCGTAGCGCTGGATGATCTCAGCGGCGCGCTGAGCAGCTTCTTGGGCTCGTTCGGTAAAACGGTCAAAACGCATCATAATTTTGTACCTCGTTACTCAAAACGGGCATTCACCGCCCTGCCTGGGGGTGTGCCCGGTAATTTTCTACTCTTAGCAGTGATTATAACATCTGAGGGGTTAAGCAATTACCTGCAATGCATAAGAGAAATGTATGAATCAAACGGTTGCTTGCGGCCCAAGCGGTGCGGTTTTTCTGGTTGGAGCGCCTCCGGGCGTTTGCACTGTGAGGCTACGTGGCACGTTCTGGCCGCGGCTTTACGAAAGATCGGGTTAAGGGGTGGGGCTGGGCTGCCGGGTTGGGGTGCTGGTGAACGTTGGAGTGGAGGTGCGGGTGGAGGTCGGCGTTACCAGGACCAGGTAAACCTGGGGGATCCAGCCCACTCTGCCCTCGCTGTCGCGCACTTCCACCCAGGCCAGGCCGTTCACGATTTCGATGCCATAAAGCACGGTCAGGGTGGCGCGCTCGCGCAGGGTGGGGCCGATTGGCGGTCCTCCAGGCCACTGGCGCAGCTGCAGGGCGGGGAGGTAAGAGATATAGACCTGGGCCTGGGCAGGCGTGGGGGTGGCTGTAGCGGTGGGCGTGGCGGTGGGTGTAAGCGTCGGTGTGGCCGTTTCGGTGGGCGTGGGGGTATGGGTGGCGGTGGGCGTGGCGGTGCTGGTTGGGGTCACGCTGGGTCCAGGAGTTGGCGTCAGCGTGGCTGTGAACGTGGGCGTGAGGGTGGGAGGGATCAGCGGGTCGAGGCGGGTGGTAAGCACCTGGTTGACGGCTACCTGGATCGATTCCTCCTGGCTGAGGATACCTGCACCCTGCAGCCCGGCGCCGATGGCTTTTTGCAGGCTGACGCTGTCGTCGTAGCTCAATGGCGTATTGGTGCGCACGGTGAGAGACAACTTCAAAACATCCCCCGCCTGCTCGCTCTCCCATTCCACCAGCTCGGAATTTTTCATCTCGGCAACTGTCTCAGCAATCACATGGCTGATGAAGCGATCCCGGTTGGCCTGCGTCACGAACTGGACGCTCAGGTAGGTGAGCGGGACGAGCAGACCCATGGTCAGGAAGGCAGATAACAGCAGGCTGCGCGGCAGGCGGCGCGTCCCATCTTGAAAGCGGGGGCTGAAACCCAGAGCGAAGAACACCAGATTGGCGGCAAAAGCGATGGTGACCGCGTTGGTGATGAACAGCAGGCTGGCGCCAGCAGCCACGTCCCAGCGCCTCAGCGCCAGGCCAATTCCAACGGTGCACAGGGGCGGCATCAAGGCGGTGGCGATCGCCACGCCGGGCAGGGCGGCCGAAATGTTCGGCATCGCCAGGGCGAAGGCTGCCGCCAGGCCTCCAGCCAGGGCGATGCCCAGGTCGATGGGGCTAGGGCGGACGCGGGCCAGCACCTCGCCGGGCAGATCCTGCCCTTGCAAAACCACGAAAGGCAGGCGCGTGTTGGTCCAGGTCAGCAGGAAGGAGATCAGCACGGCAAGCGCGGCGCCGCGCAGCAAGGCTTTGGCGGCGTCGCCTAACAGATGGCTGTCTCCGCTGATGGAGGCCAACCCCAACCCGATGATGGGCGACATCAGCGGAGCAACCAGCATGGCGCCGATGATCACCGCGGCCGAGTTGGTTAGCAGCCCCAGGGTGGCGATCACACTGGATAAGACCACCAGGATGAAGTAGCTGAAATCCGGATGGGATGCCTGGCGCAGGAGCGCCTGGACTTCCCCT
>DATEDC010000015.1:0-9316 GCA_035286585.1 Anaerolineales bacterium
GAGCCATGACTGGTAAAGCCGATTCAAACGAAGGCGAGAGAGGCGACCTCAGATGCTCTGCTCGATTGTGATCCGCGCCTTCAACGAAGAAAAGCACCTCGGCCGGCTGCTGGACGGCATACTGCAGCAGACGATGAGCGATTACGAGATCGTTCTGGTCGATTCGGGCTCCAGCGATGGCACCTTAGACCTCGCCAGGCGCTATCCGGTCAAGGCCGTGCACATCCGCCCGGAGGAGTTCTCGTTCGGCCGCTCGCTCAACCGGGGGATCGAGGCAGCGCAGGGCGAACACATCGTGATCGCCAGCGCCCACGTTTACCCGGTCTATCCGGACTGGCTGGAGCGCCTGCTGGCACCCTTTGCCGACCCGCGGATCGCCCTGAGCTATGGCAAGCAGCGCGGGGATGCCCTCACCAGGTTCTCCGAAAGGCAAATCTTCCTCCGCTGGTTCCCGGAAGGCTCCACCCTCGACCAGCCCCACCCCTTCTGCAACAACGCCAATGCCGCCATCCGCCGCTCGGTCTGGGAGCAGCACCCGTACGATGAAAGCCTGAGCGGCCTGGAGGACCTGGCCTGGGCGCGCTGGGCGATGGAGCAGGGCCACCGCATCGCGTACGTCGCCGAGGCGGAGATCGTGCACGTGCACAACGAATCGCCGCGCAGCATCTACAACCGCTACCGCCGCGAAGCCATGGCCTTCAAGCGCATCTACCCCCAGGAGGGTTTCCACCTGTGGGATTTCGCCCGCCTGGTGGCTAGCAACATACTCAGCGACCTGTGGCACGCATCCCGCCAGCGTGCGACCCTGCGCAGCCTGGGGAGCGTCTTCTGGTATCGCTGGATGCAGTTCTGGGGCACCTACCAGGGCTACCGGCAATCCGGCCCGCTCACCTGGCAGCTCCGGCAGACGTTTTATTATCCGAAGGGGCTGGCGTCAACCAGCCAGGCGGCTTCCCGGGATGTGGAACCGATTCGGTATCGGTGATTCAAGATTTACAGCCTTCGTTTCACGGTAGAATGAATTTCTGAGCCTGTTTTGCATATAATCTACCTGTAGCGCCATAGCAAGCGTCAGAGGGAATACAAAACAGGTCGTGATCGAAAACCCTAAATGGCGGGGTTGGGCGCTGGGCGTTTTTGGAAATCAGCGACCCGTGGGATGCACAGAATACTATTTGGGCCTTCACGAGGAGCAAATAACGACTTACGTCGTTACTACTGTCACTACCGGATCGGCTTTCGTAATGACGACGTAAGTCGTCCGGTTGGAAAATTTGCCGTGCCTTACGATTATCGTCAGATTACCCCCGAACAACGCGCTGAACTCGTCCGCCAGCGAAAAGAACGCGGTTACCCTCTTCACGCGCCGCCCCATCCCTTTCGATTTCCAGGGTATTACCTAATCACCGCGGTGAATTACGAACATGCGCATATCATGGCTGACCCCGCCCGCCGCACCACGTTCGAGGCGCGCCTGCTGGAAGAAATGAACGCAGTTGGCGCCGAGAGCGCCGGTTGGGTTGTCCTTCCCAATCATTACCATATCCTGTTGGGCGTTCAAACCTTCGATATCATCCCCAAGGTCATAAAAAGGTTGCATAATGGCAGTTCTTATGAGTGGAATCGCACAGATGGGCTGGCTGGGCAGCGCCGCGTCTGGTACAAATACTATGACAGAATGATCCGAAACCAGGAGCATTATTTTCAGACGCTGAACTACATTCATCTCAATCCCCACAAACATGGTTATGTTCAGGACCCGAATGAATGGCCCTGGTCGAGTCTGTCTATGTACTACGAGGAACGTGGTCGCCAATGGCTGCGCGAGAAATGGACTGAATACACTCCAACGAGGGGATTTGGCGATGGCTGGGACGATGACTCACCGCCATAGCAAAATCTGTATTTATTGGAGAAAATAACCATGCCTGAGATCGTCGCCCTGGTCCCCATGCGCCACCACTCGCAAAGAGTGCCGGGCAAGAATTACCGCCCGCTGGCGGGCAAGCCGCTCTACCAGCACATCCTGGCGACCCTGCTGGCCTGCCCGGAGATCTCCTCCGTGGTGGTGGATACCGACAGCCCGCCGATCATCGCCGGGCTGGGGCAGGATTTCCCGCAGGTGCGCATCCTGGAGCGCCCGGAAACGCTCAAAGGCGACTCCGTCCCGATGAACGCCATCCTGGCTTACGATACCTCCCAGGTGGGGGCAGATTTCTACCTGCAAACCCACAGCACCAACCCGCTCTTGAAACCGGGCACGATCTCAAACGCCATCCGGTTTTTCCTGGATAAATACCCCGGCTACGATTCGCTCTTCTCGGTCACCCGCCGGCAAACCCGGCTGTGGGACAAGCTCGGGCGAGCGATCAACCACAACCCGGCTGTCCTGCTGCAAACCCAGGACCTGCCCCCGGTCTACGAGGAGAACTCCTGCCTGTATATTTTCACCCGAGAAAACTTGCTGAGCCGTCACAACCGCCTGGGCGAGCGCCCGCTGATGTTCGAGATCGAAGCGGCGGAGGCCTGGGACATCGACGAAGAGCTGGATTTCGAGATCGTCGATTTCCTGCTGAGGCGCGAGTCAGGCGCAGGCTGAGCATTTCTATTCACCCCCCGCGAATATGACGACGGTCTTACTCTCCGCCCCGTACATGATCCCCATCATCGGGCGCTTCCAACCGCTGTTCGATCATTACCAGATCGAGCTGCTCGTCGCCGACGTCCAGGAGCGCCTAGACGAGGAGCAGCTCCTGGCGTACGCCGGGCAGATCGACGGGGCGCTGTGCGGGGACGATTACTATACCGCACCCGTCCTGGAAGCCTGCGCCCCGCGCCTGAAGGTGATCTCGAAATGGGGCACAGGCATCGATGCGATCGACAGCCAGGCCGCGGCTCGCCTGGGCGTCCAGGTGGGGCGCACGCCAAACGCCTTCACCCTGCCGGTCGCCGATACGGTCATGGGTTACATGCTGGCGTTCGCCCGCCGCCAGCCCTGGATGGACCGGGAGATGAAAGCTGGCAAATGGAACAAAATCCCCGGGCGCTCCTTGAGCGAGTGCACCCTGGGGGTGGTTGGCGTGGGCAACTGCGGCAAGGCTGTGCTGCGCCGCGCCAGGGCGTTTGGCATGCGGCTGCTCGGCAACGATATCGTCGAGATCGCCCCCGATTTCCTCCTGGAACACGGGGTGGAAATGACCTCCCTGCCCGACCTGCTCAGCCGCAGCGATTTCGTCAGCCTGAACTGCGACCTCAACCCAACCAGCTATCACCTGATCGGCGCCGGGGCGCTGGCAGCCATGCGCCCCGAAGCCGTGCTGATCAACACCGCCCGCGGGCAGGTGGTGGACGAACACGCCCTGGTCGCCGCCCTGCAGATGGGAACTATCGCCGGGGCCGCCCTGGACGTCTTCGAAGTCGAGCCACTGCCGGTGGACAGCCCACTGCGGGAGATGGATAACGTGCTGCTGGCGCCGCATAACGCCAATTCCAGCCCGCAGGCCTGGGAGCGGGTGCACTGGAACACGATCCGCAACCTGCTGCAAGGCCTGGGAATCCCGCTGGATGAGCAGTTCGAGGCGCTGAAACGCGAGGCGTCGAGACGCCAGATTTAAGGCGGCTAAACAAACGCTCAAATTTACTTTTATGAACCACCAAGACACCAAGACACGGAGAATCCTTAAAAATCAATCACTCCCACGCACCGTTTTGATCACCGGCGCCTCCGGCGGCATTGGCCGCGCCACCGTGCAGCACTTCGCCCAGGCAGGCTGGCGCGTGATCGGCGTGGACCGCTCACCCTTCGGCGAGGGCTTCCCCGCCGACGGCCTGTTCATCCAGGCGGACATCTCCCTGGGCGCCAACCTGGAGACGATCTTCTCCCAGGCGCGCGCCTTTACCGGCTATTTGAACGCCCTGGTGAACAATGCTGCCCTGCAAGTCGCCAAGCCGCTGCTGCAGACAAGCGTCGAGGAGTGGGACGCAGTGATGGCCTCCAACCTGCGCTCGGTGTTCCTGGGCATCAAGCTGGCCCACCCGCTGCTCAAAGCCGCTGGCGGGGGCGCCATCGTCAACGTGTCCTCCGTCCACGCGGTGGCGACCTCGGCGAACATCGCCGCCTACGCCGCCAGCAAAGGCGGGCTGCTGGCGCTGACGCGCGCCATCGCCATCGAATTCGCCGCGGATAACATCCGCGCCAACGCCATCCTGCCCGGAGCGGTGGATACCCCCATGCTGCGCGCCGGCCTTAGCCGCGGGCATCTAAATGGTGAAGATATCAGCGAGCGCCTGGATAACCTGGCGCGCAAGACGGTCAGCGGGCGGGTCGGTCGCCCGGAGGAGATCGCCCGCGCCATTTACTTCCTGGCGGATGAAAGCCAGTCCTCCTTCATGACCGGGCAGGCTTTGATCGTAGATGGCGGCGCCACCGCCAGGTTGAGCACCGAATGAGAGTCGAAAGTGGCGGCGCCACTGCCAGGTTGAGCACCGAATGAGAGTCGTGAGTGGCGGCGCCACTGCCCGCCTGAGCATTGAATGAGCGCGCTGCAGCAGCTTAAAAATCGCGCCCCGGAGCCGCTGCGGCGCAGTCTCAGCCGCGTGCGCTATGGTTTGCGGCACGCCGCCTACTGGCCTGCCGCCACCTTCCACCCCTGGCGGCGGGCGAGCGTTCGCCTGCTCGGCGATCTGAAGGATATCCATCGCGGCCAAAGAGCGTTTATCATCGGCAACGGCCCCAGCCTGAAGCAAACCGATCTCGCCCGCTTGCAGGATGAATTCACCTTCGGCATGAATCGCTTCTACATGCTGTTCCCCGAGCTGGGTTTTTCCAGCACCTATTTCCTGACGGTGAACAGCCTGGTGATCGAGCAGTGCGCCGAGGATATCCGCCGCCTCCCAGTCCCCAAATTCCTTTCCTGGCGCTCGCGAAGCCTGATCCAACCCACCGAGGACACGATCTTCCTGCACACCACCTACGCCGGGGCCAAATTCGCCTCGGACGCGCGCGGCCGGCTGTGGGAAGGGGCAACGGTCACCTACGTGGCTCTCCAGCTTGCATTCCACATGGGATTCGACCAGGTGATCCTGATTGGCGTGGATCACAGCTTCGTCACCCAGGGGGTGCCCAACACGACCGTGGTTTCCCAGGGCGACGACCCGGACCATTTCCACGCCAATTATTTTGGCAAGGGCTTTCGCTGGCAGCTCCCCGACCTGGAGACCTCCGAGCAGGCCTACCGCATGGCGCGCCAGGCTTACCAGCGCCGCGGGCGCCAGGTGCTGGACGCCACCATCAGCGGCAATCTCACCGTTTTTCCCAAAGTCGAATACAATTCATTGTTTTAGTCGCCAGCCCCTCTGAGTCAGCCATATCATGGATTCTTTTTCACTATCGTCCCCCAAATCTGCCAATCGCACTGCCTGGGTGTTGGCACTGCTCCTGCTCGCCCTGGGCCTGGCTTTGCGCCTGTACGATTTGACCGACCAGCCCATCGATTTCCACGCCACACGCCAGTTGCGCGGCGCAATCATCGCCCGCGGCATGTACTTCCAGATGCTCCCTAACGCCGACCCGAAGACCCGCGAGCTGGCGATAGGCTTCGCCAATACCGTCGGTCAATACGAGCCCTCGATTGTCGAAAAGCTGGTGGCGTACGCTTATTTGCTGGCTGGCGAGGAGAAGCTGTGGCTCTCGCGCATCTTCACCTCCTTGTTCTGGATCCTCGGCGGCGGGTTCTTGTTCGCCCTGGCGCTGCGCATGTCCTCCGCCTGGCCGGCTCTGGCTGTCCTTGCCTATTACCTGATCCTACCTTTTGGGGTGCAAGCAAGCCGCTCGTTCCAGCCCGACCCGGGCATGGTCATGTGGATGGTGCTGACGATCTACGCTCTGTACCGCTGGAGTGAGAAACATTCCTGGAAATGGGCGCTGCTGGCAGGGCTGCTGGGAGGCGTCGGCATACTGACCAAGGTGGTAGCTGCCTATTTCATCGGCGGCGCGGCTGCCGCGTTGGCGCTGCACACCCTGGGCGTGCGCAGATTCTGGCGCAGTCCGCAGGTATGGGCGATTGCTACCCTGATGCTGCTGCCCACTTTTCTTTACTACATGGGGCGCGGCGGTCGCGCTTCGGAATACTTTTTCAGCTGGACGCTATCGCTGTCTCACCTGTTGCTGGACCCGTCCTGGTACGTCCGCTGGCTGAACCTGGTGCAAAACCTGATGGGACTGACCCCCCTGCTGCTCGCCCTGGTGGGCGTGCTGATCGCCAGGCAGAAAGACCGCCTCCTGCTGGTCGGCTTATGGGGAGGCTACCTGGTATACGCCCTGTTCCTGCCGTACCAGATGTATACCCACAATTACTACCACCTGCAACTCATCCCGATCATCTCCCTCTCCTTGATCCCGGTTGCCGAAGCGATCCTGGAGCACCTGGGCCGGCAAACCAGGTTCTGGCAGGCCCTGGTGATCGGCGTCACCCTGGTAGGGATCGCATTCCCCGCCTGGCTCTCGATCGCCGAACAAAACCGGGCGAATTTTCGGGGTGAACCGGCATACTGGCAGGAGATCGCCTCCCACCTGCCCACGGACGGCAAGATCCTGGCCCTGACCCAGGATTATGGCTACCGCCTGATGTATTACGGCTGGCGAAAGGTCATCCTGTGGCCAAACCGCGGCGAGCTCAAGCTCTCCGAGCTGCGCGGCATCAGTCGGGAATTCGAGGATTTTTTCGCCAGGCGCATCGAGGGCAAAAGATACTTCCTGGTGACCGCCTTCGGCCAGTTCAACGACCAGCCCGACCTGAAACAAATCCTGGCTGACAGGTACCCGCTGATCGCCCAGGGGGATGGCTACCTGATCTACGATCTCGAAAACCCTTTGAGTGGGCGATAGCGGCCTGACTTGAGAATGTGGACAAGTTAAAAACTTGTGCTACGCTTACCACAGGTTGAAACCTGTGCTACAAGGCTACAAGTTGAAACTTGTGCTACCAGTACCCGTTGACACTCGTCTCCATTATCACCCCATCCTATAACCAGGCCAGCTACCTGGAACAAACCATTCTCTCGGCGATCGAACAAGACTACTCGCCGCTGGAGTATCTCATTGTCGATGGTGGGTCGGAGGATGGGTCGCTGGAGATCATCCGGAAATACGCCGGGCGGTTAGCCTGGTGGGTCTCGGAGCCCGACGCCGGGCAGGCTGAGGCGATCAACAAGGGGCTGGCTCGCGCCAGGGGCGAGATCGTCGCCTGGCTGAATTCGGACGACTTGCTGCTGCCTGGGGCAGTCGCCAGGGCCGTCTCGGCGCTGGAATCGAACCCGGAGCTGGGCATGGTCTTTGGGGACGCCATCAGCATCGACGCCCGGAGCCAGCCGCTCAACAGGCTGGCCTTCAACGATTGGGGGCTGCCCGAATTCATGCGCTTCCGCATCATCTGCCAGCCAGCCGCGTTCATGCGCAAAGCCACTCTGGATCGAGCCGGCTACCTGGACCCCTCCTTCCATTACCTGCTCGACCACCATCTATGGATCCGTCTGGCGCGCCTGGCGCCGGTGGAGCACATACCCGCAGCCCTGGCAGCCGCCCGCCAGCATCCCGAGGCGAAGAACGTATCCCAGGCCGCCGGATTTGGGCGGGAAGCCCTCCGCATCCTGGAGTGGATGGAGAACCAACCCGACCTGGCCCCCCTGGTGAAGAGAGATCGCCGCCGCATCGAAGCCGGGGCGCAGCGCCTGAACGCCCGCTACCTGCTGGATGGCGGCATGCCCGCTCCCGCCCTGAGGGCGTACGCTAGTGCGCTGGTGCGCAGCCCGGGGTTCACGCTCCAACACGGGCACCGTATCCTGTACGCACTGCTCAGCCTGGCGGGAGGGAAAAGCCTGGCGGGCCTGTATTACCGCCTGCGGTCCAAACGGTTGAGCCAATGAGGAGAATCAACGCGGACAATCCCGCTCGCCTCCCCATCCTGGTCACCGGCGCGCACCGCACCGGCACTACCTGGGTGGGAAAGATGCTGGCAGCCGGGGGAGAAACCGCTTACATCAACGAGCCGCTCAACCGCTGGCACCGCCGCGGGGTGATGAGCGCCCCGATCAGGCGCTGGTACACTTACATCTGCCCGGAGAACGAGGGCGAATACCTGCCCGCCCTGCGCCAGACCGCCGCGCTGCGCTATCACGCCTGGGCGGAGCTAAAATCGCTGCGCTCAAGCAAAGACCTGCTGCGCATGGGGCGGGACTGGGGTATCTTCACCCGCGGGCGCATCCTGAACCAGCGCGCCCTGCTCAAGGACCCTTTTGCGGTGTTTTCCGCGCCCTGGCTCGCCCAGCGCCTGGGCTGCCAGGTGGTGGTTACCGTGCGCCATCCGGCGGCTTTTTCGAGCAGCCTGCGCCGCCTGAAGTGGGATTTTGATTTTCAGGACCTGCTGAACCAGCCCTTGCTGATGCGCGACTGGTTAGAACCCTTCCGCGCCGAGATGTTAAATATCGATAGAGGCGATATCCTCGCCCAGGGCGCGCTGCTCTGGCGCCTGGTTTACCAGGCCGTGGAGACCTACGCCGCCCAGATCCCCGGCGTGCGCGTCGTGCGCCACGAGGACCTGGCTGAAAACCCGCTAGCCGGCTTCCAGGATCTGTATGAATTTCTCGGCCTGCGATTCAACCCCGCCGCCCGGCAGGCCGTGCTCCGATCCAGCGCGGCCGGCAACCCGCAGGAGTCACCCCTTTCAAACGTCCACACGTTCAGGCTGGACAGCCGGGCAAACATATACCAGTGGAGGCACCGCCTGACCGGCGAGGAAATTCAGCGCATCTGGAGGCTGACCGGCGACCTGGCGGGGCGCCTGTACCCCCAGGAGACCTGGTAGGGACCATGCAGCCGCTGGTTTCCATTGTCACCCCATCGTTCAACCAGGGGCGCTTTCTGGAGGAAACGATCCAGTCGGTGCTCGCCCAGGATTACCCCCGGATCGAATATTTGATCGTCGATGGCGGCTCTACGGACGGCAGCCTGGAGATCATCCGCCGCTACGCCGACCGCCTGGGCTGGTGGGTTTCCGAACCGGACAGGGGACAAACCGAGGCGCTCAACAAGGGTTTCGCCCGCGCCCGGGGAGAAATTTTCGCCTGGCTGAACTCCGACGACACCTATCTGCCGCAGGCGGTCTCCGAGGCGGTCGCTTATTTGCAGGCTCATCCCGAGGCGGGCATGGTCTACGGCGACGCCAACCTGGTCGACGAGCACGGGCGGGTGATCGGCAAGTTCCCGGCCCGCCAGACGGATTACCAACGCCTGCGCAGGGGCTACGTGCGCATCCCCCAG
>DATEDC010000016.1:0-16010 GCA_035286585.1 Anaerolineales bacterium
AAGACTGTGGTCGAGCTGGCTCACGCCGGCCTGGGCGCCAGCGCCGAATGGTCGCAGATGGTCGCTGAGGCCACCAAGGGCTGGCAATCCGACCTGGAGAACCTGGAATCTGTCCTGGAAACCGGCCAGGACCTGCGCTTCGTGCGCCGCCCCATGTTGGGCATCGGCCTGAGCGACTTCAACGCCGAGATCGCCGCACAACTGGATGTCCCGGTGAGCGAGGGTATGCGCATCGACAGCACCCTCGAGAACATGGGCGCCCGGGCAGCCGGTTTACAAAATAACGATGTAATCGTAAGTATCGCCGGTCGTCCGGTGACCGATTACCCCAGCCTGGTTGCCGCATTGCAAGGTCATCGCGCCGATGAGACGGTCCAAGTGGTCTTTTACCGCGGCCCCGAGAAGCAGACCGTGAACATGCTGCTCTCCCGCCGCCCGCTGCCAGACATCCCCGCTACCGCAGAAGCCCTGGCGGACTTCGTGCTCAAGCGCAGCGCGGAAATCCAATCCGATCTCGAAGGTTTTTTCACCGGCGTCAGCGAGGCGGAGGCCTCCATCAAGCCTGCTCCGCAAGAGTGGAGCATCAAGGAAGTCCTGGCCCATTTGATCCATGGTGAGCGCTATGGGCAGCTCTGGATGGTGGAATTGATCGATGGTAATGAGGCTCATCACGATGGCTGGGGAGGCAACCTTCACGCTCAGGTGGAGGCCACTGCCAGCGTATACCCCACCATCCAGGAGATGCTGGCCGACTATGGACGCCTGCGCGAGGAGACCATCGCCCTGATCGCCCGCCTGCCGCAGGATTTCGTCGCTCGCAAGGGCTCCTACTGGCGGCTGGCCTACAACCTGGTCGACGACCCCTTCCATCACCGACTGCACCTGGACCAGATGCGCCTCGCCCTCGCCGCCGCCCGCAGCCAATAGGTTATAATTATGGTCGTCAAAGTCAGAATATCCTTCATTGGCGCCATTTCCACTCCTAAAATACTGTCACTGCGAGCAAAGCGTGGCAGTCTCCCGCTACGGAGGGGATTGCTTCACTCGCAGAGCATGTCCTGAGGTACGAAGGAAACACTCGTTCGCAATGACAGTTTCCTCGAGGGAGCAGAGCGCCAGCGTTGTCGAGATACTCTTAAGCAAAGGTTAAGCCCACCTCAGGGAGAGACAGGATTGGAAGAGCGCACATTCACCGGCAAAGATATCCAGGATTTTCACTTCGAGCACATTCTCTACGCGAAGCGCGATTACCGCGCCACCATCACCTTCAACCGCCCCGAAGTGCTCAACGCGGTCAACTACGGTGTGCTGAGCGAGATGCAAATTGCCCTCAAGGACGCCAGTTGGGATGACCGCGTCGCTGTGCTGGTGCTCACCGGCGCCGGGGAGCGCGCTTTCTGCACCGGCGCAGATCTTAAAGAGCAGGAGCAGTTCCTGAAGCGGCCGCGCGATTACTGGAAGTGGATGGGCGAATTTATCCACACCCACGAGCTCCTGCGTAACCTGGGCAAGCCCAGCCTGGCGCGGCTGAACGGGATCGTCGTCGGCGGCGGCAACGAGTTCAACATGTCCTGCGACCTGGCAGTCGCCGTGGATGACATCTACATCCGCCAGGTAGGCACCAGCCACGGCAGCGTCGCCCTGGCCGGCGCCACCCAGTTCCTGCCCCTGATCGTCGGCGACCGCCGCGCCCGCGAGATCCTGCTGCTCAACGAGGAGATCCCCGCTCGGAAAGCCCTGGAATGGGGGCTGGTGAATTGGGTCGTCCCCCGCCGCGAGCTGGACGCCAAAGTGGACGAGATCGTCGCCAAGCTGGTCGCTAAGCTGCCGGAGAAAACCCGCTACACCAGGCAGCAGCTCAACTTCTGGCGCGATTTGAGCTGGCACCTGACCATCGGTCACGGTCGCGATTGGCTGGCGATCCACAACACCAGCCCTGAAACCTGGGAGGGGGTGCGCGCCTTCAACGAGAAGCGCATCCCGGATTACGAGAGCCTGCGCCGCCGGTGGGCGGAGGACCAGGCTCCCGAATGGCTGGATGGCGAGCCGCCCCAGGCGCCGTCCGAATGAGAGAGAGCTATGGCTTTGAATCTACCCGTTGATGTAACCCTTCAACCCGGCACGCTGGCATTCCTGGAGTCGGTTCCCAAGAAGCTGCTCATCGGCAGCGAGTGGGTGGAGGCAGCCAGCGGAGAGACCTTCGCCACCATCAACCCGGCTACCGGTGAAGAGCTCGCCCGCGTCGCCCTGGCAGGGGCTGAAGACGTGGACCGAGCGGTCGCGGCTGCCCGCTCCGCATTCGAGAGCGGCCCCTGGAGCACGATGAGCGGCGAGCAGCGCGGCTACCTGCTCTGGAAGCTGGCCGACCTGGTTGAGGCTCACGCGGATGAGCTGGCCGAGCTGGATACCCTGGATAATGGCAAACCCCTGCGCGTCTCCCGTAAAGGCGACCTGCCCCAGGCGGTCAGGCACTTCCGTTATTACGCTGGTCTGGCAGGCAAGATCGAGGGCAGCACCATCCCGGTTTCCCTGCCGGACCTTTTTGTGTACACCCTGCGTGAGCCGATGGGCGTGGCAGGCCTGATCATCCCCTGGAATTTCCCCCTGCTGATGGCAGCCTGGAAGCTCGCCCCTGCCTTGGCCGCTGGCAACACCGCCATTCTTAAACCCGCCGAGGAGACGCCCCTCTCCGCCCTGCTCCTGGGCGATTTGATCCTCCAGGCCGGCTTTCCCGCCGGCGTGGTGAACATCCTGACCGGCCCTGGGCTGCCCACGGGCGCCGCCATCGTGAGCCACGTGGGCGTGGATAAGGTTGCCTTCACCGGCTCCACCCTGGTCGGCCGCGAAATCATGAAGAACGCTGCTTTGAGCAATTTGAAGCGTGTCAGCCTTGAGCTGGGCGGCAAATCTCCCAACGTGATCTTCGCCGATGCCGACCTGCCCAAGGCCATCAAGGGCGCAAATTGGGCTGTCTTCAGCACCGCCGGGCAGGAGTGCGTGGCAGGGTCGCGCCTGTTCATCGAGCGCCCGGTTTACGACCAGGTTCTAGAAGGCCTGGCCTCCGAGGCTCAGCGCATCCGGGTTGGCAACGGCTTCACGCCTGGAGTGCACATCGGCCCGCTCGTCTCTGAAACACAGCTCGAGCGCGTGATGGGTTACCTCGAGGTGGGCAGGCAGGGGAGGGCTGAGATCCTCACCGGGGGTGTGCGCCTGGGCGGCGAGCTGGCTGGCGGCTATTTTCTCTCCCCCACCATTTTCACCCACCAGGATGACAGCCAGCCGCTTGTACAGGAAGAGATTTTTGGCCCCGTGGTGGCGGCAACTGCCTTTGACGACTGGCAGGAGTTGGTGGAGCGCGCCAACCGTACCCGCTATGGCCTGGCCGCGGGCGTCTGGACTCGGGATGTCAGCAAAGCCCACCGCTTCGCCCAGGCCGTTCGGGCGGGCACCGTCTGGATCAACTGCTACGGCTTGTTCGATCCCGCCGCCCCCTTTGGGGGCTACAAAGAGAGTGGGTTTGGGCGCGAGATGGGCCAGGAAGCCCTGGAGCTGTTCACCCAGACCAAGACCGTTTGGGTGGGGCTTTAACCAGACCGTCCCAGGAGGCGATTATGTATGGCACGAGCATTGACGATATCGAGCAGGCAGCTGAACAAGAGGGCGAGCTGCTCGAATTTGAGGCGCGCATCGCCCGTGGCGAGAAGATCGAACCGGGCGACTGGATGCCGGATGAGTACCGCCGCCAGCTCATCCGCATGATCTCCCAGCACGCCCACAGCGAGATTGTCGGCATGTTGCCCGAGGGCGCCTGGATCACGCGCGCCCCCAGCCTGCGCCGCAAAATGATTTTGTTGGCCAAGGTACAGGACGAAGCTGGTCACGGGCAGTACCTTTATCACGCCGCGGAAACCCTGGGAGTTTCGCGCGAGGAAATGCTGGAAGCCCTTCACTCCGGTCGCGCCAAGTATTCCAATATATTCAACTACCCCACCCTGAATTGGGCCGATATCGGCGTGATCGGCTACCTGGTGGACTTTGCCGCCATATTAAACCAGACCATGCTGGCGCGTTGTTCTTACGGCCCATACGCCCGCGCCATGGTGCGCATCAGCGCCGAGGAGAATTTCCACAAGAAGCAGGGCCAGGACCTGGTCATCCACATGTCCCGGGGCACTCCGCAGCAAAAAGCCATGGTTCAGGACGCCATCAACCGCTGGTGGTGGCCCACCTTGATGATGTTCGGACCTCCGGACAGCGATTCCCCCAACACGCCCATCCTGCAGCGCTGGGGGATCAAGACCAAAACCAACGATGAGCTGCGCCAGGCTTTCATCAACGAAATCGTCCCCGAGCTGCACGCCCTGGGGCTGAGCCTGCCCGATCCCGACCTGCGCTTCGACCCGCAAACAGGTGACTGGATCACCGGTCCGATCGACTGGGAGGAGTTCTGGCGGGTGATCAAGGGTTACGGGCCCTGCAACAAGGAGCGCATGGAAGCCCGGGTGAAAGCCCACGATGATGGTCGCTGGGTGCGCCTCGCCCTGGCAGCCTACGCTCAAAAACAATCGATAAATCGATCCTGAATGGAGAGAAAGAAGCAAATGCTAGACGAGGACCAGCAAACCCACCGAAAATTCGCCGTTGACCTGTTCAACCAGGTGTGGGATCTGCTCGACAAGCCCGAGCGCACCAGGGAAGAGGATGACACCATGCTGCACGCCGCTCACGCTTCCCGCTACCACTGGGGGTTAGCCGGCACCGCCCTGAACCTGGCACGCGGCGAGTGGCAGGTATCTCGCGTCTATGCCGCCCTTCAGCGGCCTGAGCCAGCGCTTTTCCATGCCCGGCGCTCCCTGGAGATTTGCCAGGAGAATGGCTTTGGCGACTTCGACCTGGCTTTTGCCCATGAAGCGCTTGCCCGCGCCAGCGCCATTGCTGGCGATGCTGCGCGGCGCGATCGCGAGCTGGAGCTGGCAGCGGTAGCCGGGCAGGCTATCGCCGAGGAAGACGATCGCAAGTATTTCTTTTCCGAGCTGAAGTCCATCCCCGGCTACGAGGATTTCCAGCCCGCCGGCTAGCAGCCATGCCAGACGATACCCAGTGGTCTCGCTTTCAGGTGTTCGTCCAGGTTAAACCAGGGGCTCCCTTCCTGGATTATGGCTCGGTGCATGCTCCGGACCTCGAGCTGGCATTGCTCAACGCGCGGGATGTGTTCGCCCGCCGCCCGGATTGCGTCGCCATGTGGGTCGTCCCCGCAGAAGGCATCTTCTCAAAAACCGTCCAGGAATTGCAGGATTGGGACAGCGCTCCTGCCTGGGATAACGCAGGGAACCGCGAAACGTACCACGTCTTCGCCAAGCCCATGCACGCCGGGGCACAAACCCTGCTTGGGCAGGTCGAAGCCAGCTCGCCAGAGCAGGCCCTGCGGCTCGCCCTGGAACGCTACGAAAATAAAAAACCTGCCTTTGCCTGGTGGGTTTTTCCCGCCCGGCTGGCGCTCTCCAGCCAGGTGGAGGATATCCCCAGCCTGTACGCCCCCGCCAGGGAGAAAAATTTCCGCCTGTCAACCGATTACAAGACGATCACCGCGATGCGTGAATTGCGCCAGCCAGACAAGGATGGATAATCATCTCAAGAACACACTCCGTGAGCTTCTCGTCGCCCTCGCCGATGACGAGCTGATCCTGGGTCATCGCGATTCCGAATGGTGCGGTCATGCGCCCATCCTGGAAGAGGATATCGCCTTCGCCAATCTGGCTTTGGACGAAATCGGTCACGCCAACCTGTGGTACTCCGTGCTGGCGGATCTGGAAGAGGCGGACCGGCAGAGCTTTGTCGACCGGATGGTCTATTGGCGCGATGCGCCGGACTTCCGCAATATCCAAATGGTTGAGCTGCCAAATGGAGATTGGGCATTCAGTATGTTGCGCCATTACGTATTCGACTCGGCAGAGATCGAGCGTCTGAACGTGCTGGCCGAGAGCGTTTTTCCCCCTTTGGCTGAGACCGCAGCCAAGATCCGCACCGAAGAGTACTATCACCTGCGCCACACACGCCTCTGGCTGCGCCGCCTGGGACTGGGGACGGCAGAGAGCCGCCAGCGCCTGCAAGCTGCCCTGGATCAGCTCTGGCCCTATACCGGCCAGTTATTCGAGATGCCCGGCGAACCGGATCACTTATTCGCGTTGGGTATCAAAATGGATCAGGCATCCCTATCCTGGGAGGCGCAGGTCATCCCCTTTCTCGGCGAGTGCCAGCTCATCCTGCCCGCAGGAGCGGAGCGCCTCCTGAATCGCCAGGAACACAGCCGCCATCTGCCCATCTTGCTCGCCGAGATGCAGTCGGTGGCCCGCCTTGATCCTGAAGCCGAATGGTAGGATAATTAACCGCGCAGGAGCCTTTCCAAGGATTGTCATGGCATCTATACCACCGCTAACCAGTGAAGATATCTGGGGGTTGCTTGCCGAGATCAAAGACCCCGAGATACCGGCTGTCTCCTTGGTTGAAATGGGCATGATCCGCCAGGTCGGCCAGGAAAAAAGCAGGGTGATCGTCCTGCTGAGCCCCACATTTGCTGGCTGTCCTGCCCTGGAGGTCATGCGCCTCGAGATCGACCAGCGGTTGCGGGGGGCGGGGGCGGCGGAAGTGGAGGTGCGTCTCACGCTCGCCCCTCCCTGGAGCACGGACTGGATTACTCCCCAGGGGCGCGAAAAACTAAAGCGCTTTGGGCTGGCTCCGCCCCCAATCCACAGCGGTCGTTTGCAGCATGCCCTGGAGCAGCCAGTTGCCTGCCCTTATTGCGATTCGACCCACACCGAGGTCAAGAACGATTTTGGCTCCACCCTCTGCCGTGCAATCATGTACTGTCACGATTGCCGGCAGCCTTTTGAGCAGTTTAAACCGCTCTAAGCTGATCCTATCACCCGAGGAGAATCCGCCGTGTCCAAACTGATCGCCCTGTACAAGCAACCCCCCGATCCTGAAGCCTTCGACAAAGCCTATTTTGAAACCCACCTGCCCTTGCTCTCCAAAGTGCCCGGTCTGCGCAGCACATCCATCCGTCGCGTCACCCGCACGCTGATGGGGGAGGGTTTTTACATGCTGGCTGAGATGGATTTCGCCGATCTGGACACCCTCAAAGCCGCCATGCGCAGCTCGGAGATGGCTGCCGCAGGTGAGAAACTCAACTCCTTTGCCGCTGGTTTGGTGACCCTTATGTTCGCGGAGACGCAGGGATGAGCATAGCGGAATACCGGGTCGTTGAAAGCCAGACCATCTTCGACCATCCCGCCGTCCGCATCGTTGTCGACACCCTCGAGCACCGTGGACGCCAGCGTCGCTACTTCTACTTGGCCAGCCCCATTGAAGCGGTTGCCACTGTCGGGGTGACCGCTTTTCAGGAGATCATCCTCACTCGCCAATACCGTCATCCGGTCGGCAGGGTAATTTACGACCTGCCCGCTGGTAGGTTGAATCCCGGCGAAGACCCGCTGGAAGGCGCCCGCCGCGAGTTCGAAGAGGAGACCGGCTATTATCCGCAGCGCATCCAGCGCCTCGGTTACTACAACCAGTTCCCCGGAACACTGCGGGCGGCCACCAACCTGTTCTTCGCCAGCAACCTGCGTCCCACCCGGCAGAACTTAGATGAAGGCGAAGAGCTGGAACTGGTGATGCTGCCCGTAAGCCAGGTGCTGGAATTGATCCTGAACGGCGAGGTGATCGACGGCTCGCTCCAACTGGGCGTCTTGCTGGCGCTCCAAAAAGGTTTGCTTTCCCCCTGAAACATCCAGATCGACTCCGAGAAGCAGAAATATGGAATATCGCTCCCTGGGCCGTACCGGCTTGAAAGTTTCTGTTTTGTGCCTGGGCACCATGCAGTTTGGCTGGACCGCCGATGAAGCCCTCTCTCAACGCATCCTCAGCGCCGCTCATGATGCCGGGATCAATTTTATCGACACCGCCGACATCTATTCCCGCTGGGTGGAGGGCAACTCCGGCGGCGTCGCTGAGACCATCATTGGAAACTGGATCAAATCGAATGGCGTGCGCCGCGATCAACTGGTCATTGCCACCAAGGTGCGTGGTCGCACAGGGGAAGGGCCGAATGATGAGGGCCTCTCGCGCCTCCATATTTTCAACGCCGTCGAGGCATCCCTGCGCCGCCTGGACACGGATTACCTCGACCTGTACCAGACCCACTGGTACGACGAAGAGGTGCCCATCGAAGAAACCCTTACCGCCCTGGATGATTTGGTCCGCCAGGGCAAAGTGCGCTATATCGGCTGCTCCAACTACCCCGCCTGGCGTCTGACCGAAGCGCTGTGGACCTCCCGCCATTTGCGCCTGGCTCGATTTAAATCCTTGCAGCCACACTACAGCCTGGTCCGTCGGGCTGAATTCGAGCGCGAGCTCGCCGCGGTTTGCCGGAGCTACCAGCTCGGCGTGATCCCCTATAGCCCCCTGGGCGGCGGCTTCCTGACGGGCAAATACCGTCAGGGTCAAACGGCGGAGAGCGCCCGTGCTCGCAGCGTCAGCCGCTACTTCACCGAGCGCAATTGGGCATTATTGGATACCATGCAAGCCGTAGGGGAGGAGACAGGCGGTCGCTCGATCTCGCAAATTGCGCTTGCCTGGCTGCTCAGCAATCCCTTGATCACCAGCCCGATCATCGGGCCGCGCACTTTGCAGCAGCTCGAGGACAATCTCGGCGCGGTGGGGTTGCGCCTTGAGCAGGATCAAAAGCGCCGCCTCGATGAAGCCAGCCAGTGGAAAGACTGACGAGAAAATCCGTAAAATTGGGAGGGCGATGTGTCAACCGCATACGGTTACGATCTAAAATCTGTAAAACTGCCTCGCCTGGCGGGGGGAGCGCTCAAATTAATCGTTAACCTCATTGAAAGTCCGCTTACCAAAAGACTGCTGATCGGCAGCCTGTTAGAAAGCGGAGGCTTTACCGGCTTTCGCAAGCTGGAGGTCGATAACGCCCCTACTTTTCAGCCCGATCCCCCCAGGTACCCTCAACGAAACGACCGGAGCGATGAAGGGCTGGACGTTCAGGCAGCCTTGGGACCGCCAGGTGCTTCTCAGCCGGCGGGGTTTCGATTCGCCAGCCTGTGGGATTACGCCCGCGCGTACCGGGAAGGCCTCACGACGCCCGAAGAGGTGGCCGAAGCCGCCCTGGAGGCCATCTCCGATTCCGAGCGCCGCGATCCTCCCCTGAACATCTTTATTACCTGGAAGCGGGAGGAGGTCATGGAGCAGGCCCGTCTCGCCGCCCAGCGCATCCGAGAGGGCAGGAGCCTCAGCGTGTTGGATGGCGTTCCCGTGGCGATCAAGGACGAGGTGGACATGCTTCCCTTCGCGACCACGGTGGGCACAAACTTCCTGGGGAGCGCCCCGGCAAGGGAGGATTCGACTGTGGTCGCTCGCTTACGAGCGGTTGGCGCACTGCTCCTGGGTAAAACCAACATGCATGAGATCGGTATTGGCGTCACTGGCCTCAACCCCCACCACGGCACGGTGCGCAACCCGTATAACCCTGACCATCACACCGGAGGCAGCTCGAGCGGGTCCGCCGCTGCTGTCGCCGCCGGGATTTGCCCTTTGGCGCTCGGCGCCGATGGCGGAGGCTCTATCCGCTTGCCCGCGGCGTATTGCGGCGTGGTGGGCTTAAAACCTACCTTCAGCCGGGTGAGCGAATATGGCGCGGCTAGCCTCACCTGGAGCATGGGGCACCTGGGTCCTATCGCCGCCTCGCCTCGAGATGCAGCCCTGGGTTACGCCGTCCTCGCCGGGCCGGATTCGCGCGATCCAAACACGCTGGGGCAGCCGCCAGTCAGCCTGGACGATTTCGATCGCCATGACTTGAGCGACCTGACCCTGGGAGTGTACTGGCCCTGGTTTCGCCACGCTCAGCCGCGGGTGGTCTCCGCCTGCGAGGATATGCTGAAAAAGCTGCAAGCGATGGGCGCTGCTGTCCACGAAATTGAGCTGCCCGAGCTTGAAGCCGCACGGGTAGCCCACCTGATCACCATCGGTTCCGAGATGGCAACTGCCCTGGACAGCCACCACAAGGCGCACGGCAAGGATTACTGCCTGGAAGTTCGCCTGAATCTGGCGTTGGCCCGCTCGCTCACCAGCCGTGATTATATCAAGGCGCAGCAGGTGCGCGCCCGCACGATCTACCATTTCGAGCAGGCTTTAGGTCAGGTAAATGCCATCCTGACCCCAGCCTCCGCGATAACAGCCCCTCCCATCAAGCCCGATGCCCAACCGGCCGGCGAATCTGACCTGACTGTTCTGACCGAAATTATGCGCTTCGCATTCCCTCCCAATTTGACCGGACACCCGGCGATCTCCTTCCCCATTGGCTACGACCAGGGTGGATTGCCCATCGGCATGCAGGCTATCGCCGGCTATTGGCAGGAGCATCTATTACTACGCCTGGCAAATGCCGCCTGGCAAGGCTTGCAGCTCAGAACCCCCGCTGTTCATTACCGGCTTATTTCCAGGTGAAGACAAAACCACCAGCCGTATCTCCCCCTGCTGTACTGCTTTCGAGCATAGGCTGCCTGACTAGCGCATATTTTTACGTATAGTATTCCAAACGTGCTGAAAGGCATCCACTACCGCTGGGTCGTAATGGCTGCCGCTGCAGCGCTGAATTTCCTTGTACGCTTCCTCTTGCGTCAGGGCTATCCGGTAGCCGCGCGTGGTGGTCATTGCATCCAGAGAATCGGCCACGGCTACAATCCGCGCTCCCAGGGGGATGTCCTCGCCGGACATGCCGTGAGGGTATCCCAGGCCATCCCAGCGCTCGTGATGGTACAGGATGACCGGGATAGCCGGCACCAGGAAGGGGATATTTTTCACCATCTCCGCGCCAATCAGGGGATGTTTCTTCATCTCAACCCATTCGGCTTCGTTCAGCGGACCGGTTTTGCTGAGCACGCTCTCACGGATGTGGATTTTCCCTATGTCATGGAGAATGCTTCCGAAACCAAGATGGTTCAAGCGGGTATCGCTCCAGCCTATGTGGCGAGCAATTTCCTGGGCGTGCGCCCGCACCCTTTCTACGTGCCCGCGAGTGTACTGATCTCGCAGTTCGATCGCGTTTGCCAGCATGATCAAGCTGGATTCGTACGCGTGCTGCAGCTGGGCGTATAAGAGCTGCTGGCTGCGGCTCAGCCGCGAGCGGATCGTGGTGACCAGCTCGTGGCGGGTCACCGGCTTCACCAGGTAATCCTCTGCCCCGAGCTTCTTCCCTGTAAAGATATCTTCACGTTCCCGGCGAGCGGTCAGAAAGATAAACGGGATCGATATCCAATCTGGTTTTGTCCGTACGGTGTCGAAAAAAGCGAAGCCGTCCATCTCCGGCATGGCGATATCCGAGAGGATCAAATCCGGATGGATGGATCCCATGATCTCCAGGGCGTCCGAGCCGTGTACTGCCGTCGAGACGGAGTAACCCTCCGCCTCGAGCAGGGCTTGCAGCCCCTGGCGTAAGACGTCGTTGTCCTCGACGATTAAGATTGTTTCTCTGGCCATGGATCGTTGACCAAAACTGGAAAGCGAATGATAAAGGTCGAGCCTTTCCCTACCTCGCTGTTGACTTCGATTTTGCTCTCGTGTAAATCCACAATTTCCTTCACAATTGCCAGGCCCAGACCCGTGCCGTGGATATTGCTCTGGCGCACCCATTTACCACGGTAAAAACGCTCATACAGGTGCGGTTCGTCATCTGCATCGATGCCTAAACCGGTATCCTGGACTTCCAGGCACACGCAGTCATCAGACCGGAACGTGCGCACGTGCACGCCTCCCTTGGGCGTATAGCGGATCGCGTTGGAAACCAGGTTGTTGATCAGGCGCGCCAGTTGGTTCGGTTCGCCGCGCAACAAGGGCAGGTTGGCATCCATGTCGCAGGTGAGATATAAACCCGCCGCTTCGGCTAAAGGTGCGTGGGCAGTGACAACCTGTTCGACCAGCCTGTTGATCTCCACCTCGATAAATTCTATCCGCCTGGTTTTACCGATCGTCAGCCGGGAGAGATCCAGGATGTCTTCCACCAGCTTCACCAGCAAGCGGCTTTGCTCCTTGAGCACCTGCAGATACGCCGGGTGTTTCTCCGCGGGCGCGGTCTCCATGAGCTCCACATAAAGACCGATGTTTGTCGTCGGTGTGCGCAGCTCATGAGAGACATCCGATACGAACAGGTCTTTGAGGCGATCCAGTTCTTTCTGTTGGGTGATGTCCCGCTGGCTGCCCACGTAGCTGATCACGTGCCCGTTTTCATCCAGGAGAGGCGTAACGGTCAGCTGCACATCATAGTAACCGCCAACTTTATGCACTCCACGCAGATCCGTTTTCCAGACATTGGAGACCTTCAGCGCCTCGCGCAGCTCTTCATCTTTCGCCGCTGCGTCCTCGACCCGGTAGTAATTCCATATCCGCTGCCCAATCAGCTCCGCCTCAGTGTAACCGGATTGCGATCTGAAAGCGTCGTTGACGGTTAAAAATGTTCCGTCCAGGTCGGTAACGAACACGCCCTCGCCAACGCTGGCCAAAATCGCCTCGACCCTCTTCTTTGAAGCAGCCAGCTCCTCTGTCCGGTCGGCCACCCGCTTTTCCAGGTCGGCTGCATAGCGCCTCAAGCGGGAAACCAGGTGGATGTTCTCGATAACCGGTCCCATCTGGCGCGCGACGATGCGCAGGATGTCGATGTCCTCCGCACTGAATATGTCGCCCCCAAATTTCGGGCCCAGCGCCATCAGACCTAAAACCTGCTCATGGCCAAGGATGGGCACCCAGAGATGCACCTGTTCGCTGTTCAAAAGCCGGTGCTCCTGCGGCGAGAGTTTTACCCCGCTCAGAGCGCTGCGCAGCGCGTCGCGCTCGACCGCCTCGCCCAAACCCAGCAGGTAGGTGAGGCTGCTGCGGGGTAAAGGCGCAAACGTAGCGGACCGTCTCTCTGTATCGTTTTGACCGGGCGCGATTTCTACGATGGAATAGTCCCCCGCCGTGTCTGCCAGGAAAACACAGGCTTCCTCCAGGCGCAGCGTTTTCACCAGGCGTTGGCAGGCGATCTTAGCCAGGGTATGCAACTCCGTGATTTGATCGATCCCCTGGGTGATCGACGATATCGCCGAGCGGTAGTCGTACCAGCCGCCGTAGAACGCAGAATCCACCAGGCGCTGGATGTAGCGGCTCAGAGGCACGAAGATGCTCGCCAGCAATAATACAATTAAGGTGTTGATCACCGCATAGGACAGGCCCGGGGGGACGAATTGAGTCACGATGGCGTAGAGGACCAGGTATAAGCCCCCCAGCGCCGAATAGACCAGGATGACCGTCGCCCCGCGGTTGATGTGCCGCTCGATTTCGATCAACCGGTGGCGGAAGATGGCGTAGCCATAGGTCAGCGGCATCACCCCCAGGAAGATGAACATGAAGCCATAGGGGATGAAAGGTTGATACAGCAGGGTGTAGGGTAGGAGAAACAACGAAATCACCGGCAGCAGGCTGAGCGCCCCGCCCAGCACGACGATGCGGATCTTGCTGCGCACCCCCGCCGTGATGGCGTGGCGGTAGGTGTACACCAGCAGCCCGACTACCAGCAGCAGGTTCAGCACCAGGAATATGCGGCTGGCAAACGAAAAGGAAGCATACCAGATGCTCGATCTCAGCTCGACTACGCCGAAGATAAAATATGGCAGCCCGGCCAGAACTGAGACAGCATACAGCCCTGCCAGCAGGTATTTTTGTTTGGGCAGATGTGTGCTTTGAGGAAAATACAGGTGAAAGTGCACGGTCAATGGGCCAAGCAGCCAGAAAAGAAAGTTATAAAGATTGTAAGTCCATTCCGGTCCGACTAAGGATTGGATCCCCCCGACCAGGAATAAAGCGCTCGCCTGAAAAAACAAAAAAAATATATTCGCGCCCTCGCTGGCAGGCTGGTAAGCCTGCACCCCGGCGCCAATCGCCCAAAAGATCAGCGCCAGCAGGAGCGGTGCCAGTCGGGTTACGATCTCATCAAATGGTGGTTCGACCAGACGAAAGGTCGCTGTGAGGGTTTCCGCCTGCCTACGGATGAAAAATGTGGTGGTATCGCCAGCCCGCTTTTGGGGATAAAAGGGCTGGGCTTCCGCCAGGGGTATCTCGTCCACCAGCAAGATTGTGTCATCCATATAAAGCGTTTGATATGCCGGTCCTTTAGGATTGAGACCTTGGATCACGCCATTTGCATTGATGTGGTCGATTCCGTCGTAGGGGTACCTTAAAGCCAATAATACGCTCCAGCCCAGAAAGGTCAGGACCGCCAGGACTAACAGAAAAGGTAAACCGTTCAACCAGCGCCGGGTGGTAACCATCCGCTTATTAATATCTCCACCTGAATCGCTATGTTAAACGATTCTAACACACGCCCGGTTACGTATTCTGCGGAATTCGTCCCCCAGGCCTGCTCCTGACGATTCAGTTAAGTGCGATCAGAGAGTTTCGATCTTTCGAAGGTAAATCCCCAGTTGACCCCTAATCGGATCCTACCAACTGGGCGAGCTGCGCGGCCGCTTGCGCCTCCGGCTTCGCCGCGTAGAGCGCTTCTAATGCCTGCTGGCGGTGGCGCTCGAGCTCGGCGATAAGGTACAGCCCGGCGCCGCTTTGATCGACCAGTTGGTTAACTATAACGGCAGCATGCGGGTCCTCTGCAAGATGGTTCAGGGCAGCGTTTAAACGGCTCCGTTCCCGTTCTGGCAGCACTTCCCGAGCGTACACGACCGGCAACGCGCTCCCCATGCGGCGACCCTGCAACGCCCTCCCAGGAAGCCTACCAGGCTTGAACTCCTCCAGATCGTCCTTCACCTGGATCAGCACTCCCAGGTGCTCGCCGAATTGGCGCAGGTTTGCCAGCCTGCTGGCTTCGGCGGTAGCCAGCCTGGTGCCTGCCCAGCAGGCCAGGGCGAAAAACGCCCCCGATTTTTCGGTCGCGGTGCGCCAGTACTGCTCCAGGCTGGGCTGGGGGCAGGTCAGCTCTTGGTGCTGCCCATTACACATGATAAAGAAGCTGCGGTAAAACTCGGGGACGATTTCCCCGGCCAGGTCTCCCCGGCCTGGCTCCCGGTGCAGGCGCTCCAGTAATAATGAAGCAGTGAAAAACAGGCCGGATGCCGCGTTTAATGCCACCCCCGTCCCGGCCTCCGCCCACCACTCTTCTGGCTCATCCTGGTCTTGCAGGCTGTCCATCAGGTGCGCCGCCTGGTAAAAGCACAGCCAGGCGGCTGTCACGCCGTCTGCCCACCCTGGTTCTCCGCCGACAGCCTGGCAGCACAGAGCCGGCAGCTCCGCCAGGCGCAGATACCTGCCCTCGGCGTTTTCTCCTTGCCCGGGCGACAAAGCAAAGCGCATGTGCCGGACCAGGTCCTGCCATGCGCCTGCGCTATTCCATTGGCTTTGGATGAGCTGGATAACCCGCTGAAAATGTGGGCTTGACAATTTGCTGGCGGACTATCTCCAGGTAGCTGCCAATGAGATGGACAAATCCTCCAGCTTGATCTTTTCCTGCTGGCTGCGCCGATGAGCGCTGAGCAGGAAGGCCAACTCCTCCTTGCTGAGCTTGAACCCTCGCTTCCGTAATGTGGCCTCTGGGTTGGCCTGTAATTGGGCAGCGAAGTCTTGATCGGAGGACATGTTGTAGACTACTTGGGCGAGTGTCATTGTTATCTCCTTGAAGAAAATGATTTCGCTACTTGTGTAGCAAGAGCAGGGTGTTGGATAGATTATGATCCTGTCTAACCGGGAATTTCACCTCCTTTGGCTCGTAATTTAGGCCGCTGAGCTTACAACCTTGCAAAAATGTAAGCCGCAATATAAAACACAAAATAGCACGAAAAGTTCCGAAAGTCAAGTGAGAATGTCACCTAAGTGGGATGACTTTGTGTATTTTTTATACACTTGGGCCGCCCCAAACCTCCATTTTGCCTATTACCTTATCTCACCAGGTTGGCTACTCCATT
>DATEDC010000017.1:0-2481 GCA_035286585.1 Anaerolineales bacterium
GCCGCCCAATAAGTCTTCATCACCTCAACCTGCAACCGGTCATACATCCCTGTGGCAAGTCAGCGCGACAGCCTCATCCCTGGGCGGAGCTACCCCGAATCGTTAATCTCCAATTAATGGAATTTCAGACAAATTTTATCTATAATTATGCTGAATCAGAATCGCAAGGTGGATGCATTTTTGTAGCAGGCGCTTACATCATCGAGGGAGAAGCGACACGAATTCAGTTCGCGACAACCCGTAACTGGGCACAGCCTCAAGCCTCGGCGAAGCCGGTAACTACGCCTTCAGCCACAGGAAGAACACCCGCAATCCGGGGTCCGATCATACCCGGATCGAAAATGGAGGTGATGTTGGGTGAGATTTCTTTATCTGTATTCTGCGCCTCAAACGCACTGACCCATGCTGTTGTGGCGTCTTTGTGAAACTTTAGTCGTTCAGGAGGAAATTCCATGCGTAAGAAACTTTATCTGGCTCTGCGAATGCTGAGCTTCGTTATGCTGGCTGTCGCCCTGACGCTTTCATCCTCGCCGGTCAGCGCTGACCACGATATTCCCAGCGACGATCCCGGCGAGGGCGATCACGCGGAAATCCAGGCCCACTTCAGCGATGCGTTCCTGGCACAGGCGGACAGCGCCTTCGCTATGGGACAGGGCGGTGAGCACCGCCCGCCGCGCTCGCGCAATGTCTCCGTGGTAGGACAGCTCAGCCTTGGCGAGGCCATATCGAATACCACCAGCACCGACGTCTGGGCGCTGGGGAATTTTGCCTACGTGGGCACCTTCTCCAGCCCGGCCTGCGCTGGCGACGTGGGCTTGGGAGTCAAGATCGTCGACATCTCCGACCCCAGCGACCCCCAATGGATCGGCAACCTGGCCTCCCCGCCCATGACGCGGGCGAACGATGTCAAGGTGCAAAGGATCAACACCGGCTATTTCCAGGGGGACCTTCTGGTGCACACCAACGAGCCTTGCGTAACTGGCGGGGATGGCGGCATCCGTCTCTACAATGTGTCCGATCCGTACAGCCCTGCCCACCTGGCAGATTTCTATTCCATTGGCAGCCCTGGTCCGGGTCCAGGCCCGCTCGCCTTTGGCGTGCATAACACCTACCTGTACCAGCGTGGCGAGCGCGCCTACGTGCTCGTGGTTGCCAATATCAGCCCCGACCTGTACGATTTCCGCATCGTAGACGTGACCAACCCCTGGACCCCATCCGAAGCTGGGCGTTGGAGCGCCACCGTCAGCCCGGATGCCCCGCCCGGCTTGGAGCCGCGCGGCACCTCGCGCAGCCTGGGCATCCACGACGTGTGGGCCAATGTTAATGGCAGCCTTGGTGTGCTCTCTTACTGGGATTCGGGCTACATCCTGCTGGATATCAGCGACCCGACCAACCCGAGATTCCTGGGCAATTCCAGATGGGGCCCGGACGACGAAGGCAACGCCCATGCGGCTGTCCCGGCGCGCGGTGGCAACCTGATCGTCACCACCGATGAGGATTTCTCCGCCACCGGCCTCGGCCGTGTGACCGTGAACAGCGGCCCGCACGCTGGAGAGATCTACGAGGCGGTCGTCGGCGCGATCAGCCCGGCGATTCCAACTCCTGTGACAGCCGACCTGGCCTGGGTTGGTCTGGGAGATACGGAGATGAACTCCAGCGACGACCCGGTCTTCGGCTGCCCGGGTGGGCAGCCTTATGGCGAGTCGGTGTCCGGCAAAATCGCCCTGATCCAGCGCGGTTTCTGCACCTTCTCTTCGAAGATCGATCGGGCCATCGCCGCTGGCGCGGTCGGCGTGATCGTGTATAACAACGTCGGCGAAGCATTGGTGCTGATGGGCGGCACGCCGGTTTCCATCCCCTCCGTGTTCGTCGCCCAGAGCCGCGGCGAGCGTTTGGCTTCCGACCGCGAGGGCGGCCATGCGGTGAACGTGACCTTGCGTCAGGGCCAGTTCGATGGCTGGGGTTTTGCCCGTGTCTTCGACACTTCCAACCCGGCCAATATCCGCTTGCTGAGCAACATCACCCTGCCATCCACCTTCGACCAGAGCGCGCCCAATCCCTTCGGCGTGCACAACGTCTTCGTGCGCGGCAACACGGCGTATTTCTCCTGGTATGCGGATGGCTTCGTGGCGGTGGACATCAGCCAGCCGGCAGCGCCGCGGGTGATCGCCGAGTACAACGACAATAACAACTTCTGGGGCATCTACGTCCAGGGCGACCTGATCTTCGCCAGCGACCGCTTCAACGGCCTGTGGATCTTCAGGTTCGCTCCATAGCCTGGCGTAACAGAAGTATACATGCTCGTGCCACGTACTTTCGAAGGTGAACGAGCCACGCAATACCAAGTTGCGTGGCACGTTCACCAGTGCGTGGCACGTAATTTTTGCTCAATCGGGATGATCGACAGATACCCAATCCTGGCTGCCGTTCTCCGGGTCTTTGGTCGCCACCGAGACTAACGCCAGTCCCAGGTTACGCAGT
>DATEDC010000018.1:0-8348 GCA_035286585.1 Anaerolineales bacterium
CGCAAACATGTCTCCTTTATGTACAGTTTCCCAAATTTCATCCCGCTCCCGGCACCGATTGTTGACAGGATTGTCGAGAGAGTCTTGTCCCTGAGATTCGATCGGATCTATGGTCATTTCTTTGATCTGGAGATCGAGGCAGATGCTAAGCAAGTCGTCCAGAGATCTGCGGAGCGATACAAGAGGGCAATTGGAGCCCGCAGTTGAGAATCACCCATGCAGCCTAACCACTCGCTGGAGCGGACGCAGCCTGCGTGGATCAGATCAATGAACGAAGATTGGTAGGGCCGCTCAGCTCGGAGCCGTTGGACGGCTCAGTCAAAAGGAGAAATAGCATTATGGAAATGCCGCAAGACCGCTTCATCAAAGTTGGGAATTTCAACACACGCTATTGGTCTGAAGGTAGCTAAGGCTCACCAGTTATTCTTGTCCATGGCATCGGGGCTCATATCGAGCACTGGCTGGCGCCACATCAGAGCGGGGCCCCAAGCCTGGGTTGGAGCGGGTCAGAATAGCTCGACAGAAAGGAGAGGATGAAGTGGCAATCAAGGTGATCGTCGAACTGCAAGCCAAACCAGGTAAGCGGGCCGAGCTCAAGAGTCTGCTCGAGAGCATTGTGGCGAAACAGGGACCGGGCCAGCGCGGTTTCCTGGGCAGCACACGCTACGAGGTGCTTGATAACCCCGACATGCTGGTTGAGATTGCCGATTGGGAGTCGGCCGAGGCGCGGGTGGCGCACATGCAGGAGGCGGCGGCCACCGGCGTCTACGCGCCTGTGTTCGAGATGTTGGCCGCTCCATTCCGGGCTACAGTCATAAGTCCGCTGCCCTGACAGGCAGCCGGTGTCACTGTCATTAATCCGCGCCCGGCCTCGCAGAGAAGACCGGACAATGTGTTCCTAAAGTTATTACATTTCGAACGATTCGGCAACATGCAGACGCCGACCCTTCTGTTGGTTGGCAGCGATAGTCCTCCCGGCGAGCTGGAGAAAGCGAAGGTTGTGTCTGACGGCCTTCCCGACGCGCGGGTGGTAATTCTGCCCGGGCAGGGACATACGGCCATGATCACGGCACCCGAAGTCCTCCTCAATGAGGTCGTTCGGTTCCTGGAATCATGATAGCTTGAATGTCACAAACAATCGCCAAAACAGCGAAGGGTCCAATTGAATATCGTCTCGAAGGCAGTGGGCCGACAGTTATGGTTTTGAATGGTGGGCATTGTAGTCGAGAGAGCAGGCTATCGCACGAGCAGTTGACAGAGCATGGCTTCTCAGTTTTGACTCCATCTCGCCCAGGGTATGACAGCACGCCATCTGAAGTAGGCCGAACCGCCCAGGAAGCGGCAGACGCCCTTGCCGCCCTGTTGGACACGGTTCAAATACCTGCGGTGGATGTAATCGGGATATCCGCCTCGGGTCCAACTGCCCTGGCCTTTGCCCTTCGCCATTCAAGCAGGATTCGCACACTCATCCTAGAGTCAGCCGTCACAACGGCTTGGCCCGAAGATAGAAAGCTTAAACAGGGTGCGCGCCTACTGTTTGGACGCGCTGAGCGTGTCACCTGGGGATTGATTAAAATGGTTTTGAGGCTGGCGCCGGTGACGATGATACGGTTGATGCTGCAAGAAATGACCACTTTGGATGTGGATGTGGTCATCGAGCGTATGAGCCAAGAGGACCTGCGATTTGTGAATCGGCTGATCAAAACCTCTCGATCGGGGACTGGGTTTATGAACGATCTTAACCATCGAGTAGATGACTTGTCTGGAATTTCGGTGCCCGTCTTGGTGATGTATTCGCCCTATGATAAGTCGGTGCCGCCCAAGAATGCCAAGCGCGTCGCCGCAGAAGTCGCAACATGCGAGCTGTATGAAGTGCCTGCGGATACGCATCTGATTTGGATTGGCAAGTCTGAGAAGGAAGTCTGGCAAAAGCGATTGTCGTTTCTCCAGTCGTAATACGGGCGGCCCAACCACCGCGTGCAGCCGACCGACTACCGTGCCACTGGCGTGGTGGAGAGCATCGCTCCCGGGACCTAGGTGGTCAGCGGGGTCACACTGCTAATCACGCCGCAGACGGAGATGCGCGACATGATCTCGGTTGGCGATCTGGTGGAAGTGCGGGCTATCACGGCTGCCAACGGCACGCTGATCGCGGTCAGGTTGGAGCTCTCAGACTAGGAGGCGGACCAAAGTTCTTACGGAAGCATAGGGGAAGCTGTTCGACTGGAGGAGATGGGAGCAGATCGTGGCAGCGCCGAGGGAGGCGTCCATGCATGGATGATCGCGCAGGGATAGGTAAAGCAAGAAATTTTTAATTCGCGCTCCAGGTCGTAATGATTTCTCCACTCAATTTTTGGAATTCTGGATCGCCGGTGACCACCTCCGCCTGGCGAAGTTTTCCCAGCGCAGCAGTGTAACAATCCGCATAGGAAAGACCGCCTTTAGCTTTGAAGGTTGCGGCCTGATAAGTAAGCTCCCAGTCGGCGTCAACAATTTCTATAGACATGCCTTGAATTTCTGCGACTAGGGCGTCGGCCTGAGCCGGGGAAACGGTGCGGGCAATTAAGTACCAAAATTCGCCCAAATTGACCACACATATTGCCAGTTTAAGATTGCCTGCTTCAGCCTCCAGCAGTAAGCTGCGCACAAAATCTGCGCCAGGCTCATCCTCGAAGAAGGCGACCAGGGCGTAAGTGTCCAGGACTTTGGCGGCCGCCATGCTACTCGCGCTCTGCGTCTACCCGGCGCTCTTCCAGCAAAGATTTCAGCACACCCTTGCCTTTGAGCCTACCTTGCAGCCGTTTGAGCGACTCTTCTGTAACCGGCTTGAGCAGGATCGCTTCGCCGGTATCGATAATGTTGATCTTCGTGCAGGCCTGGATCCCATATTTACGCCGTAGCTCGACCGGGATGACGATCTGACCCTTTATAGTAGCATATGTTTCCATTTGTTTTACTCCTGTTGGTATATCATACATTCTAACTTATTGTAAGTCAAGCAGATTTACGTAATACATTCGCAGCGGAGGCTGCAGCGATGAGTTTGGCTTTGTCTAAGGGTGTTTGCGGTGCGCTAAAAGCGCGTCCGCCCAAGGGTGATAAACATGTAGAGAAGCGTACGGGGAATCGACCTGCGAGGCGCCGATCCCCAATGAGCCTGCCAGCGCGATGCCTGCGCCCAGGACGCCTAAAATCCATTGGATGATTCTGGATAACGATTTCATTCAAGCGGAGGCGCGTCTCTCGGCGAAGATGTAGCGCGCCGCGGGGAAGCCGAGGGTGATCTGCCGGCCGGCCATCTCGCCTTCCGTCTCGCCCTTCGTCTCGCCTTCCATCTCGATGGTCATGGTTTGATTGAAGGGCAGAATCTCCCCCACCAGGACCTCGGCGCCGGGCAGAACCCCATTCTCGATAAGAAAATTCAATAAGTCGGCGTTTTCCTCGGCAAATTCATGGATGCGGCGGATGACGACTCTTTCACGCGTGCTGAGCTCGGTGAGCGGTATCCAGTTGCTGACCACGTGTTCGTGGCCAGGCAGGGGATTGCCATGCGGGCAGACCTGCGGATCGCCGAGGACGTCCAGCAGGCGCTCCTCGAGATGGGGGGAGAGGGCATGCTCGATGCCATGGGCTTCGTCGTGGATCAGGGGTAGTTCCACTTTCAGAATTTTCAGCAGCAGCCACTCGGTGAGCATGTGCCGGCGGGTAACCGAGTGCGCGGCAGCCCGCCCGGTCTCGGTGAGGCGGACGGATTTGCGCCCTTTGCCGGTGATCCAGTTATCGCGTTCCATGCGCTTGAAGGTCATGGCGACGGTAGCTGGCGTAACTCCCAGCATCTCCGCCAGGCGAGCGGCGACGATTTCGCCGTAATCACGCTCCATGACGTGCATCGTCATCAGGTAGTCTTCCACGGTGTGGGTTGGGCGATGATCAGGGGTTGTAATATTGTGGCGTGACATAATTTCTATGAAAAAAGTGACATAATTGTCTTGACTAACTTCAAATATTAGCCTATACTAACCCAGACAATTCCTGCATGATAAGTCCATTCTATCACAGGTAGAATGGTTGGCAATGAACGCCTGGGACATCCAAATAACGAATTATAAGCCATAAGGAATCCACGCTCAATGTCTTTCAACCGTAATGTTTCCGTAATCCTGCTGCTCCCCCTGGCGCTCGCCGCCTGCACGCCTGCCGCACAGTTGGAGAACACTGCGGCAGCCACCCAGGATCAGGCAGGGATGGAAACCATCGAAAGCCCTGAATCTCCCCAAACGGAGATCAAAGGCAGGCTGGTGATTTACTCCGGACGATCCGAGACGCTCATCCAGCCGGTCATCGACGCATTCACGGCCAAATATCCCGACGTGGAAATCCTGCTCAAGGCGGGCAGCAACAGCGAACTTGCCAACGCCCTCATCGAAGAACGAGCCAACCCACAGGCAGATGTCTTCATCACCACCGAGCTATTCACCGTCCAGTCCCTGGCGGCGCAAAGCATCTTTCAGCCATACCTGCCAGCCGGGGCGGAGCAGCTCCCCGCCGGGTTTGTAGGAGATCAAAATCTGTGGACCGGGCTGACCCGCCGGGCACGCGTCATCATGTACAACAGCGAACTGGTCTCCCCCGATGAAGCCCCCAAATCCATCTTTGAACTGGCGGACGCGAAGTGGAGCGGTCAGATCGCCGCAGCCGGGTCGACCAACGGCTCCATGCAGGCGCAGATCGCGGTCTTGCGCCAGGTCATTGGCGAGGGAGCCACCGAAGGGTGGCTGAAAGACATGATCGCCAACCAGGTCACCTTCTTTGGCGGGCACACCGACGTGCGTAAAGCGGTCGGGGCTGGCGAGTTCAAGCTGGGCCTGGTCAATCATTATTACTTCTATCTGCAGCAGGCGGAAGGCAGCCCGGTGGGCATCGTGTTCCCCGACCAGGACGAAGGTCAAATCGGGCTGATTACCAACGCCACAGCTGCGGCAGTGGTGAATGGCGGGGCGAACGCCGCCGCGGCGCAGGCGTTCATAGATTTCCTGGTCTCCGCGGAAGGCCAGAAACTGTTTGCCGAGCTGAATTACGAGTACCCTTTGCTGCCAAACGTGAGGCTGCGAGAAGGCGTCCAGCCTCTGGATGGCTTCCGCCTGGCTGATGTGGACGTCGCTAAAGCCGCGCAAGAATACGAGGCCACTTTCGAGCTGATGGAAAGGGTCGGCCTGCCATAGTGAACATGGGGAGGTGCAGTTTTAACGGTCGAAAGGCTGACTCCTCTCCGCCCTAGTGAAGATCCATGCAGCTAACCCAAATCACCCGACTGACACTCCCGCGCTGGAATGCCGCACGGACCAGCCCACGGCTGATCATGGCTGCCGGGCTGGTGGCGTTATTTGTCGCCGTCCCGCTCGTGTACATCTTCATCCGTGCGGTCGCCGCCGAGCCTGAAGCGTGGCAAAGGCTGCTGCAAACCCGGCTGTGGAAGCTGTTGGGCAACACCCTGATCCTGGCGCTGGCGGTGACGAGCGGTGCGCTGGCGACCGGCGTCAGCATGGCCTGGCTTACAGAACGCACCGACCTGCCGGGGCGGGGAATATTTCGCTGGATGCTCGCCCTGCCACTCGCAATCCCGGCTTATATCGGCGGAATCGTCCATCTCAGCCTGCTGCGGCCGCGCGGCGGGTTCATTCCACAGGCGCTGGAGGCCATCTTTGGCCAGCCCGTGATCCTGCCCAGCCCGATCGGCTTTTGGGGCGCGGCGTTCATCCTCACCCTGTTCACCTACCCCTATGTTTACCTGCTGAGCAGTGCAGCCTTCCGCAGACTGCATGCATCGTTGGAAGAAGCCGCCCGCACCCTGGGGCGTACGGCGTGGCAAACCCTATGGCAGGTCACCCTACCCGCCCTGCGCCCCGGACTGATGGCAGGCGCCCTGCTGGTGGCTCTCGACATCCTGGCGGAGTACGGCACGGTAGCGCTGCTGCGCTACGAGACCTTCTCCTCGGCGATTTTCATCCAGCTATCCGGGCGCTACGACCGTTCCGCGGCGTCGATCTTGAGTGGGGTGCTGGTCAGCCTGGCTATTTTCATCCTGTGGGCGGAATTGCGCCTGCAGGGGAGAGCCCGCTTTACCCAGGTGGAAAGCAACTGGCGACCAGCTCCGCCCGTCTCGCTCGGCAAATGGCGCCTGCCGGCGCTCAGCCTGGTGCTGTTCGTGATCTCAGCCAGCCTGCTGGTGCCCATGGCGGTGCTGGTCATTTGGAGTGCAAATTCTCTCCTGGACCCCCAGGCGCTGAGGGCAGTTTTCCGCACCGGGACGATTGGCTTTGGGAGCTTCATCTGGAACAGCGTGTGGACCTCGTCCCTGGCAGCCGCAGCGGCGGTGGCGTTCTCGCTGCCAGTCGCCCTTTTATCCGTCCGCCATCCCGGGCGCATCTCACGGTTTATCTCCCGCCTGTGCCAGGTGGGCTACGCCATCCCAGGCGTGGTGATCGCCCTCAGCCTGGTGTTGCTCGTCAACCGATTGCTGCCGTTCCTGTACGCCACGCCGTTCGTGGTGGTGATCGCCTACGTGCTGCGCCACATGCCGCAGGCGGTCCGCTCCAGTGAATCGGCCTTTGGCCAGCTTTCACCATCGCTCGAGGAGGCCGCCCGCAACCTGGGGCGCACTTCCGTGCAGACCTTTTTCCAGGTCACTCTGCCGCTGATCACGCCGGGCCTTCTCGCCGGCGGGGCGCTGGTCTTCCTGACCTCGCTCAAGGAGCTGCCCGCCACCCTGCTCCTGCGACCCGCCGGGTTTGACACCCTGGCTGTGCGGGTATGGATATGGGCAGTGGACGGTTTTTACATGCAGGCTGCGCCAGCAGCCCTGTTTTTAGTGCTGGCTGCGGCCCTGCCGCTATCCTTTCTCTTACGCCGGGAGCAAATATTCCGATGACCATCGGCACATCTGCCGCCCTCGAAGTCCAACATCTCACCAAGCGGTTCCTGAGCGCTCAACATGCGGCGATCAAAGACATCTCATTCGAGATGGAAAATGGGGAGATGCTCGCTCTGGTCGGACCCAGCGGCTGCGGCAAGACGACCACCCTGCGCCTGATCGCCGGGCTCGAACGACCTGACGCTGGCCTGATCAGCTTAGACGGGCAGGTGCTTGCCTCGGAAACAAAATTCGTCCCGCCCGAGCGCCGTGGAATCGGCATGGTCTTTCAAGACCACGCCCTTTTTCCCCACCTGACCGTCTTCGAAAACGTGGCTTTTGGGCTGCGCGGGCGGAAACCAGCCGAGCTGCGCGCCGCGGTGAGCGAGATGCTGCACCTGGTAGGGATGGAATCGCTCGCCAACCGCTACCCGCACGAGCTTTCGGGCGGGGAAAGGCAGCGGGTGGCGTTGGTGCGCGCCCTGGCGCCCCGTCCGGCGCTGTTGCTGCTGGATGAACCTTTCAGCAGCCTGGACGCTGACCTTCGCCGGGAGGTGCGGGAGCAGGTGCGGGGCATTCTCAAGTCCATCCGCGCCACGGTGATCTTCGTCACCCACGACCAGGAGGAGGCGCTCTACATGGGAGACCGCCTGGCGGTTTACCAGCGCGGCCGCCTGGAGCAGATCGGCACCCCGGAAGAAATCTTCCACTCGTCAGCCACCCGATTCGTCGCCGAATTCATGGGGAACAGCGACTTCCTGCAGGGCAGGGTCGTCCCAGAGGGCGTCCGCACCGCGGTTGGACTGTTATCCCAAGCGATAGGCATAAACGGCTCCAACCCGGTGGAGGTTGCGCTGCGGGCCGACGACGTGGATTTCGAGGTGGATGAAACCGGCAACGCAGTCATCAGCGAACGCTTCTTTCGCGGCGCGTTCAACGTTTACCGGTTACTGCTGGATTCGGGCCAGGTGCTGCACGCCTTCAAGGAACACACCGTCATTCTGCCGGTTGGAAGTCGCGTTCGCGCCTACATCAGCGCCGGGCACCCGCTGGTCGTCTTCCACGAGGGGCGGGCGGTGAGCGGGGGTTGAGTTCACCGAGAGGATACTACTGAGTTAACAAAATTGCAAAAGGGTAGATAATTGCCCGCTTTTATGGAATAATAAACATAGCTATAAGGGTCTTTAAAAGGGCTATTACAATTATCCATTGGCGGCTATGAACTAGGGACGAAATTTGGTCGCTTATCTCTTCTACATGCAAGATTGGGGGGAAAAGTCCTTAGGGAGCCAGTAGCGAAACCGGCCTAAGAGCCGGTTTTTATTTTTAGCACGACAATGATCAAAGCTACCTCATATGGGGAAAGGAAAGGGTTAGATGACTACCAGACAAAAGCTCATCATCGTCATCCTGGCGCTCCTGGCGTTGGGGGTGTTCG
>DATEDC010000019.1:0-7114 GCA_035286585.1 Anaerolineales bacterium
GCCACGTGAGCTCAATGTACGAAGACCGCAACACATTCAATCTGACCAGGGAGCGCGCCTTCGCCGTGCAGCGCTTGTATGAGAGCGTCGCCCAGCCGCTGCTCTACAGCCCGGTCCATCCCCAGGAGATCAGCGAGTGGAGCGATAACCGCGCCCTGAGCGAAGGGCCCGCGGAAGCAGCCCGCCTGTACCAGCGCTTTTTCGACGCCCCGATTAACGACGCCGAGCGTGAAACCATCGTGCGGGCGGCACGCTCCACCTGGTCAGGCCAGCAGGCAGAGGCCGCCGTGCAGGCGGTGGACGATCGCGAGGTGCACCTGGCAAGACAGGAGATCGCCATCCATGAACACGGCGATTGGGCTGAGGTGGAGCTCTTCGAGGTTTATCAAAACGTCACCCCAGAAAACCAGGAAGTGATCTATTATTTCAACCTGCCGGAGTCGGCGGTCATCACTGGCGTATGGCTGGGCGAGACCCCGAACCGGGAGACCCGCTACACCTACCAGGTGGCGCCGCGCGGCGCAGCCCAGGCGGTGTACCGCAACGAGGTGCGCCGCAACGTCGACCCGGCGCTGGTCGAGCAGATCGGCCCGCGGCAGTGCCGCCTGCGCGTCTTCCCCATCCCTCCCCTGACGCTGCGCTGGAACGAGAATGGAACCCGCGTCATTTCCAAAGAAGCCCGCCCGATGTATATGTGGCTCACTTACCAGGTCCTGCAGGAGGAGGAAGGCTGGCCTCTGCCCCGCCTGGCAGAGCAGCGCAACATCTTTTGGGATCAAGAGACCGTACGGCTGGTCAACGGCAGCCTGCTGGAAGCCAACCATGCAGACTGGCTGCCGGTGGCGATCCCCGCCAGTGAGGCGCCCGACCCCAGAGCGCACCGGGCGGACTTCCCCGGCGGCTGGAGCGTTTTAGCAGAGCCGGTTTCAGGGGAGGCGGCGAGCTCGCTGCCGGAAGGGATGCGCCTAGCGGTGGTGCTGGACCGCTCGCGCAGCATGGCGGAGCGCACCGATCTCGTCGCCGAGGCGCTTGACCGTCTAAGGGCGATTACCGAGCTGCCGGTGGACATTTACCTGACTTCTTCGGCCTTCCGGGGAGAAGACCCCTCGCTGGTCGCGTTGGCCGAGCTCGAGGCGGAGAAGATCCTTTACTTTGGCGGGCAGAACCCGGGCGCCCTGCTGGCCCAATTTGCCGCTCTGCGCCAGGAGCGCCAGTACGACACCATCCTGGTGTTGAGTGACGGCAGCGGTTACGAGCTGGGCGAAAGCCAGGTCGAGCTGCCCGCCTTCGAGGCGCCGGTCTGGCTGGTGCACCTGGGCGACGAGCTGCCGCTGGGCTACGACGATGAGACCCTGGAAGCCATCCAGTCTTCCGGCGGCGGGGTAGCGGGCAGTCTGGACCAGGCTCTGGAGCGGCTTGCGCTGGCCCTGAGGCAGAAAGCCGCAGGGATGGAGGCAGCCAGCTACGCGGCGGACAGCCTGGATGGGTATATCTGGCGGGTGGTGCCGACCGAGCAGGCGGATGCCAGCGCGCAAACGGTCGATTACCAGGTCCACCGCGGGCAGGACGGCTACCTCGCCTTCGCCGCCCGCCGCCTGGTGCTGGCCGAGATGCAGCGCTACCGGGACGAGTTGAGCCAACTGCCCACCCTGGACCGGCTGCACGCCCTGGCACAGGAGTACAGCATTGTCACGCCTTATTCGTCGATGATCGTCCTGGTCAATGATCAGCAACGGCGCCTGCTCGAACAGATGGAGAAGCTGGAGGACCGCTACACGCGCGAGGTGGAAGAGCTCGGCGACACCACGCCCTCCACGCCGGGGCCGCTGACCGGGGTGCCCGAGCCGCACGAATGGCTGCTGCTGACCCTGGCGGCAGGCCTGCTGGCTTATTATGCGTACACCCGGCGCACGACCCTGGCGCAAAGAATCCGTTGAACCCCCATCCGTAGAGACGCCACGTTGGTAGGGGCGGTCTATAAAAAGGGCGAAGCGTGTCACATCCCCTACGGATGGGATTGATAGCACTGCTTCGCCCCTACGTTATGCACCCAGCAGCTTGAAAGCCAGGCGGCGACCCAGGCCCTTGCGAATGGCCAGTTCCAGCCACAAGGCGCCAAGGTTATCCACCAATTCCACCCGCTCCAGGCCGCCCACCCAGATGGGGCGCAGGCCTACCTGCTGGATCAACTCCTCCACTTGCACACGCGCCGGGCCATCCGCGCCGCAGTAGAAATGATCCACCTGGAACCCCCCGATGTGCGCCTCGGCAAATAACTCCCAGCCCAAGGAGTTGAACGCCCGGTAGATTTTCCCCGCCGGGGCGCTCCCCCTGAGGGCGGCGAGGTTGTTGATCACCGGGCCGGCAAAGTTGTTGGTCGCGTCGATTAATATCTTGCCATCCAGCGACTCAGCATGAGCCGTGGCCACCTGCGGAACGGCCGACCAGGGGATAGAAAACAAGACCGCCTCACCAAGGGCTAGCGCGCTCTCGATTGAGCCGATCTCAGCACCCCCGCCGATCTCAGAGCGCAACCTCTGCACCTTTGGGCTGTGAACATCGCGCACGCCAAACGCCACATGATGCCCTGAGGCCAGCCACTTTTTACCCAGCGTAGCGCCGATATTGCCCGCGCCGAGGATAGTTATTTTCATGTGGACGGCTAGTCGCCTCGGCGTGACTGACCAAACGCCGATATAGATTCTCGGGGAGTTTGAGCGTAATCGTTTCGACGGCTACTCTCAGGACAAGTTCTTCGCATAGTGGCACGGGTATAAGACCAGATATGACAGTTACAGGCGAGCGATCCCCGGCTGGACAGACCCGCCTCTACTTCACCCCTCCGTGGGCTGGAAATGGTTCAGCAGTTGACCGGACTCAGCCAGCTCCAAACCTTTGGCGAGCACGCGTTGGTAAGTGATTCCCAGGGATAAGTCCGGCTCATTCCCTTTCAGGATATCATCGATCGTGGTGTATACGCTGGATTTTTTCACAATTTCCCACAAATCCTCGTCCAGCAGGTTCGTTTTCAAGTGGGAATAAAATGCCACCGGCAGGGTGCGCTTGTACCAGGGCATTTTTTGCTTGATCTGTTTATCCAATTCCTGGATCAGGTCCCCAACTTCATGGATAGACAGCTCCGGGAATATCGCCGCGACCATCTCTGTGCGCTCCTCGAAATTTGGGTTCCACTCGAAGGCGGTCATCCTGCCGGCGCGCATCAACGGCTCGTATAGCTTGGTGAAATCGTTGCCGGTAATGATGATCGGAACTCGATAGGTATCTTTTCCTTCCACCGAGTTAGGATAATCCACCAGGTGCATGAGCTCGCCATAAACGCTCAACTGGTAGGCGGTGTAGCGGTTGACATCTCCGCCCCAGCTGCCCAGTCCGGTGTCGATATCGTTGATCAAAACGGCTGCCAGGCTGCATTCACCGCTGCGCAGCGCTTCGCTGGCGCGAATATACGTCTGGCGGATAATATGGGCGGATTCTCCCGAGATCAAGTTATCGAACTGCCCCCCCGAGATCAAAAAGCGCTTGACACCCATGATGCGCAGCGCATTTTCGGCCTGGAAGGTTTTGCCCTCGCCGGTCGGGCCGTGAATGCCCAGCAAAAGCGGGATCTGTCCCTCGACATCCTGGAGGATATTTTTCAACACGTGGAGAGTAATCACCTGCTGGAAGCGGGGAGAGATGAATACAGGTTTAAGCTTGGGCACTCTCAGGGTTGGATTAACCACGCTCGTTTTCCTTTCGGCCAATTGTAACCCTATCCGGGCAACTTTGCCAGTACATGCGATCCTATGGACATTTGTGCTATCACAAGAGGTAAATGCAAAAATCCCCCAATTTAAGGTACCTGACACTTGCCTCCTGCGCATCCACCACCTCCCAGGCCTCCTCAGACAGGTGGTGTAGAATGCCTTGTGAACGGATGTGCCTGGACTGTGCGGGAAACAATTGTATAATGGCAGCATGCCGCGTGAACCGCACGGAGAGCAAGGGTACATGAGACAAGACAGCCGGCACCGGTGGTGGCCGTTCGCTGCCGGCAGCGGTCTGACCATCACTGGCGCGACGGCAGTGCTGGTAACCGCAGCGCTGCTGTGGATCTTATGGCCGCACTGGCTAACCGGATCCATTCTGGCTGCGAGCGCTGGATTGTGGCTGGCAATCCTGTACTTCTTTCGCGATCCTCCCCGGTTCATCCGTTCTAAACCCGGAATCGTTCTCAGTCCGGGCGACGGCAGGGTAGTGCACATTGGGGCCGAACAGGAAGGGCGCTACCTGCTTGCCGATACCATGCGCATCAGCCTTTTCCTCTCGGTGACGGACGTGCACGTGCAACGCATACCGCTCGAGGGCCGGGTGGTGGTCGTTGAGCACCAACCCGGTCAATTTTTGCAGGCCTTCAAACCGGAAGCCTCCCAGGTCAACGAAGCCATCGCAACCGTCGTTGAAACTGCCTACGGCCGCATCCTGGTCAGGCAGGTGGCAGGCATCCTGGCCCGGCGCTGCGTCAACTACCTGGAAGCCGGCGACCCGGTGCAAGCTGGCCAGCGTTTCGGCATGATCCGCTTTGGCTCACGCATCGACCTGTTCCTGCCGCCGGAGGCCCAGGCGCTGGTTGCCGTCGGTGATAAAGTGCAGGGAGGCATTACCCCGCTTGCCCGGCTGCAGCAAGGTGAGCGTTGAACAGCCGCTACCGTGCACTCATCCCCAACAGCATCACCATGGCTTCCCTGGCCTGCGGCGCTCTTTCGCTGCTGCTCTCGACCAGCGGAAACCCGCAACTCGCCGGTATGCTCATCCTGGCCAGCTACCTCCTGGACCTGATCGATGGCTGGGTGGCACGCTGGCTGAAAGCCGGCTCCGCCTTTGGTCTGCAACTGGATTCGCTGTCTGATATCGTCAGCCTGGGCGCAGCGCCGGGCGTGCTGGTCTTCGCCTACCTGTGGGGGCAGGGTGAAACCGCCTGGTGGGTATGGGCAGTTGCCATACTGGTGCCCCTGGCAGGGGCTTTCCGTCTGGCGCGCTATAACCTGCTGCCCTCCCAGCCAACGGCCTCCCACGAGACGTTGGGGCTGACCATCTCTACCGGCGGCGCGACTCTGACGCTGGCCGTGCTGTCCGATCTCACCACGACCGGAGAGCGCCTGCCCGCCTGGAGCTTCGCCCCGCTGGTGGGCTTCGTGTGCCTGCTGATGGTCAGCCGCATCATCTTCCCGTCTTTTGCAGGGATTTTCTCCCAGCCTCGACGCAGCCTGATATTGGCCCTGTTGTTCGCCGTTTCACTTCTGCTGGTTCCCATTTATAGAGCCTGGTTTTACTGGACGAGCGCTTACCTCGTTTTCTCGCTGGCGCTCGCCGGGTACAGGCGTCTCAAACCGCGATGAGCACATGGATCCAGCAGCGCGATCGCCTGTATGGCACAGTCCTGTACCTGGTGGCTCGACTCACCAGCAAAACGGCGCGCTTTCAGGTGAGCGGCAGCCAGTACTTTCAAGCTGCCCTGAGCGGTGAGCGCCCAACCATCCTTACCGCCTGGCATGGCATGACGATGATGCTGGCTGGGTTCCTTCTCAACCAGCGCGATATCAGCGAGGTAGTCCTGATCATCCCGGGTGACCGGCGTGGACCTGTGCTGGACGTTTTCGCCCGCAAGCTGGGCGCGACCCCCTTCCCCATGGACCTGAGCGGAGACGCCAGCCTGTCTGCCGCTCGCAAGCTGGCTCAACTGGTACGCCTGATCAAAGCCGGGCACCACGGGTACATCACCCCGGACGGACCAGACGGCCCCGCCCATGTCGTCAAGCCGGGGGTGGTCTACCTCGCCCGCAAAGCGCAGGCTACCATCCTCCCGGTAGGCGCCTACACCCGCCACGGTTATCGCCAGCCGCGCTGGGACCGCTACGTAGTCCCATACCCGTTCTGCCGCATCTCGGTCTGCTTCGGACCTCCCTTGCACGTACCTGAAGAGGTCGAGTTAATGGCAGCGACCGGGCCACTGACCGACACACTGCATCGAGTAACCATGCAGGCTGCCGCGAATTATTACGAACAAAGACCGGGAAGGTGAGATCAAGCGTGGATACCCGCTCATTTTCCCTCTGCCCGGCTGGATGAATTTATCGTCATGCCCAACGATTTCCACGCCCTCTTGCGTACGGGCGAAGCATCCGCCGCGGTGAAATTTCCAGGGAGAATCTATCGACTTGAAACGCAGCCCTCCTCGTCCATTCAGCCTCTGCCTGCGGATGCTTCGCCCCACCCCCCGAAGGGCACCGTAGCAGGCTCTTTGAACGCCATCATCCAGAATTTCAAGTCCATCAGCACGCGCAAAATCAACCAGGCCCTCGACACTCCCGGCAATAAAATATGGCAGCGCGATTATTACGAACACATCATTCGGAATGAGAGCGAACTGAACGCCATCCGAAAATACATCCTGGGTAACCCCCTGCGCTGGCAACTCGACCAGGAGAACCCGGCGAGAAGGAAATCCGATGAATAACGAATCCTCCACCATCGTCCAACGCCTGTGGAACTACTGCAACGTGCTGCGCGACGACGGCATGTCATACGGCGATTACGTCGAGCAGCTTACCTACCTGCTGTTCCTCAAGATGGACGACGAGAACGTGCGCATGCTGGGCAAGCCCAGCGCCATCCCGGCTGAATACAACTGGGCCAGCCTGCACGGGCTATCCGGCGAAGCGCTGGAGCTGCACTACCGACAGATACTGACCGCCCTGGGGCAGGGCTCGGGGCTGATCCCGGTCATCTTCCGCAAGGCGCAGAACAAAATCCAGGACCCCGCCAAGCTGGAGCGCCTGGTGGAGCTGATCGACGGCGAGACCTGGATTGGGCTGGACATCGACATCAAGGGCGAAATCTACGAGGGCCTGCTGGAGAAGAACGCCCAGGACACCAAGTCCGGCGCCGGGCAGTACTTTACGCCGCGCCCCTTGATTCAGGCGATCGTGGACGTCATGCGCCCGGTTCCCGGCGAGACGGTCTGCGATCCCGCGTGCGGAACGGGTGGCTTCCTGCTAGCGGGGCACGACTTCATCGCCAATAACTACCCGCTGGACATCGACCAGTGGCAGCA
>DATEDC010000020.1:0-26505 GCA_035286585.1 Anaerolineales bacterium
GCAGTCGCAGAGCTGGGTGCCGTGGTGCGGGCAGTTGCACTCCAGGTGAGCGGCGCGAGCCACCTGCAGGTCGAAGGAGCGCACCACTTGCAGCCCGGCCTGGTTGAGATGCCGGATGACCCAGGAGATGCCCTTCTGCCATCCGGTGGAGAGGGTAAGCAAGGGAGTGGTCTGGTGCATTAAAAAACACCTTTAGCCCACAGTATAGGAGAGGTCAAAGGGAGGGGCTAGCGCTGTTTCGCCCGAATCCGGGTAGGCATTTTCGCCTGTATAAGCCAAAATGCTCCCTGCGGAACAGGTCAAATAGCGCTTGTGCAGGCCATATCCACAGGTATATATTAAACGAGGACGAAAAAGGAGGGCTCACCATGGCTGATAATAAGGGACTCACGCGCAGGGATACGCTCAAGATTGCCACCTGGACCATTGGCGGCCTTATCAGCAGCGCATTGGGTTTGCCGGCTGTTGCGTATATCATTGGACCAGCCCTTAAACCGAGCGACGATCAAGGCTGGATTAAGCTGGGACCTACTACAAAAGTCGAATTTGGCGTCCCCACGTTGTTCAAGGCGAAGATCACTCGCCAGACCGGGTGGATTTCATCTGAGGAGCAGGTGGGTGTATTTGTCTTGACTGAGGATGGACGGGACTATATCGCTATGTCGAATATCTGCACCCATCTCGGCTGCCGGGTGCGCTGGATCCAGGATAAAGAGCGCTTTTTATCGCCCTGCCACAACGGCATATTCGACAAACGCGGCATGGTCATTTCCGGCCCACCGCCGCGCCCGCTGGATCGCTACGAGATCAAGATCGAAAACGGGCAGGTTCACATCGGCAAGCTATATTGGGTGGAAACCTGATTTCATTTCTGGCGACGCCTGTTCTTTTACGCCAAACAGCTCTGCCACATATGGAAATCCAAACCAGGTCACGCCCAACCCGAACGAAACCCCACTGATCAGGCGCATCCAGGAGTTGAACGACCCCAGGGCATTTCCAACGTAGAAAGAGGGTGGAAAAACTTTATTCGACAGGGCAGCCAGCCAGGCGTTGGTATAGCGGAAGCCCTGATCCAGGCCGGACAGGTCGCTGAGCAGGTGGGTGATGCCATCCAGGGCCATCGGCAGCAGAAACAGGGTCAACCCCCACCAGGGGAGGCGCAGCGGTATGGGCAAACCCGGATAGTGAAGTTTGAGGCGGCGCAGGCCAGTCCAGGCCAGGCCGAAGATTAAAGCGCTGGCGTACATGGAGACCATGCGGTCTGACCAGGCCACCTTCCAGCCCATCTCGGGATTGCCGATGAACTGGCGTAAGAGCAGTGGGTCGCTCGTGTTCTGCCAGGCGGCCTGGATTTCGCTCAACGAATACATCGCCTGTGGGCCAAACAAAAAGAAAGATCGCTGAGGCAGTTGGTGGCATTGAAAAGAATAGATGAAATAGATGGCGTCCGCGGCTCTGCTCCATCCCAACTGCATAAAAACTGGCGCCAGGAAAGGCAGCCCGACGTAAAGGCCCAGGGCCAGGGCGAAGACGGCGACCCAATGGCGGCTCAGCCAGTAAGACAGCGGGCTTTTATCCCCAGCGCTTGAGCGAGGATGAACACGGGTGAGTTTACCTTGACGGATATCCATAGCAAGATCTTTCAATCAATGAGTCGATGAACCGCGTGGCTATCTATTATAGAGCATATAGATCGTAAATTTAACCGCCAAATGACTTAGAAACGGATAAGCAATATTGCCTGTAATCGATCCCATGACTTTTGAGCCGGTCGGTTGGTGGTGACGCTTGTCGTAAGAGGCACATGCTCGGGGATCATGCCGTAATGAGCCAGCGCCGACTGCAGGCTGACATACGACGCCGGAAGCATACGATTGGCAACCAGGTATGGATGAGGATTTACTTTTAGGAATGGTGGTGCCAGGCAATAGAGGCCGCCGCGGAGCTGAAAGAAGCGGGGATATCCCGGGGAGATGCCGCTATAATCGCCGTGCTCAGTATTATAATGAGTGTCTAGTTCGCTGCACCCTCCCCAAAGTGTTAGCAGGCGCCAGGGGAAGGGAGCTTTCGATAGACCTTACCGGTGAGTCCATTCCTTGAACTGCCCGAACTGCCAGACCCAAAATCCGGATGACGCCCGGTATTGTATGAACTGCGGCGTTGCCCTAGAGATGCGCTGCCCCAACTGTGGGACCTTAGTATCAGCTCAGGCAAAATTTTGCACCCATTGCGGGCAGCAGCTCGGCGGGGCGGCGGCTCGCAGCAGCGACTCATCGCGCCCCCAGGCCCCCGGAGAGGCGACCCTCTCCGACCTGCAGAAGTATATCCCGAAAGATTTGCTGTCCAAATTCGAGTCCGCCAAAGCGAGCGGGGGGATGCAAGGCGAACGGCGAATTGTCACTATCCTCTTCTGTGACATCGTAGGCTCCACAGCCGCAGCGGTGCACATGGATCCTGAGGATTGGACTGAGATTGTAAACCGCGCTTTTGAGTATCTCATTGCGCCGATCTATCGGTACGAAGGGATGGTGGCACGCTTAATGGGTGACGCAATTCTCGCTTTTTTCGGCGCGCCCATCGCCCACGAAGACGACCCAGAACGTGCCGTGCTGGCTGGTCTGGAGATTCTAGAGGGAATAGGCGAGTTCAACGAAGCGATCAAATTGGAATTCGGCTTGGATCTGGATGTCCGCATAGGGATCAACACGGGGCAGGTTGTCATCGGGGAAGTCGGATCGGATTTGCGCGTCGAATATACCGCGATGGGAGATGCAGTAAACCTCGCCGCGCGCATGGAGCAAACTGCGCAACCGGGCAGCCTGCAGATCTCTGATCACACCTATAAGTTGATTGCTCCGCTGTTTCGGGTGAAAGATATCGGCGAGGTCCAGGTCAAGGGCCGAGAGCAGCCTGTTCAGGCATATCAGGTGATCGGTAGAAAAGAGGACCCCGGCCGTCTGCGCGGAATAGAAGGCCTGGAGACTCCCTTGTTAGGCCGCGAAGCGGATCTAAAAACATTACAGCAAATAATGCTTGGGCTCAGCCAGAGTAAAGGGCATATTGTGTCGCTGATTGGTGAAGCGGGTTTGGGTAAAACCCGGCTGGTCACGGAATTACGTCACTCCCCACTCCCGGACGGAGAAGAATTCAAAGACTTTATCTGGCTTGAGGGACGCTCCCTTTCCTATGAAAAATCCATCCCTTTTCAGATCTTTCGATATCTGATCAACGATTATATCGGTACGCCCGCTTCACAATCTGACGAAGAGAGGTACGCCCGGCTCGCGCATCAAATCCGTCAATTAGCGCCAGACGAAGATGCGCAGATCACGCCATTTATCGGTACAGTTTTGGGGCTCCCGCTTAAAGGCCCAGATGCAGAGGCTATCCATAAGTTGGAGCCACAACAGCTTCAGGATTCGATATTTCTAGCGATTCGATCGCTCATCCAGCATCTGGCTATCCAGAAACCTCTGGTCCTGGTTTTTGATGATCTGCATTGGGCAGACGCGACCTCGCTGCTGCTTCTCGAACGATTGGCGCCTCTGACCGATCAAACCGCTTTAGTGATCATTGCTCTCTTTCGCCCTGATAGGCGCGAAGATTCCTGGAAGTTCCACGAATTCGCCGAGAGGGAATTTGACTATGGATATACAGCCGTCTCCCTGTCCCCACTGAGCGCGACCAGTTCACGCGATCTGGTGGTGAGACTCCTGCAGGCGGCAGACTTGCCAGAAAAAGTGACCAACCTGATCCTTCGCAAGGCAGAAGGGAACCCATTTTTTATCGAGGAAGTGATTCGTTCCCTGGTAGATGTAGGTATGAACGAACGCGCAGCTCTTCAGGGATTTGTCGCTGATGAAATCCAAGAAATTAATATCCCGGATACGCTGGCCGGAGTCCTTACCACACGCCTTGACCAACTGGGTGAGGGACCGAAACGGATTCTGCAATCGGCGGCTGTCATCGGAAGAGAGTTTCGTTACGACACCTTGCGGGGGATAACCCTGAACGGCGAGGTTTTGGAGGAATCGCTGATCGAATTAATTCGGCGGGGTCAAATCCGGGAAATGAGTCGTATACCCCAGCGCTTGTATGCCTTCAATCATGTATTGACCCAAGAGGCGGCGTACACCTCTTTGTTGCGCAGAGATCGGCGCACAATCCACATGCGCATTGCTGAATGGTGGGTAGGACAAGACCCGGATCAAGTTCATACGATCGCCCAGCATTTTCTCGCCGCAGGCTCACAGGCACGCGCACTGCCATATCTGGTTGAGGCGGGAGAGCGGGCCGCGCATGCCTACGCTATAGAGGAAGCATTCGCGCTTTATTCACAGGCTTCCAAGATTGTTGATTCTAGTGGGGATCCAGCGCAGGTATGCAGGATCTACGGCGGTTTGGGTGAAGTATTGAACTGGATGGGACGCCATTCAGAAGCAGTGGATGCCTATAAAGCCATGCTCTACGCTGCAGAAGCGGACGGAGATGTAACAGCACAAGCCGCTGCCTGGCATGGCATCGCCGAGGCGCAGATGCAGTGGGGTGAACCACGCGCCGCACTCGAAAGTGCACAACGGGAAGAGGGCGTTGCTCGCCAGGCCAGGCTCGAGCTCCCCCTGGCGAAAGCTCTATGGATGAAGGCATGGGGGCTGTTCATGTTAGGGCAGGCGGCAGAAGCGCTTGAAATAGCTCATGAAGTCGCCAGTCTCAGTGGTCAGGTCGGCGATACCGGGCAGATGGCCCACAGCCTCAATCTGCTCGGGGTCCTTTACACAACCACGGGCCATTACACCGAGGCGGCCAACCAATTCGAAAAGGCTCTGGATATTTTTCGCAGCATGGGGAACAGGCGCCGGGCAATGCCCTTGTTGAATAACCTTGGGGTCATTGCCGAATCACGCGGCGATTATAGAATGGCGTTTGAACGGTATCAAGAAGCGCTTGAGATAGCGCGGGAGATCGGCAACCGCAATGGGGAAGCGGTCTATCTGAGCAACTTGGGTGGGGCTAAAGTCAGACTGGGAGATTTCCAGTCGGCCGAAGGTGATTTGCGCCAGGTGATCGATCTAGCAGGCGAGGCTGGATCTTATGTGCTGTCTTCCACTTACAGCCATCTCGCGGAAGCCTCATTGGCGCAACAAAAGGGGAGTGAGGCGTTGCTGTATGCTCGCCAGGCGCTCGATTTAGGCATTAATAACGAATCTCAGGATGATATTGGCTTGGCATGGCGGGTATTGGGGTTGGTGGCGGCGCAGGCAGGGGGGTTTATTTCGCTGGAGAATGCGGATAAGGACGGGCACACCGACTACAGCGCAGCCGCCTGTTTCGCCAGGAGCGATGAAATTTTCAACGAGATCGGCCGGGAGGAGGAGAGAGCGCGAACGATGCGCCTCTGGGCGAAATTCGAATTGACCAGTGGGGATCGTTCAGCCGGAATGGCCAGGTGGCAGGAAGCAAAACGCATCTTTGAGCGCTTGGGGGCTGAGCTGGAAGTTCAGGCAATGGAAGATTTCCCACCCGAACTGCATGGATAGTTGAGATAATACTGCCCCCCAAATGCGCAAAACCCATCTAAGTTGACTGAAGAGGGGTAAATCCGAGTATAATTGTCATAATTAAGTCAGCCTCTCCGCAATATCTGAGGGGGAGGATCAGTATCCTGAATGGAGGTTCGTCCTATGAGAGGTAATCGGCGTATTCTGATTTCTGGCTCTGCGATCGTGATCTTGCTCCTGATCTTTGTCCCACCTGCCTTCGCGGGGAAGTTTCATTTTAATACCTTGGAATTTAGTATCGGGCATTCGCTGGTCCTTGACGGCACTCTCGTCGGGCTGGGAAACGAAGCTGCTCAGGTTAACCTGACTGCGGTTGGATCGGTCACTGCGATGTGCGAGAACCGCGGAGGGCAGCGAGCTCCGGGTCGTAACCCCATCTCCGTGGAGGTCGAACAGGTCGTGACGGTCACGTTCGATTCGAATGGCCGGGCGTTGGTATTCGTCCTGGCGCCGGATCCGACCTCCCCAGAATTTGAGCCCTCGCCAACCCCGAAAGAAGCCGGATGTCCAAATGGAAACTGGAGTGTGGTCGACATTCTTGATGGCTCTACCAATTGGACGGCTGCCAGAATCGTCGTTCTGGATGAGGTGGGGATAATCCAAATCGACCAATCCTTCGCTTGTACGACATTCTTCGAAAACGGCGTGGTGGTCGGGATCGAATGCGTGGAAGCTTAATAATTGCTAAAACACAACCTGATCGATGAAGGTAACGAAGAATTACTCAACTTACAAAGAAAAACAACCATGGAAACCGACAGGCGTAAAATTACCCCCCATTTGTGGTTTGACAAAGAAGCCAAAGAGGCGGCAGAATTCTACACCTCCATATTCCCGGATTCAAAAGTCACGAAAGTAACAACGCTTCACAATACCCCTTCGGGCTCGGCAGATACTGTTTCCTTCGTGCTTTTGGGGCAGGCATTCATGGCGATCAGCGCCGGCCCACTTTTCAAATTCAATCCATCTATTTCATTTCACGTTAAGTGCAAGACGAAGGATGAGGTAGATGCATTATGGGAAAAACTGTCTGAAGGCGGAACAGTGCTTATGGAACTTGGCAAATATCCATTCAGCGAAAAGTATGGATGGCTACAGGACAAATATGGCCTTTCTTGGCAGATAATCTTCGCAGGTGAGAGCGAGATAAAGCAAAGCATTACCCCCATACTCATGTTTGTAGGAGGAGTGTGCGGTAAAGCGGAAGAAGCGGTTAACTTCTATACGTCCGTATTCCATGATTCACAAGTGAGCGTTCTTGCACGCTACGGCATGGGTGAGGAACCAGACAAAGAAGGAACTGTAAAGTACGTCCATTTTACACTTGAAGGCCAAGAGTTTGGGGCTATGGACAGCGCTCATGAACACAACTTTACCTTCAATGAAGCAATCTCATTGATGGTGTATTGCGACACCCAAGAAGAAATTGATTACTACTGGGATAAGCTCTCGGCTGTTCCTGAAGCGGAACAATGCGGTTGGCTCAAGGACAAGTATGGCCTATCGTGGCAGATTGTCCCTACCACTATGGACGAGATGATGGCAATGGGTACCGGGGAGCAAATTGACCGTGTGACACAGGCATTTCTTAAGATGAAGAAGTTTGATCTTGCCCAGCTAGAGAAAGCATATTTCTCAAAGCATCATTAAAAATTTTAGGAGGTAAACACATGATAAAACTAAACACATATCTCAACTTTGCCGGCAACGCAGAAGCAGCATTTAACTTTTACAAATCCGTTTTTGGCGGAGAGTTTACCTCTGTTGTCCGATTTGCGGATATGCCGGTGGAAGGGCTCAGTATTCCCAAAGAGGACGAAAACAAGATCATGCACATCGGCTTGCCTGTTGGTAAAGACGATACTCTGATGGCTTCCGACACTCTTGAATCGTTTGGGCAAAAGCTAACACAGGGCAACAATTCCTACATCTCAATCCATCCGGAAAGCAAAGAGGAAGCCAACAGGATCTTTAATGCCCTCTCCGCCGGCGGTACGATAGAAATGCCCATGGCGGACCAGGTTTGGGGAGACTACTACGGAAGCCTCAGGGATAAGTTTGGAGTACAGTGGATGGTGAACTACACTTACCCGAAGGAGCAATAAGGATAAAAGAAAGAAACTTCTTTAAGCAGGCCTCGATACGATGAGCGCGGCAGGGCTCGCCAGGCTGCTGGCAGCCCCTGCATCTTAACATTTCCGTGCCGATAGACAGAAAAACGATGAGAGGATTGTCATTTACTCTCGGGATTGCCTTCGAGTCCCAGGCCTGCCTCCCGCGCCCGGACGATGGCTTGGGCCCGATCAGCGACCTGAAGTTTGCTGAAGATATTGGAGACATGGTTCTGCACCGTTTTCGTGCGGAGCAGCAGGCGCTCAGCGATTGTCGCATTATTGTGACCTTGGGCGATAAACTTGAGAATTTCTCGCTCACGTTCGGAGAGTTCAGGGAAGGCTGAATCAACAGCCGCTGGCCTGAGCGCAGCGAAGTAGTAGATCAGCCGCTGGGCGATCGCTGGGCTGAAGATTGCTTCACCGCGACTGACTGCCTTAACGGCTCGGACCACCTCGTCTTGATCTACGTCTTTGAGTAAATACCCACGAGCGCCAGCGCGCATGGCAGCAAAGACGGACTCGTCAGCCTCAAACATGGTGAGGACCAGCACCCCAATGTGTGGGCTGTTGCGTAAGATGCGCCGGGTAGCCTCGACTCCATTCAGGCCCGGCATCTTGAGATCCATCAGGATCACATCGGGTTGGAGTGCTGCGGCTTGAACTATGGCTTCTTCTCCGCTCTCGGCTTCGCCGACAATCTCGATTTCCGGAATTATACTCAGCATCGTACGTACCCCTTCGCGATAGAAGGGGTGGTCGTCGGCGATAAGTATACGGATCGGATCCATGCTTTATGCCTCCGGAGGCGGCAAGGGAAGCCACACATACACCCGTGTCCCACGCGCTGGACCCAGTTCAATCAAGCATTCCCCACCCAGTTCCGTTGAGCGTTCGCGCATGGCGGTGACGCCGACGCCTGGGCGATAGTCCTTGGGCAGCCCGCCGCCATCATCAGTAATCTCCAGTCGTAGCCCATCGGCCAGCCACAGGCGGATGCGACAGGTCTGCGCCTGGGCGTGCCGGGCGACATTGGTCAGCGCCTCCAGCGTGATGTGATACGCCGCAACCTCGACTGCGGCGGGCAGGGGCGGCAGGCGTTCGGGCGCCTCGATCGAAATATGGAGCCCATTGACCTGGTTATAGGCAAGAGCGTGTTCGCGGATGGCCGAGACCAGGCCGAGTTCGTCCAATGCAGGTGGACGCAAAGCGTAGACCAACTGGCGAATATCCGCAATCGTCGCCTTTGCCTGCGCCTTTAGATCCTCCAACAAAGCGATGGCAGCATCTGGATCGCGCGGGACCAGAAACCGTACGGTGTCGAGCCGCTGGGCCAGGCTGGCGAGGGTCGGACCGAGGCCATCGTGCAGGTCGCGGCGCAGCCGGCGGCGCTCCTCTTCCCTTGCCGTGATCAAGCGCTCGCGGGAGCGCTGCAAATCCGCCGTCAAGCGCTGCAGATCGGAAGTAAGGCGCACGGCGTAGACGGCGACGCCCGCCTCGCGGGCCAGGTCTTCCAGCAGCCGCCGGTCGACCGGTGAAAAGCTCTCGCCAGGGGCACGCGGCGCCAGGAGCAATTGGCCGACTGTCTCGTTCTGATAGACCAGGGGGAGCTGCAAAGTGTTGTTTACTGGTGCCCCAACCTCGGCAGTGATAGCGAAGGTGTCGTTTTGCCTGAGTGTGATGGCGGCATAAGGTAGTCTGAGGGATTCTTTGACGGTTTGTACAATGGTAGGTAGCACTGCCTCCGGCGCAAATGTCGCTTCAAGTCGCTGGCCCAGGCGCGAGAGCACTGCGTAGGGATCATCGCGTTCGCCATACATCAGCCGGTTAACGCCATGCTGTAGGCTTTGACGCAGGGGTTGAAAGAGCAGAGCTACCAGGCCTGCCGCCAGGAGCGAGATCGATAGATTGCCGCTGGTCCGGAACAAGACGCCCAAGTAGCCCACCACCAAGATGTAGAGACTGGTGACACAGACAGTGAGCGCGCCGTAAACCAACGTGCGGTTGATGAGTACGTCGACGTCGAACAGGCGAAAGCGCAGCAGGGCGATCCCGATCGATAGCGGGATGAGCAGCAGAGCGCCGTACATGAGTGCAGCACCGACCATGAGCGTGGCTAATTCGCCAGCCGAGGTAACCGTTGGCACGGTAGTAGACAACGCGATGTTGACTCCAAGAAATCCAGTGAGGGCAATGGCGATGCCGAAGACGGCCCACTTCGTTTGCGGCCGCTGCACCTGGTTGGATACACGCCGATAGCGATAGAGCTGGCTGTAGACCGCTACCCCCAGAGCGCTCAACCAGACGATCGTGTTAGGCACGGCGAGCCAGGTATTGGTGCCAGAAGGCGGCCAGTCGGGGATCCAATAGCGAGGCAAGAGCCAGGCGATCCATGCCAGCGCCACCCAGCGAGTCCAGCGGGGAATAAATCGGCCATCTGGAAAGAGATACAAGAACAAGCTGAAAGAAGCTGAACCAAGGAAGTGCAATCCATCGACCGGCAGCCGCCAGATGGGGTACACCGCGACCAAAGCATCCATGGTTGAGGGATGGGTCGCCGTTCCAAAAAGCAGCAGCGACAGGGAGACGAACAGCGCCAGGCGGTCTGTGGACTTGCGCCAGAAGATTAATCCGGCGACTGAGACGAACAGCGAGGCAAAAACAATTTCAAGAGCAATACCGTAAGCAGCGAAGAAGACGGGGGAGAAGCCTAGTTTCTCCAACAGGCTCAGCTCAACAGGCGCCATTTGCCCGCTGCTTGCGCAGGCTGAAGTCGGGCAGCCAAGCATAAGCTGGGCGAATTCAAGCGGTATGCCGGCGGCAAAGAGGCTCACAGACAGAACGCCCACGGCCAGCCAGACGACGCGAGCGAAGAAGAGCCATCGGCTGCGCAAAATCCTAATCCATGAAATATTAGGTCTCATGGGCAGTAGCCACCTGGCGACGAGTCGCTTTATTGGCGGGAAGAGGAAGCACTGAACATGATGCTCTACAATTCGCCTCAATTATGCCACATATCACCAATATCCTATCCTATTTATCCGAAATGGGTTGGTGGAGCAACCAGACGAGCGCTGCCCCAGTGATGGTCCCGGTTATGATCCCTAATATTGTTCCGCCTGCCAGCCAGCCAGCGGAGCCGCCCAGAGAAAAGCCCACCGCCTCGCCCGCAGAAAGGGCCAGGGCAAAGCCTCCGATGCTTGCCAGCATGTACAGGTATGCTCGTGAGATCCATCTCCGCAGGACGAGCCATTGCATTGTTCCCAGCGCAGCCCCGATCAACAACCCAAACACGACCACGACCAAGTCCGCATCCAGGCTACTGGCCCTGATCATAGCCCCCGTCACAGCCAGTGCCACAGCACCAGCAACCGCATTAGCCAACACCCATTGTGGCCAGATGCGCCAGTCTACAAGTGCGTATTGAAGTTTTTTCGTTGTCATGGTTTCCCTAAATCCTGTCTACATGGAAGATGTGCTTGCCAGGAGCCTGGTCGCTCCACACCCGCAGACTCCTGGCCCGAATCATTTCTGTTCCGCTTTTCACGTAACAGGTCTTCGCCCTGGCTCAAACGTTTCATCCTTTCCCGCGCCTGAGTCGGGGGCGGTCGGTTTGCCTAAGTGTGAAAGCGGCTGGTGCTGCTGAGCTACCCGCATCTCGGCTTCGAGAAAGTGTTCACGATGCCGCTCGCGCTCACACTGAAGTGCTCCGTGAGGTGAAATGTCTGTTCTGAGCCGTCTGATCCAGTGCCGTGCGCGGTAAAGGTAAACGTGCCCGCCGCGTTCTGGTTGTTGGAATTGAAACCGGCCCAAATTGTAAAGCGGCCAGTGTTAGTGGGCAGGCTGGGATCGTCAGGCACGAACACGAAATCGCCGGTCTGCGTGACCGTGAAGTGACTGGTCCCATTGGGTAGCAGCGTGGCATGCACGACACCGTTGTAAGTGATGGTGACCGTGCCAGGATCACCTGTACAGGCATTCACGTCGGAGAAGGACTCGGCGACGTTGTGGAACGTTTCTGTGAAGGTGATGGCCCCCTCGGCAAAGGCGCTGGATATAGGGAACAGCAGTACGCCTACGACCACAAGGAAGGCGAGCGCACGCCGAAGTGTGGTAACCGATAAAGTACTCATAATAAACCTCCAGGTACAAACAGAGCTCGATTAGAGACGAGTCGCATGATGATTCTTGTTAAGTGATTTGGAAACGAGACACATCGTTCAACTTGTACAAGCACCTCCTTTCATCTATTTCTTGATTCGGCATTTACGAGAGGCGGCTTCTGGTAAATCGGGGGGGAAGCTTCTCTCGTCCATAACGATAAGGACTCCGGCTTAAATGTATCTTCGATAACGGATAGTAAAGCCATCTCCAGCCGGTCAAGGTTCACCTCATCACGAAGGACAGCGCTAAAGGTAGCAATCGTCTCCTCGGCATCATACTTGCGCCGGTAAAAGCGGCGGTCGATGGCTTTCTGAATCTGGCGGCGTAAGGGGGCAAACAAGGCGGCTATCGCCAATGTCGAGAAGATGGATACGAGTGAGGACTGCTGTAGGTCGGTGACAGCATTGAAGAGTGATTGCAGCAGTGTAACGGTTCCAAAGTAGACCAGCGCCAATGCAGCCGTTAGAACACTGTAGATCAATGTACGGCGGATGATGAGGTCAATGTTGTACAATCGGTACTTTAGGATGGCGATGCCAACTGCAACGGGGAGGGCAACAAAGACAGGAGCTTCCGCCAATTCTACGGCGGGTTGGTATCGCGGCGCAAGAGTCTGGATCAGTACTCCGAGAATGGCATAAAGGATTAACATGGCGGACGCCGAAGCAATCCACTTGAGTTGCTGTCGCTCCTCCCCTTGAGCGCGGCGGAAGCGCAAGATCACGGAAATCGCGGAGGCCCCGACCACTGCCAGAACGAAAGCACTGACGATACCTTGCACCCACGAGGTAACTACCGGAATTCCCTCGAGGCCCAACGGGTTATGAATGGATGGAATAAAACTGAAGGGGCCAGGTTGGAGCGCTGCCGTAACGGTCAGCATCCCTGCTACTGCAATGGCGAGCCAGATTATGGACCGCCAGCGCTGAGATAGCAGCCGACCACTGGGAAATAGCAAGAGGGTGAACGTAAATATGAGGTAGAAGCCGAGGGTGCTGGCCCACAAGCGGATCCACCCCATGAACAAGCCACCCGAGAGTGCGCCAGGCTTGGCGACAAGGGCGTAGATAGCATATTGTTCCGCGAAGTCAGAGAGGGCGAGCAGGAGAGCTCCAGCTCCAAATATCCAGCCGACGGGGTTTTCTGGGCGGCGTGAGGCAACCAACGCACCCACCGTGGCGAACGATAGGGAAAGTATTTTGAAAAGGTTGCCCAAGAACGAGGAGGGATCGTTCACATACTGAAGCACCAGTCTAAGGGCGACGAGTACAATCGTGAGCCCCCACACAGACCAGGCCAACCAGGCGGCATTACGCGTGCTCATACATCCTTCTTCTTGTCATTGGCCTCGTCCAGCCTCTTTTATGATGAACGTACCTGCGTGCCAATGGCTTCATAACGCAGAATATTTCTCATCACGCCGCTGAAAGTCCAGATCAAGAGTTCGGCGAAGACCATGCCAAGGAGCTGCACGCAAAACCAGCCGCTGCACTCGGCATCTCGCGCGCAAGCTGGAATAGTCTCTCAGTTGTGAGTCAAGAATCTCAGGTTCCTAGTCGGTGCCGCCGGGGGTGGATACGCCATTCCTGATCAAGCAATGCAAGCTTTTAGGATGCAGATCGGCATAAATCTGTTCGACATGAGTGCCTTATCTCCTGCTGAACAGGTTCACGCGCTCGTGGATCAACGCCATGCGAGCGGCTTTCGTGTCTTCGGCGACTTCAGGAGTGGTGTAACCCTCCAGGTCAACCCCCTCAACCTGCAAGCGCGCACCACAATCGACCATGACCTCGGCTACTTTGGCGAGCATTTCCGCAGGGGGAGCGGAACACGCGTATGATTGTCGAAACGGTGTTGTCGAATCAGCCTATAAAACTGGCACCAAAGGTTAATTAATGGCAGGGTTGTTATCATCCGTTCCAGGAGGCATTGAGTCCACCCGGTAACACCCGTCTGCCTTCCCAGGATTGCCAGAATCGGGTCCGTGATGCGCCGTTTCAAGCCCATAAGCAGCCGGATCGCCGCCACAAGTCACCCCTTCTCCGCTGAAAGGTCCATGATTTTGGCCGTTGGCGAGCACTTGGCCATCCCCTTGATGGGCGGGATCTGCGACGTGCGGGTGAGCAAAAGCCGGCAAGGTTAGCAATATTGCCACGATCAACGCTAGCAGCGAGGCCGTGTAAAGTTTTTTCCAATAGGAACGTAATCTGGCTACTTCTTTATACATTTTCATTAAGGTTCTCCTTCCCAAGGAAATGGTCAAGGTTGACATCTGATGAGCGGTTAGTTTCCATAAATGTCGTTACGCTTGCTTGCCACCACGCCATCACAATTTCAGTCTATCACGTGAAGGCTTCCCGTGTCATGAGTGCACTGTCCCGACCGGTCGGGAATTATATAATTTGGGTCTTTTTTGGCATAATACCGAAAGATATTAAAGCAAAAGACCCGCTCTAAGCAGGTCTCGGGAAAATGAACGCGGCAGGATCCAAACCTGCAACCAATTGCTTAAAAGGCATTTACCCCCATTTATCTCCTTAGCCGCCGATCTCGCTCATCATTCGGTTGAGTGGGATCAGACCATCCGCCAGCTCGTGCCCCCAGGGCTTGTTCCAAATCGCCTCCAGGATCAGTTGGCCCAGTTCATCCAACGAAACCCCAGCCCGTAATGGCGTGAGCAAGTCCACTTCTCTTTCCCGCAACAAGCACAGCCGCAAGCGCCCGTCTGCCGTCAAGCGCACCCGCGTGCAAGAAGCACAAAACGGCTGGCTGACCGAAGCGATCAATCCAATCTCGCCTTTGGCGCCAGGCAGCCGGAACGTGCGCGCCTCTCCATCCAGTTGACCACCATTGGTTGCCTCGATAGGCCCTAGCTCTCTTGCAATCAGTTGATAAATCTCATCTGCCGTCACCATCTGCCGCAGCTGGAAATACGCCGAACTGGCAAAAGGCATCATCTCAATAAAACGCACCTGCCAGGGATACTGTAGCGTGAGGCGCGCCAGGTCAATCACTTCCTGATCATTATTACCGCGCATCACAACCGCGTTGATCTTGATCGGCACCAGGCCGGCTTGCTCTGCCGCATGGATGCCAGCTAAAACCTTTGCCAGGGAACCCCGGCGCGTGATTTGCTGGAACTTTTCAGGATTGAGCGTGTCAACGCTGATATTGACCCGTTGCAATCCTGCCTCAGCCAGCGGCTTTGCCAGTTGATTGAGCAACATCCCGTTGGTGGTCATCGTCAGGTTGTTGACACCCGGTATAGCAGCAATTTCGCGCACCAGATCGACAACATGGGCGCGCACCGTCGGCTCACCGCCGGTCAAGCGGAATTTGTCGAAGCCCAACTGGACAAACAACTTTACCAGTGTGATGATCTCGTCATCCTGCATTAACTCTGTGTTGGGGCGGTAAGCAATATCCTCCGGCATGCAATACACGCAGCGCAAATTGCAATGGTCTGTCAGGCTTATGCGCAGATAATGGATCCGTCGTCCGTGCCGATCAATTGCCATGATTTTTTCGAACTTCCTTAAGCTTCTCCATCTTTTCTACTGGCTTCATCTTCCGATAGATTGCTACGGAATTCACGGATGCCTTTTCCCAGCTCGCTGGCAATCCTTCCAATGCGCCCGACGCCAAACAATACTATGACGATCACAAGGATAATGATCAACTCGGTTGGTCCTAAGTGTGGCATTCTTCACTCTCCTGGATAAGTTTTTTCATGGTGATATTCTGGGGGCTTAACGTGGTGTAAAACCAGTTTGCCCGCTGTAGATTTCTCCTTGGTATTCGAAAGTTACCGTGACCGGTACGTAGACACCTGAACGAAAGCCTTCACTCTCGATAATACAAACGCCTGAGCCGTAGATGACCTGCACACTGCAGTTGGGAACCCCGCGCTCTTGATTCTCATCTGGCCAGGTCGCCCGCATCGCCATGCCGCCCAGGTGAACCCCGTCTTTGAGCAGGCTGCCGTAGAGGATCACACGGGAACCCAGTTTCGGCTCGGGATTATCGACCCAGGCAACAATTTCGAATGTAGCAGTATGGACGGGAATCGGGCTAGAGACGATTTGAGGCGCAATAGACGCAGCGGGCCCGGATGACGATGTGTCATTCGAGGCACACGATATTGGCAATATGACGATCAGGATGAGAATGAGGGTGCGTTTCATTCAGTTGCTCAATCTAAAATCGCATTAAAAAGATCCTCAAGCTGATGAACTTGCTTATCTTCACCTTGAAACACGCAGATCTTATTCTCTCTTAAGCTCAAACCTACGATGCGGATACCGGCTTTTTCGCGCATCACACACAGCACGGGTGACGACAGGTCTGGCTCTGGATCATCCAGATTAAGAATAATTACATCTGGATTGAACGTCTGAATACACTTGACCGCGTCGCTGGGTTCCGTATCCTGACCGACAATTTCCAGTTCAGCCTCTTGCGAGAGAAGGGTTTCGATTCCCTGGTGGAACAATGATCGCCGAGAGAGGATAAAAACACGCTTCATAACCTGGCACCTCTTTCATCAGCATCTGTAAATGGCAGTACCTGCATTGCAGGGCAATGTATTGCCAGCCAAGTGCAGCCTTGATCTATTTAGAGCAGCCCCGAAAACAGGACAAATACATTCAGGGGCTGAGTTGATGCTGCCCGATTAACTTGCAGGTCGGGTAGTAAGCCGGTCTTCAGGAACGGCGTCTACCGGGTAGATAACGATGGCGCGGTCTTCCTGCGCAGGACACACTGCGACGCACAAACCGCATCCGACACAGCCTTCCGGTTTAACTTTCGGGAAGACTCCCCGCAACCCTTCGACTTCTACCTCATCGAAACATTTATAAGGACAATACTCCAGACAATCCATGCAGCGCACGCAGGTTTCAAAGTTCACCTGGGCGATGCCAATAACCGCCTGGCGTTTCTCCTCCAGGGATAGTGGTGGGATAGCACCGCTGGGGCAGATCTGGCCACACAGGTTGCAATCATAGTCACAAGCGCCACCCACGAATGGATCCATGATTGGCGTCCACAAAGAGTCCCAACCGGCTTCAAATGCCGCGGGCAAGAGCGCCTGGTTCGGGCAGCCCTGAATACATTGATCGCAGCGGATGCACTTGACCAGAAAATTGTCCCCTTGGGCTCCCGGCGGTCTCAGCACCGTTTTCCTGGCTTCCTTGACATCCCCTACGTTCAAGGCAAGCAAACCCACCGCCAGCGCACCGGTGCCCAGCGTAGCGAGCGCTTCACGCCGACCAGGATCAAATTCGTAGTTCCAACCCAGCATTTCGCCACCCTCGAAGGTAATCGCCGTTTTCGGACAGGGCGGCGCACAATCCATGCACATAATGCACTCTGCTGGATCGCTGGTGAAATCTTTATCGGCACTGATGGCTCCCATCGTGCACAGTGCTGCGCAGTCGCCGCATTGCACGCAGCTCATCTGGTCTACTCGCCGCTTCACCCACGAGAACTTCGAGCCCAAGCCTACCAGAGCTCCCAATGGGCACAGGTAGCGGCACCAGAAACGTTTTTCGACGAAATTCAGCGCTAAGACCAGCACGAATGGTGTGGCAATCAGCCACCAGTTTATCCCGGGCAAGCTAAATGTTTCTTTGTCTTCCAGTTGTACATATTCGATGGCGGGTTTAAATATAGCCGTAATGCCTCGAACCAGGATGGTGATCGGTTCAAAGTACATGAAGGCCAGGCTGCCGAAGATTGTCATCAGCATGATAGTGAACAGGATGACATACTTCCACTGGCGCAGCCCCTGCCAACGCAGCTTGCGCCCCTTGTGCCCGAACAGCTCCAGGATCGCCCCGAGCGGGCAGAACCAACCGCACCAGACACGTCCAAAAGCCAACGTAATCCCAATGGTCAGCAGTACCGGCCAATAGCTAAGGATCAGCTCGCGGGCACCGATCATTGAGGCCAATGCCTGCAACGGGTTCAAGCGCGAGAAGATGCTTAGTAATGGGCGCTCCATCCAGCGCATTAGCGTGCTGGCCATCAAACCCAGGAAGACCAACAATGTAGCGTACTGAAAAACCTGGCGGGCTCGTTTCCAGCGATTGGCTTTCGCTTTGAAGAGCCTCCCAATCATCGGCGCTTCTAGATGGGTGATGGCGCCAGTCGGGCAGTATGGTATGCACTTGCCGCATTCGTCGCACACCTGACTGTGGGTGCCAAAGGCGCTTGTCACCCGGCGCTCCCCACCACGCCCAACGATCCCTATTACATGTTCTTTAGCAAGCTCGTCACAAGCGCGCACACATAAACCGCACAGGATACAATCTTCATCATGCTTATCTGCGGGAAAGACTGGCTTCTCGACGCCGAGCGAAGCCGCTAACCGTTGCAATGCCGGCACCTCAGGACAGCGCGAAAGGATAAAATTCGCCATCGTTTGACGCGTCCGTACGACGGTAAGCGTATCCGTCCGGACCATCATCCCCTCTTCAACCGGGTAGTTGCACGCTGTGGTGACAGTAGAACTGCCGTTGAGGCTGATCTCCACCAGGCATAGTCGGCAAGCTCCGTATGGGGAAAGGTCCGGATGATTGCAGAGAGTGGGAATATACACACCGTTCTGCTGGGCTGCTTCCAGGACCGTAGTGCCCTCAACGACCTGGATTTTTTGGTCATTGATCGTCAAATTCAGCATGGCATGAACTCCCTAATTCTCCTTGACGGCATCCAAGGAAACCAGATCCTTGCAGACACCTGCCGGGCAATGCTTATCTCGGATGTGCGCTTCGTATTGCTCGCGGAAATAGCGGATGGTGGAAAGCACCGGATTGGGGGCAGTTTGTCCCAGACCGCATAAGGAGCCGATTTTGACCGCCTGGCCAAGTTCTTCTAGCAGTTCGATATCTCCTTCCTGTCCAAATCCCCGCGTGATGTAATCCAGGATTTCATACATCCGGCGCACACCTTCGCGACAGGCTGAACACTTGCCACAGGACTCGAACTTTGAAAAGTCCAGGAAGTAGCGGGCCATTTCAACCATGCAGATACTTTCATCCATGATGATCATTCCCCCCGAGCCCATTATCGAGCCAGCCTCGCGCAGGCTGTCGTAATCCACCGGCAGATGCCAGAGGCTCTCCGGGATACAGCCGCCTGAAGGCCCGCCCGTCTGAGCGGCAATAAGCTTTTTCCCGTTAGGGGCTCCGCCTCCGATGCGCTCTATCAGGTGACGCAGCGTGACCCCCATGGGAATTTCGACCAATCCGGGTTGCTTAACCTTACCCACCAGGGAGAAGATCGTTGTACCCTTACTCTTTTCGGTGCCGATTTGGGTGAACCAGTCCGCACCGTTGTTGATGATGGGGGGGATCCAGGCCCAGGTTTTTACATTGTTAATCGTCGTTGGTTTTCCCCACAACCCCTTAGTAACTGGATAGGGTGGTCGAGCCTGTGGCTCACCAATGCGCCCTTCAATGGAAGCTATCAACGCCGTCTCTTCCCCACATACATAGGCTCCAGCGCCCAACTGGATCTCGATGTCAAAGTTGAAACCAGAACCCAAAATATTCTCCCCCAGCAAGTTGTTTTCCCTGGCTTGAAGGATGGCCTGGCGGATTATTTTTACCACCAGCGGATACTCATGGCGGATATAGATGAAACCCTCATTAGCCCCAATGGCATAAGCGCCGATGATCATCCCCTCCAGGAGGCTGTGCGGGTTGCTCTCAATGACACCGCGATCTTGGAAGCAGCCCGGGTTGCCCTCGTCAGCGTTGCAAATGATATATTTTGGGTCTCCAGGAGCTGTGCGACAAAGCTCCCATTTGACGCCGGTGGGAAAACCGCCTCCACCGCGACCACGTAAACCGGAACGCTTGATTTCAGCGATAATCTGCTCTGGCGTCATCTCGGTTAGAGCTTTCTCCAGCGCCCTGAATCCCCCCACGGCAATATAGTCCTCGATTTTATATGGATCGATCAGGCCACTGTCCTTCAACAGGATGCGCGTCTGCTCTTTATAAAAGGGCACATCCGTGATGTGGATGATCTTTTCCCCTGTCAGTGGGTCTTCATAAAGTAGATGCTCGATGATCTCACCGTTTTTGACCGTTTGGGAGATAATCTCGCTGCAATACTCGGGTTTCACTTTTGTATAGAAGATCCCTTGTGGATAAATCGTCACCAACGGTCCTTGGTCGCAAAGCCCTGGGCAGCCAGTTGTTTTCATTTCTACACTGGCATGCATTCCTTGCTGCTCCAATGCCTGCTCGAGTGCAGCACCGACTTCTCCGGAGGCCAGAGCCAGGCAAACCGTGCCTCCGCAGACCGTGATGCGTGGACGGGAGGCGTCTCGAGCGGCTAAGAGCTTCTCGCGCCATCTCTCCACATCTGATTCCGCGATCGTATTTCCTTCAGCCATGGGCGCTAATCTCCATTACTTACATACTTATCGAGGATGCTCTCAACTTCGTTTGGGGTCACATTGACGTAGAAATGATCGTCTATGACGATCACCCTACCCAGGGCGCAACAGCCCAGGCAATTCACGACATCCAGGGTAAACTGCTTATCCTTGGTAGTTCTACTTGGAGCAATCTTCAACAAATCACCCATCCGTTCGATCAACGCTTCACTACCGCGCACGTGACAAGCAGTCCCACGGCAGACTGAAACCAGATGCTTGCCGGGCGGCTCCAGTTTAAACACCTTGTAAAACTCCGCCACCTGGTAAACCTGAAGGATAGGGATATTCATGCGTTCTGCAACATGCCTGATAGCGTCCTGAGGCAGGTATTGGAATTCATCCTGGATAGCCAACAGGTTAGTGATCAGCCAACGGTGTTCCAGACTGTGTTTGTCGATGATCGCATCAACCTTGCTGATATCAATCTCCATGGGTTCGTACCCCTTTCTGTGAAGTAAAAGGATATCCTGGACCCCATTGGGGTTTCAAAGTTCGAGCCAATCGCGTTGCGAACGCAGAGCCCATGGACAGGCTGCTACACAATTCGAGCAGTCCACCCCGTTTTCTTGCCAGAACAAATAACAGCGGCTCACATTCACCGGCCATCTCAAGAGTCCCGCCCGGTTCGATATGGAGGTCTGTTCAGTGGTGCGATCCTCCCAGCGAATGGCATCCACCGGACAGGCCGCGGCGCAGGCGTGGCAGGTCTCACAAAAAATTTGCAAGCCGAAGTCAATGGGTTGGTCAGGTATCAGGGGTAAATCGGTAAATACCTTACAGAGGCGCTGCCTTGGGCCGAATTCCGGGCTAAGCATCAAGCCATTTCGCCCCAATTCCCCGAGACCAGCGTCGATAGCCAGGGGGATGCTCTGAGCGCTATCATTACCGCATGGAATAGCCGGATAGCCTAAAGAACGGATATACTTGGCAAGCGAGGAAGAGAGTATGGCCATTTTTGAGTATGCTAGGGCGGTGGCAGCGCTGGCTTCCGGTCCGGGTGAGGCTTTGATCCCCTGCCAGTCCATTTCGATACCCATAACGATAGCGTATTTATAGGGAATCTCTAACTTCCCATATTCCCCGCTGACGTTCTCGAAATAGTGCGAATACACCCAGCGCTTGTCAACCTTGCTGATGCCCACCAGGTCGGCGCCGTAGAAGCGGGCCAGGTCTTTGAGGCGCGTTGTCATCCATGCCGGATCGGGAATGGGGAATCGTTCAGGACTTACCGGGTCATCCCAGTCGTAAAGCCCCCCAGCGCCATGGACGTGTCCAAAGTAGCCATAATAATCCGGATGAAGGGTCCCGGCGGTTGCATCCACGTAGATCGCGCCCGCGGTCATAGCCCTGCCTTCCTTGCGATCCCACTCGTCCACAGGCGCTTTGGCGCGATATTCTTGTACCAATGCCTGGTATTCCGTATCCCATGCGGTGCGCGAAAACACGGTGTTCTTTTCATCGAAGCGATCCACTCCGACTACATACTTGCTGTATGTCGGTTGGGCGACACTTTTTGTTTCCGGCAAACGCCAGGCGTGTTCAGCGGCAGCATGCTTTTTCAGATCTTCAATGGTGCGAAATCGCTGCCCACAGCCATGGCAATACCATTCGATTTGTTTGCGGGCTTTCACCTCGCTTGCCGCCTCGGCAGTTGTGACCGCTGGCACTGCTTGACTACCGCCATCAGGCGTCACCGTTACGTACTCAACCCCGTAAAGAGTTTCCAAAGGGTCAACGGGTTTTATCTCGGTTGGCTGCAAACCACAGGCAGCCAGTAATTCGACTGCTCCAAAGGTGAACCCAAGCAGTGTCGCTGAGCGTAAAAAATCTCTGCGGCTGATTTGGCCAGAGTTGTGCCTGCGCTCAAGCTCAGTCAATCTACGCTTCAGTTTCTCTTCCAATGCCCTAATTACTCCTTGGGATAGCTAGATGCCAGGTAATCGACTACCAGCTCCCTCTGTTCTTCCGAAAGCTGGGCTCCGGTAAGTACCATGCGGTCAACGATCAGCTGCCAACCTTGGCGATCAAAGGCTGCGTTTCTACTCACCGACTCGCACCCATGAGTGCAGCAAGCCGGCAAGGATTGCCAGAACCCCTCCTGCCACGATCAAATATGTGCCCAGTTCAAGTTGGGTTGAGACCTCGATTTGGGCAAATCCTTCGTATACTGCCCGGCCCTGCCCTTGGATGGGAATATCGAACCGGGCTGCCACTCTCGCTACACGCGCCAGCAGGCGCCAGGCGCTCACCAGCGTCAATGCCCCTGCTGCTATCAGGATTACACTACTACTTCTGCCTCTCAAGAGGCTACCGCTCAAGATGAACAGTAAACAGGTGGCTAAAACCACGGTCAATAAAGTCATCTGCGAGCTGCGCTTGTAGCCGATCATTTCGCTGCCGGCTCCATCGATCAGGTATGGGTAGACATCTGTTTTCTTTGTTTCCTGCAGAGTGAAACTCCACCAGGGTTGGAACATGGCCGCAATGATTAAGGCGACGGTTATCAGCCCCAAGATGTTGGCGCCGAAACGCCTGCTCTTCATCGCAGATCCTTTGTGAGCCATTTCATCAACTGATCACACGGGTGAACAATTTCACCAACCATGGGCGTTTTGCCAGAAGGGGCAACAGCGCCTGTCCTCGCGGCCGCCGGCAGATACGCGACAACAGCCGCCGACCAAGACCAAACTTTGCGATGCGCGCGCTGGTTGGCGTGATATGCCAGTAGCGTGGTGCCGCCACTGGCTTCCACTTTCCAGAAACCACTTTGACGATCTCCATAGCTGCCAGCGCCCCCGTGATCCAGACCATGGCGCATAGCTGTGCATGAGGTCGCTTACTCTCAGTCCAATCCTCGAACCATTCCTGCGTCCAGGCGCCCTCAGTGCGATAGTACTGCAGGATGCGCCGGTGATCCGGATTCTCCATAAAAGCCTTCAACTCAGTGTAAGGGAACCTGTATGGCTGTACAAGGCACTCAGAGGCGTATGGACCATCGGGGAGAAAGACGCTGACGCGTGCCAGGGCCCCCACCGGATAGGCCATCACCGCCGGCACACCCAAATCCTTGGCCGTGTCCAGGAATACGATACTGAGCGCCCAATTATCGGCGGCAGGTATGACCACGTCTCCCTGCTTAATTACCTCGCCGATCTCCTCGGGTTTCAGCGGGCATTCGTGCACGGTGATATCGATCTCAGGATTGATTTTGAGCAGCGTCTCTCGGGTGCATACGGCCTTGTTGACCCCCAGGGTGTTGGTGAAGCAGGTGATCTGCCGGTTTATGTTGTTCGGCTCGTACGTGTCATACTCGTAGAGCACGAAGTGCTCGAGGCCGCTCCTGGCCAGCGCGCTGGTAACCACTCCACCGATACCGCCGCAACCGATGACTACCACTCTGCCGGCTCGGATGCGCGCCTGCTCTTCGGGAGTAAAGACTCCGAAGTTCCGCTCGAAGAAATGTTCGTACATATCTCCAACCACCCCGCGCCGTTGTTGTCACGCAACCAAAGCGTTCGTCACTAGTTGTGAGGCCCCAACCCGATGGTATATACACCCAGTTGGGGCCTCAATTCATCTAGCGATTACCCACCAGAGGCCTAGAGATGTTGCCTGGCGATGTCCAATGCCACGTCGTCGATCCCTAGATCTTTCAGGGTTTTCTCTGTGGGGATACCCTTGTCTTCCGTCCAGCCCCGCGCAGCCCAATACGCTGGCAGGTCTTCGTTGAACAATTTTGCTGTGTTGCCCTCGTAGGCGACAGCGCCCTTATGGGGCCCGGTGGGCAGGGGGTCGTTGAACCAGCGCGGCGGAACCTGCTTGTCGTACTGCTCTTTCGGATCCGTGAGCTGTTGGGTGTGAACATCGAACAGCCGCGACAGGGCATACTCCCTGGCGCCGACATTGTTCCGATCCTCCTCGGTGAAGTCGTTCCAACCCGTGGCTGCTTTGAGAATGTCCAGGGTGAACCCACCCCAGTCGCCACTGGCGAAGGTGCAGATAGACAAGGAGTTAGTCGCGCAAGTGCCGTTCTGCCCGGAGATCGCCGCGGCGTAATCGCCCTGCTTGAAGCCGGAACCGCCGCCGCCAGTATGAGCGCAGGAGCGGTTGACGGTGACGTATTCCAGAGCATTCTTGTCGGCCGGGCTGCGCACATCGTGCGCTGGCTGCCCATAGCGGTGGGCGGTCATGGCGTAGTTTATGATCTCGGGGTTGCCCTTCAACTCGGCGAAATACTTGGCCGTCTCGTAGGTGCCTTGGGCCAGTCGATCGCCCACGCCCTCGCGCTGGACGATCTTCTTGAGCAGCGCGTCTACCGCGTGCACGTCGCCCCACTGCAGGTCGATGCCGTCCAGGTCATCAGCGCTGATCAGGTTGCGCTGGCGCAACTCCATCAGCAACCCCAGATTGGCGCCGCCTTCGATGAAGTCCAGTCCATAATTGTCGTGCAGGAAGGTGGTGAACTGCAGCTTGGCCAGGTTTTCTGCCTGGTCGTTGTGATTCCCGGTGAAGGGGTCGCTGGGTGTCGTACCTTTCATCTCCATATAGCCCAGCATACCGCCCACCATGCCCATGGCTTCCCAGTCGGGCATGTCGGATAGCGTGCCATCCATTAGTTCATCTTCGCTGGTAGTCTCGATAGGATACAGGCAGTGCAGCACACATCCTGAGCAGGCCGACTTGCGAACAAAGCTGGTCTGGTCCATGAAAGGACCTGTGATAGCCTTGACGGTTGGGTCCGCCCAACAGCACCACTGCCAGTTGCGGATCGGGAAGGCGTCCTCCACGTAAGCCGAGCGGGCACCGATGCCGGCGGTGCCGTACGAGCGCCAGAAGTAATTGTTGCGCATGGAGGCCTGTATGTTTGCAGTTAGCTGTAAGAAAGTTTCCTTATCCGCCAGCATGTGCCCTTTAGTGCCGCGCACGACGATGCCCTTCAGGTTTTTCGAACCGGCAACCGCCCCAGAGCCCCAACGCCCATGGGCACGCGCGCCTTCGGTCATCGTCGCCGCATACCAGACCTGGTTTTCTCCGCTAGGCCCGATCAGCCAAACGTGCGCCAGGCGCTTCTGCCCCATACCCAGGCGTTTCGGCGGTCTCATCTCCGCCCATTCCGGCGTCAGGTCGGCGTCGCGGATCATACCCTCACGACTCTCCAACTCCGCCAAGACCTCCTTCTTCAAAACCATTTCGGCTTCTTCCACACCCATCCCCCACACGTGGCTGGCGTCACGGATCTCGATATTCTCGTTGTTGACCGCAAGATAGACTGGTTTGGAGGCCTTTCCGACCACCTGTATGCCATCCCATCCGGCGTACTTCAACTCTGCCGGCGCATTACCCCCGCAGGTGGTGGCGCAAAAGAAGTTGTAGGGACTCTTCGTCACGACTACCGAGCGCGGATTGGGCGCCGCCCCGGTCACCGGTCCAATCATGACCTGCCACAGATTCTCCGGAGCGAGCGGTTGAATGCCTGGATCAGCGATCCCTTCTTTCATCAAGAAATAGGCACCCAGAGCCGATCCACCCAGGTATTTCCGGTAGATCTCTTCTCCCGGCTCAATGACATCGATGTTGCCACTCGTCAGGTCGACCCGCGCAATTTTTCCGGTCATTCCATAAAAGTCGGCCATTATAGTTCTCTCCTCTTGTTGTACATCTTGCGGTACAACAGTTCAGCATAGGCGGTGGGCTGGTTGGCAAAAAAGCGCCCGTTGCGGCTGGCTGGTACCCATTGTAGCGCCATTGGCTCTGGGCAGACCTTCACGCACTCCGGGTCACCGCCGCAGCGGCTGCAAACCTGCGCTTTCTTCTCGATGGGATCAAAGGAGATGCCGCTGGCAAACTGGTCCTCGCAGATCTCCGCGCAGCGCCAGCATTTATCCGCCCCCAGGCACTTGTCGCGGTCGATCCACTTATAACCCATGCCATAGTAGCCCTCTTTGCCTTCGCCTTCGGGTATAGTCAGGATGGCGTCTTCCGGGCACACCTCTGCGCATGGGAAGTTGGATGAACCCTCGGCCCATTCCTCAAGCTGGCAGTATGTGCATACGTTGACAACATCGACATATTGGAAGCGCATCGGGCGAATCCTGGCGAACTCCAGGTTCACCATATTTTTAGTCTCCTCAGGGAAGAGCTCCTTCGAATATTTCTCTGCACACGCCACCGCACACAGCATGCAGCCGGTGCACTGGTACGGATCGAAGACGAGTGT
>DATEDC010000021.1:0-5772 GCA_035286585.1 Anaerolineales bacterium
GCACGGCGCAGCCCAACGCCAGACGCTGCTTCCACCCGCCGGAGAGGTCACGAGTTAACCCTCGCTCCCTTCCCGCCAGGCCTGCCATTTTGAGCGCCCAACTTTTACGCGCTGCAAGCTGGGAATTAGCCAGGCCGTACACTCCGGCGTAGAAATCCAGGTTCTCTTCGACGGTCAGATCGCCATAGAGCGAGAATTTCTGGGACATGTAGCCCACTTCGGGCTTAATACGCGCTTGCTGGCGCAGGATATCCCAACCCGCCACGGTTCCGCTACCGTACGTGGGCGGGAGCAGGCCGCACAACATGCGGATGGTGGTGGTCTTGCCGCTGCCGTTCGGGCCTAGAAAACCGAAGATCTCGCCTTGGCGCACGTTGAATGAGACGTTATCGACCGCAGTAATGCCGTCGAATCGTTTTGTCAGCTCGGAGACAGAGACGGCCAGAGGTTGAGGCTCGCGATTTGAGGGTCGCAGATGATCTGGTTGAAGATTTTCATCAGGCTGAATCGTAGAATCGCCGGATCGCTGGTTCGAGTTTTCCAGCATCGCCACAAAGACGTCCTCCAGGCCAGGGCTCGCCCGGCGTACGTCGGCAAAGTGAATACCCTCTTTGGACAGATCGGCTTTCAGCAGGCGCAGATCGCGAGCCGGGTCGGCGACCAGCAGGTGCAGCCGTTCACCGAAGACCTGCACATGCGAGGCGGCCGGGTGAGCGCGCAGGCGCCTCACAGCCCGGCGCTGCGGCTCTGCCAGCAGGTCAAGCATTTCACCCGAGAGGCTGGCTTTGAGCGCGCTTGGGGTGTCACATGCGACGATCTCGCCCGTGTGCATCAGTGCCACGCGGTGAAATCGCTCGGCCTCGTCCATGTAGGGGGTGGAGACAAAAATGGTGATGCCCTGCTCCAGAAAGTCGTTGAGCAGCAGCCAGAAGTCCCGCCGGCTGACCGGATCAACCCCAGTGGTCGGCTCATCCAGGAACAGCACCTGAGGCGAGTAGACCAGGGCGCAGGCTAGAGCCAGTTTTTTCTTCATGCCGCCCGAAAGATGTTCTGCGCGGCGATCGACAGCGTGGTCGAGGCGGGAGAAACGGAGCAGATCTTGAATGCGTCCCTGGCGCTCATCGATAGGGACGCGGTACAGGTCGGCAAAGAACTCCAGGTTTTCTCGCACGCTGAGCGAGCCATATAGGGTGAAGCCCTCAGACATGTAGCCAATGCGCCCGCCGAGCGATTCCGCATCCCCGACCACATCCACCCCCGCGACCATCGCCTTTCCGGCGGTGGGGCGCAGAATACCGCACAGCATCTGAATGGTGCTGGTCTTGCCCGCTCCATCCGGCCCTACCAGCCCGAAGATCTCGCCGCGGTGGACCTCAAGGTCGATTCCGCGCACGGCCTCCACCGGCTTCCACCGGCCGCCATAGGAGATCTTCAACCCTCTGGCGGAGATGAGGATGCCGTCTGCCGCTTCAGTCATTTGCACTCCTTCCTATAAAGCCGCTCGATAAGCCTTGATGAGCGGCGCTTTGCCAGTCGCGTTCTTGGGGATGATGTCGACATGCTGCACGGAGATGCGTGGAACTGCAACATTCTGCGCTGCTAAACTGCTCTTGAGCGCGTCCACGAGCATGGAGTCAAGCTCGCTGCTCTTAGCGCCGCTTAAGAGTACTCGTAGTCCAACCTCGTCCTGAACCACTTGCCACCCGCTCACAGGAAGAGAATCCAGCACGTGATGGAAGGTGATCGGATGCACAGCAACCTCCCCATCCGATACCGCGGGCAGACGCAGGATTTCCTCCGTGCGCCCCTGAATTTCGTCAATGCGAGCAAAGGGAAGATCGTTGGGGTTGGGACCGCTTGCCAGTCGCACGCTGTCGCTTAGCTCGTAACGGATAAGCGGTTGTGTCCGGCTGGAGAGAACCGTGATCAGCACTTTGTCGCCATACATTCCCTTGGGCACGGGACGGTATTGCTCGTCTACCACCTCAAATATCACGTTGTCTTCATAGAGATAGAGGCCCGTGTGATCGCTGGTCTCCGCCGCGAGCCAGCCGCCGGCTTCGGTCGCTCCATAGCCGTCAAATGGCAAATGGCCCCAGGCAGCCTTGATGCGCCACCGGGTTTCCTCGGTAAGCACTTCCGAACCGGATATGATAGTGTGGGGTTGGATGTCCAATCGCCCGCCCAGTTGTTCATCGGCCAGGATGCGCATCATTGAGGGGTAGCCAGTCAGCAAGTGCGGCTGCCAGGTATTGAGCTGCTGGACAATCTCCGCTACCGGCTGGCTGGCATCAAAGCTCAACGTCGGCATCCACGCGCGCACCCACCAGCTTTTGCCTGTCGCTGCAATCTGCGCAGACACGTGCCACGGACTGCCCGAAGTGAGTGAGGCGACCGAAGCCATCCTCATGCGATGCGTCGGGATCATCGGCTCACCCGCCCACTCGTGCGCGCGGCCAAAAGAGGCGATGACGTTGGTCCATTCGTCGCGATCGAAGAGGAATATGCCAGGATGGCCAGTGCTGCCCGAGGTTGCGGTGACCCAGAAACGGTTCAAGAACCGCCTCCCCTCTCGGTCGCTCGCCATGTGCGCCCGCAGGTTTTCCAGACGCACAGCACGGTCGGTCACCAGCTCATCGAAGTTTTCCATGACCATCGTTTTGGTGAGCACTGGCAATTCCTGGAGCGGTCGGTCGGAGAGGCCTTTGTGAAACTGCTGGTAAAAGGGCGAACGCGCGTACGCGTATTCACGCAGGCGATTTAGTGACTCGGTCTGGTGCGCCTCCAACTGCGGGCGGATCCACCGTTCGTGCCGACGCAATTGTCCCAAGGTGTTCATCAGTTTGAGCATAAGTTGCATATCCATAGTAAACCCTCAAGTTTCGTTCTTAATCTCCTGATTAATCTACCCAGGTCATTCAAAGCTCCTGATATGAGACGATTTCCAGCTCCTCTGCATGCGCATTCAGCAACGGCACGATACGGTGCAGTCGCTGGCACTGCACTACGACCAAAACCCTTCGTCCCGGATCCCGTCGAACGACCTGCAGAATGCTTTCCACCAGGGAGTGGTTTTGAGCCTCCCAGGCAGCTCGGTCTTGCGGCTTCCAGCTCAGCTCGGTCAGAGTGCATAGGGTGTGGCAGAAAGTTTGGAAGATCGGCCCGTGGATCGCCTCTGGCCCATCCGCCTTGCGCTGCCCCCAGCGCAGGCACAGGTCCAGCCAGCGCGCCAGGTCTCGCCGCCAGCTGGGCGGAGAGGCATAATCGCTGAACCGCGCCGGGGAAGGCGCCACCGGGACCAGTACAATGTCCGTGGCAGCGCTCACCGGGACCAGAGCAGAGCGAATTTCCAACCCCGAGGCGGATAACTGGCCGCTTTCCCAGGCTTCCTGGGTGACCTCAACGCAAAGCAGGTCCGGCGCCAGATCGGCTACCAGTAGCCGCAGGCAATTCAAGTCGTAACGCAGAGGCTCGGCGTGCAGATCGCCCATAGTGTAGAGCAGCGCCAGGCGCGTTTTGACGGTGGGGGCTGATGGTGAGGAAGTTTGCATTGCGTTCTTCTGGTATTTCATCTGTGTGCACTTCTTTCTAACTTTAGCAGTGACGGGCTTTTCGCATAAGCGCCAGGCTGCCTGTCTGGCCTAAGTGATTCCCCCTAATTCGCCGGGATTATACCCAGCCGTGTTGGATAGCCAGCACGGCCGCTTCGGTGCGCGAACGCACACCCAGCTTGGCGTAGATGCTCGCAAGGTGGTTTTCCACCGTGCGCACGCTCAGATAGAGGCGTTGGGCGATCTGCTTGTTGTCTAACCCCAGGCAGATCAAGGGCAGCAGCTCGCGCTCGCGCGGGGTCAATGAATCGTAGGCTGGATTGGCAGTGGGGGTTTGCCCGGCAGCCAGGTTTAAAATGAGGTCACGGGCCAGCTCCGCTGGGAGGGCCACTTCGCCGCGCGCCGCCTGATGCAGCGCGCGTCCCAACGCCTCTGCCGGCTGATCGAAATCCAGGCAGCCAGCCGCCCCGGCTTGCAGAGCTATCCTGGCCTCCGCAGGGGTCCAGTCCAGGGACAGTAACAGCACCCTCGCCTGAGGGTGCTGTCTGATAAACGGTTCGAGATCCGAGAGTTCCGGCAGGATCAGCAAAACCAGGTCCGCCTGCCAGACGCTTGATTCCGCCTCATCTGGGGCAAGTTCGAAGCCGGGCAGCGCAGACAAAAGCTGGCCCAGCGCCTGGTTGATCAGTACATGCGGACCAACCAGCCGGACCCGGATCTTTGCGGGACGGGCGCGATCGAGAGCGACCAAGCTGCCTCCGCGTTCATCCCACCAACCAGGAAATCGGCGCCTGCTGGATGAATTGCGCCTGATAATGGTGGCTGCGGTCATTCCGGACGCCAGCTACGGACTGCACCAGGTCGTTCAGGGTGACGCGCTGCGGGTAATAGGCTGCGTTCGCGTCCTGGCGAGGGTTTTCCTTTACGGTCATTGCCACCTCCTGTTGTATCTAAGTATTCAGCTTCATGTAGAGGTTACCTGCCTCCACTTTGCTTTCAAATCGATCCAATGGACGGGGAGGCGGTCCTTTGGTAACCTTCCCGTCAATGTCGAAGTGCCCATCGTGACACGGGCTGACGTATTCCTGAAGTTCAGCCCGCCACTTCACCCGGCAGCCCAGGTGGGTGCAGATATCCGAATAAACGATGACCTGATCATCGCTCTTGCGTAACACATAAACCCCATAACTCAGCGCCGTTTTTTCCCATCCATTTACCCTGGTGCGGGTGAAACTAAACCTGGTCGGGAAGCCCGAAGGATATTTTTCCAGCGGGCCAACGGGTATCCAGACCTCGTTATCATCCGCGCTCATCCCAGGAGAGATCAAATACGCAATAGCGGGTAAGCCCAGGACGAACCCCATAATCGACCCTATGGCCACCGTCACTGCTTTCACAAAACCATTGCGACTCAGGCGTGAAGAGTAGCTGCCTTGGTCCAACACGGCCTCCTGTTTTCTGGTTTTTTACTTGTATCTTACACATTCCAGTATAGTTATTTTATTCACAAGCCGAAAGCGCTATTCGGCGCGTTCCTCACCCCGCCATTTCGCCTATCGAAAAACGGTGCAAACGGCGCTTGGTTTTATCGCTCGATACAGTTATATTTTCAGCAAAGTTGGTTCTCCATGAATAAGATCACCTTAGATCTGACCATCCCGATGGGTTTTGAGATTGTCCTCACCCAGGTTTCTCTGCGGCTGATTGCCGAAGGCATGTCTATCACCCAGACCTTCGAGTTGGATTCGGCCTGCGCCCTCTTCAATGAGAACCACTGCCCTCATGGTGGGAACTCCCCCTGCCAGTGTCGATTGGTCGTTCTAATGGTTAGCGAAACCCCATTGATGTGCGTATCTCTGGTTTTCCACGGCCACGACAAGGAGACTGAAATCTGGATATTCAGCTCTGATCCTGACCGGGATCCTGGACACGAACGGCATGTCGCAGAAATATTAAATGATGAATTCCGGCGATTATCTGCAATAGCGCAGAACGGAATGGTTTAGTCCGCTATGCTTTTGGTGTATAAGGTGGTTTTGTGATGCACCAGACCGCTCCCTTGCTTACCCTCTCCACCGGCTGGCAGAAGGGCATCTCCTGGGTCATCCGGCATCTCAACCAGGCCGGGCTGCAAGTGGTGCGCTCCTTCGACCTGCAGGTGGCTCGCGCCGCTCACCTGGAGTGCAACTGCCCGCACCACGGCACCCAGCTCTGCGACTGC
>DATEDC010000022.1:0-15721 GCA_035286585.1 Anaerolineales bacterium
GGGGGGCTTGGGGATGAGGCTCAGCTCAAAAGTGGGCTGAAGCTGTTGCCCCGGCTAAAGTCGTCCTGCTGGCAGGCGACCTTCTTTCAATACCGTGACCTGCTCGTCGTTGAAGGGCGGATCCAGCAGCTCTGGGGAGGCCTGGTAACAGCGGAACATGTCGGCGATAAAGTGCAGCCTGTCGGGCAGATCCCCCCAGTATTCGGCGCCGGATTCGCTCGGGCTGTCGGGGGTTGGATCGATCAGCCTCAGCAGCGCGAGCAGCTCGGGGTTCTCCAGTTGTTGCAAGATGGGTGGGAAGCTGGCCGCCAGGTCATCCCCTAGCCGCAGCCGGTTATAATGCGGCATCTCAAGCATCATCAACGCCTCGGTTACGATGAATTGAGCCTCTCGTTGAGCGCTTTCAAAATATACCCGGACAGCCGTATCCAATTCCGTCAGCCGTCCCAGCAGGCGCAAAATGAGCCAGATAACCTCGTTGAGCCAGCCCCATTCCGGGTGTAAGGTCTTGAGCAAGTTGCGTATGAATGTGTCTGGGGAGATCACAGGCGCGCCCAGCGCCTCGTTGATCTCGGGCTGCAAGCGGGTCTGCTCGTGAAAGCCGACCCGGATGTTGGCCAACAACAGCAGCTCGAGGCGCTTCTTCTCGTCTGCTTCGAAAAGCGCCTGGTAATAATGCCTGAAAGCCTCTCGCAGGTAGCCCTGCCCATCTGGCGGCTCTCCCGGGCGCAGCCCCTCGCAGAAGCGGGCGATCTTTTCTGCGTCGTAGCTGGTGTCCTCCAGGCAGGCGGCGTAAAATAGGGCGAACTCCCGCCCGATCTCGGCAAAGACCTTCAGGTTACCCCGGGCGACCGCCTCGCTGGAATGAGCGAAAGCTGCCGGGGGGTCCAGGACCTTCCAGACGAACTTCAAGATCTCATCAATCCGATATTTCACCGCGATCCGCTGTACGGCTGCCGCCAGTTCTCGACCCGCCTGCACTGCGGCTGCCTCTGAGCCCAGTATATTCCCCAGCGTTCGGGCCAGGTCCTCCTTGCGAATGGTCTGCCCGGCCTGTTTCGAAGCCCAGGTGGCGAAGGTGCACCAGTTGGCGCAACGTCCGGTGCGCTCCGCCAGGGTCAGGGCCAGCTCGTGATAGCACTGTGTGATTTGCAGGTTGCGGATCACCGGATCGGAGAGCGCGGCGATGCGCTCGATGTCTGCAATGGTGGGAATGGTAATCGTTGGTATACCGCTCACAGCCAGCTCTAGAAGCTCGATATTTCCAGATTAACTTCTGTAGACCACCACCTGCCAGATCATGGTTTGGCGATAGAATTTACGCTTGAAACCCAGATTGTCTAACAGGGACTCGACCGCACGGGTCGGATGGACAAAGCCGCGATAGGCGCTCCGCCGCAGCCAGAAGTAAAAATTGCCGACAGCCAGCGCGGACCTGATCCACCAGGCGTCGCGCGGGTAAACCAGGCCATATACTTTGCGCGCCCGCCCCGCTGACAGGCCCACCAGCTTCTCCATGTCTGGATAGCAGCAGATGACCCGGTCGAGCGTGACGATATCAGCAGGGGGGATATCTCCAGCCAGATCGACAAAGTCCCCATGATAGTAGCTCACCCGTTCTGTGAGGCCACGCCGTTGGGCTTCAGCCTGGGCCTCGGTGATATAGGCTGTGGAGGCATCTACACTCGTGACCTCTTGTACGCCGGCCGCCAGCAGCTCATATTGGACAGCTCCCACGCCGCCGCCGATGTCGAGTAGCGTCAAACCATCCAGGCCTTCCTCCTTGATGGCTTCGGTCAGTAAGCGGGTAGTCTTGTCCGGGCCTTTGAGGTGGTAGCGTGAGAGTTCTTTGCTTACGGATTGCTGGCTAAATATTTCCTCTATCCCCTGACACTGGCAGCAGTTCATGGTCGGGCTCCTTAAACGATAAATTGGCTTTTATTTTACCCCCTTTCGCCAATCCCCTGCGCTCCCATTGCAAATTATTCCCGCTCTTATAGATTGCCTGGCTTTAACTGCTCAACCTCACCTGCAGGAACGGTCACGTCCCGCCTCGGAAGTGTCTCGTACATGACCGAGGCTACGATGATCCCCGAGAGAAACGTCAGGGCTGCTATGGTCAGCATGGCAAACGGTATGCCATCGATGCCCGCGGCAGCGCCCGCGTCGGCCAGGATACCCGAGAGCAGCGCGCCCACCGCGTATCCGCCGTCACGCCACAGGCGGTAAACGCCCACCGACGAGGCGCGCCATTCGGGGTGAGCCACGTCGGATACCGCCGCTAAAAGCGTTGGGTAGACCAGCGCAGTGCCGATGCCCAGCAGCGCCGCCGCGCCGACCCAGGGCAGGAACTTGTTCCCCAAAACAAACAGGCAGATCCCCAGCGCCTGGATCCACATCCCGCTGACGATCATCCCCTTGCGCCCCCAGCGGTCGCTGAGCGCGCCGGTGGCTAGCTGGCTGATCCCCCACACTGCCGGGTAAACCGCGGCGACCACGCCGACCTGTTTGAGCGGCAGGCCGGTGCCTGCCAGAAAGATGGGGACCAGCCCCCACACCATGCCATCGTTCAGATTGTTCACCATCCCGGCCTGGCTGGCGGCAAATAAGGCCCGGTCTTTCCAGCTCGTCAGCAGCAGGATTTGAGCGAATGTAGGTTTGCTCTGTGGATAAGATAGTTCCGGGCTCGCCAGGGACGAACGAGTTGCCTCCTGCTGGGCGTGCCCGCGGGTCTCCTTTACCAAAAAGATGGAGGCGACCAGGCCCAAAACCGCGAAGGCTATCCCCGGGTAAAAGGGCGTCGGGCGCAGCCCGTAGACAGCGGCCAGGTAGCCAGTGATCAGCGCGGACAGGGAAACGGCTAAATAGCCAGCGAATTCGTTCAATCCCATCGCCAGACCGCGCTGTTTCGGCCCCACAAGGTCGATCTTCATGATCACGGTAGTCGACCAGCACAGGCCCTGGTTGATTCCCAGCAGCACGTTGGCAAATACCACCCAGCTCCAACTGGGCGCAAAGATGATCAGCCAGGGCACCGGCAGGCCGAACAGCCAGCCGGCGACCAGGATTTGCTTGCGCCCCAGGCGGTCGGACATCCGCCCGGCAAACAGGTTGGCCAGCGCTTTCACGATCCCAAAGCTGACCAGGAAGGACAGGATGATCGAGCGGGAGACCAGGCCGAAATCCTGTTCGGCGATCAGAGGCACGACCGTGCGCTCCAGGCCGACCATCGCGCCCACGAAGGCGTTGACGATCACCAACAGCGTGAACTGGCGCCAGTTGGCGCGCAGACCCAAAGTGATTGCCTTGGCGCTCACGTTTCTCTTACCGTCCTGTAGCCGGCTGCCTGCCATTTACTGTAGCCCCCCGCTAGCAGGACGAGATTTCGATATCCTCGCTGTTCCAGCACGGAGATGCCTACCATTGAACGGTCCGAGTGACCGCAGTGGATCACCTTGAGCTCCTCTTTGGGCAAGGGCAAATCGTCGAAAGGCAGCCGCCCGGCCTCGATGTGGATTGCGCCGGGCAAATGACCCGCGCGCCACTCGGCGTCGCTGCGCACGTCTAAAATCAGCGGGGCTTTCCCCTGCTCCAGGCGTTCTGCCAGCTCTTGCGCCAGCATGGCGGGCGTGCGTGCAACGGGGTGAGCCTCGGCCTCCCAGGCTTCCATCCCGCCCAGCAAGCTCCCGCGCAGGTCGTCATAGCCGATGCGGATCAGTTGGCGCACGGCCGCTTCACGTTCCTTTTCGTCGCTGCTGATCAGGATCAACGGGCTCCCAAAGGGGATCACCCATCCGGCCCAGGTGATCAGCGGCGCGCCCAACGGGATGCCATAAGACCCCGGGATATGACCGGCTGCGAACGCCTGGGGTGGGCGTGTGTCCAGGATCGCCGCGCCATGCGAGCTGAGCTGAAGGACTTCCTTCGGATTCAAGGGTTTCAAGACCGGCACCCCGCCCAATAGCGCCGGGCCGCGCTGGTTGATGGCTCGTAAATACTTGAAATAGGTGGGGTAAGAGGGCAGGCCGCTCAGCGACAATTCTACGAAAGTCCCCTCATCCGCAGCCTGTGCCAGGGGATTCCAGAGCTTTTCCCGTCCGATGGTGGAGATGCGCTCGCGCGAGCTGGGTGCGGCGCAGAATGAGCCTGCGCCATGCGTGGGATAAACGGTCGCCTCGTTCGGCAAACCCATCAGCTTGTCATGTATGGAGTGATGTAGCTGGCGAGCAAGGGGGGCAGCCAGCTCTTGCCCGAGCAGGTCTGTGCGGGCAGCCCCGCCGACGATCAACGCTCCACCGCTGAAAACCGCCGCTGGCGCCGGCTTTCCCGCTTCGTAAACGACGAAGCTGATGTGTTCGGGCGTGTGACCCGGCGTCGACAGGGTGGCGATGCGCACCCCACCCAAATCCAGTGTATAGCCTTCACTCAGGGGAAGGTGCTCGAAATCGACTCGCGCCTCGATGCTGGCGCCCACCTGCGCCCCAGCCTGTGCCGCAATTTCCCGCGACCCGGAGACGAAATCGTTGTGCAGGTGGGTGTCCAGCGCGTAAATGATGCGCAAGCCCAACCCTTCCGCGGTTTGAAGATAGCGGTCCACGTCCCTTTCAGGATCCAGCACCGCAGCCTGCCCGCTTTCCTCCGCGGCGATCAAATACGATGAATTGCCCAGCCCTTCGTCCACGAACTGTTTTACCAACATACCTTGCCTGCCTTTCTGTACCGCTAAGATCGATCTCGGATAACAATCACCCGGCTGGCTATCCTTTCCGGCGAAAAACGAACGAGATCATCCGATTTCGAGGAGGTTGCCAGCGATCTGCCATTCGGCAACGCCCTCTTCCAGCCTCGCCACATCCCAGCCTCTCTCGGAGAGCATCTCCAGCGCCTGGTCTGCAAACGCACAATATGGCCCTCGGCAATAGGCAACGATCAGCTTGTCTTTAGGGAGTTCTCCCAGCCGCAACTCCAGCTCATCCAACGGGATCGAAACCGCCGCGGGTAGATGGCCAGCCTGGAACTCGACTTCAGGCCGCACGTCGAGCAGCACGACTTCCCCCCCTTTCATTCGCTCTTGAAGGCTATCGGCTGAAATCTTTTGGAAATCGTAACGCAGTGGGCGATAGTCGCTTAACGCCCGATCTACCTCTGCCATCTGCAGCTCGGCTACGCCGCGCAGTTCCAGCCAGAAGCGCGCAACCGCTGGGTTAGCCAGGCTGTAGCGGATGTGCTGGCCTTCTCGCTCGTCCGCCACCAGGCGCGCCTGCTTTAGGCGCTGTAAGTGTTGGGAGGCATTGGCAATGCTCATGTGCGCCTCTTGCGCCAGGTTTTCGACGGTGCGCGGCGCCTGCGCTAAAAGGTCGAGCAGCTCCAGGCGATGGGGATTAGCCATGGCGCCCGCCAGGCGTGCAAATAATTGATAGAGTTGTTCCTTGGCTTGGAGTTTATCTTCCATAAATAAACCGGAATGTATTCTGCTATTCAATAGAATTCTTGAATTTTAATTTAAAATGCTTTTCCTGTCAAGAGTAACTACTTCATCTGATTATTCCATTTCCAATTGAGCGACCCACGGATGAGAACGAGTTATTCCGGCCTGCCCGCGACGGTACCTTGCGTGTATTGCTTGCCGCGCAGAGTGCCGGCGTCAAACGGGTGGTCTTGCTTTCAACGATTGGGGCGGTTTCTGGAGGCCATGAAGGGGAAAACAGGGTTTTCGATGAGACCGATTGGACGGATTTGGAGAAGTGCAAAGACACTTACTTTATCAGCAAGACCCTGGCCGAACGCGCTGCCTGGGATTTTATTCACAGCGCTGAAAATAAAAGCAGAATGGAAATGGTTGCCGTAAACCCATCCAATGTTTTTGGGCCTGTGCTGGATAAACACCATCATACCTCCACCGAATGGTTCCGGACGCTTATGCGTGCCGAGGTCCCGGGCGTAGCTCGTATCCCGCTGAATTTTGTCGATGTTCGTGACCTGGTTGAAATATTTGTAAAGGCGATGACGGTTCCCGAAGCGTCAGGCAAGCGGTTCATCTGTAATGCGGCGTCTATTCCCCTACCGGAATTTGCAGATATCCTCCACCAGGAATTTTCCCCGCGCGGTTATCGCGTCCCGAACCGAATCATGCCTGACCTGCTGGTCCGCTTGGTAGCCCTGTTCATTCCAAAGGTCAGATTTGTGGTCGATCAACTCGGATGGACATATTCTTATTCAACCGGTCAGGTCCAATCCGTTTTGGGCTGGCAACCCCGTCCTTACAGGCAAATCATCCTGGACATGGCTGAGAGCTTGATCGAGTATGGCCTGGTTTAAGTTTTCAACATTAGGCATGATCAACCTGGAGATTCTTCTGTGTCTGTCCTGAAACCCGGCGACCTGGTCCTGCGAGTCCGATATCTGCTGGCGCGCTTATCGGGTTGACCCGCGCCTCTGAGTTGGAGTATAATCTCCGGAAAATGTCCGACAGCACACGCGACGCGCCCACGGTCGAGGAAATCTGGCGCTCCTACTTGACCACGGGCCATCTCCCGTATTCTGTGTATTACCCCTGGTACATGTCCGTTTCGCTCCGGCCGGTGGTGCGCCGGCTGCCCGCCAGCCCGCGCTGCCGCTTGTGCTACTACCCGTTCAGGGGCATGGGCGGGATGGCGGTGCGTCACCTGCTGGGAATCGAGCCGTCGAGGATGAACCCCACGGTGTGCAATTTTTGCGAGCGGTTTGCCGAGGAGCATCAAGGCGGGGCCGAAGTCGAGACCACAATGCTGTTCGCCGACGTTCGCGGCTCCACCGCGCTGGCCGAAGGCATGAGTTCCACCGAGTTCGGCCGCCTGATCGGCCGCTTCTACAGCGTCGCGTCGAAGGTGCTGTTTGACCACAATGCGATGATCGAAAAACTGATCGGCGACGAAGTAGCCGCTTTCTTCGTCCCCGGCATCGCCGGGCCCTATCACGCGCGCGCCGCGGTGGAGGCGGCGCGGGCGATTTTGCACGCCACGGGTCATGGCACTCCTGGCGGGCCGTGGTTGCCGGTCGGCGTAGGGGTGCACGTCGGCCTGGCCTTCATCGGAGCGGTCCAGGCCGACCAAGGCGCGGCGGATATGGTCGTACTGGGCGATACGGCCAACACCGGGGCGCGCCTGGCCTCGCAGGCCGGGCCGGGCGAGGTGCTGGTCAGCGACGCGGTGCGCGAGGCTGCCGCGCTGGATACTGACGGATGGGAGGAGCGCCTGCTCCAGTTGAAGGGCCGCAGCGAGCCCGTCACCGCCTGGGCGATGCGTGTAGGGCAGTTGGCTGAAACCAAAGCGTGAGATCGCCGCAGCATGGCCGGTCCCGCAGATAACAACCTTACCGCCGAGGAAGTCTGGCGCATCTACTGGACCACCGGGCATCTCCCCGACTTTCTCGGATCCCCCAGGTACATGTCTAAGGCGTTTCGGCGGCTGTCACTTGTGACCGACTATTATAAGGAACATTCCTACGTCTAGCTTCGCCCCGCTGGGCGCGGGCATCTACACCTCTTCGCCTTGCAAAGATTGGATGATCTTTTCAATATTCCGCTCCAGAGTCTCTGCTCGTTTCAGGCTGTTCAAATACCGGAGAATCTCTTTTTGGCGCGAAGGAGCCAGCTTCTCAAAAGCTTCCCTGGCGCGTCTGTTTTTTGAAAGCGCCAGGGTAAACTTTCGTGGCGCGGGGACCGTTCTGGGTGTGCTATCAAACTCCACTTCAATCCTTACGCTGCCTCCCACTTTGATCCTCGCCGCCTCTCGCATGGCGGTGTTGAGATACAGCCGCCACATACCTCTAAACCTGACCACCGTCGCTGAAAATGTGTGCATGGGTTGAGCGCTGCTCATCGGTCATCTTGCAACAGCCGCTGGGGGTTACCGGCCCGTTTGATGCTCTAGAACACCTCTTAACTCGGAGGATGAGGTGTAAATCGCCTCGCCGACCTTTGCCTTCGTTTTCGCAATCGCTTCCTCCGTCCCATCCACAAAAACGATGGGTATATGGCGGGTCGCCTTGAGGGAGCGCAGCCAATCAGCAGTTTCCCGGCTGTGGGAGGGTCTGCGAGCCAGATCCATCACGATCAGGTCGGGTGGATTGGCTCTGACATTGTTGCCGCCGCGCGCGCCATCCTCCCACTCGACCTCCACCTCCCATCCCGCCTCACGAAGCTCCCGCGCCCGCTGTTGAGCGGATTCCTCGTGCCATTGAAACAGAAATAACCGACCCTTCATACCAACCCTCCTTGCAGCCGAGCGGTTCAAGGGGACTCGGGTGCCAAGACAATGTCGAATATCCCCTCCGTTTGTCCGCCAGGATGGTAGCTGTTCTGTGCAATGGCGATGTACCCCTCAGCGGAGATGCGCATGTGAATATGGTCAGGAGGGTCACATTCGAAGCGATAGTGGCCAGAACTGTCGGTGAATAAAGTTGCCCGGGCTTCGTCGGGGTGTCCTTGCCCAGGGTACTCAGGCCAGAGCTCAAGTTGGGCGTTGGCGATCGGGGAGCAATCGCGGCTGGATACAACTCTTCCGCTAAGGACATGGCCGTTTCCGACGGTGGAGCGGATGGCAGTATTCAAATTGCGCGGCAATTTTTCTATCAATCTGGTTGAAATAATTGTAGCATTGTTTGTCTATTTTATACAATTTCAACATCGGAGAATAACAGCCAGTAAACGCGGATCTCTGCCCTACAGTTCTACTTTCCCCTGAACACTGGCGCCAAACGCCCTCCAACCCAGCCCGACGAGAAAGTAGGCCGCCTCCTATTATTTGAATGTGTCAGATGGCTGGCTGATGGTTTACAATTCCGAAAATCATCCTCGCTGCCCATTGACGAAGCGTGGTTTCTGTTATAAACTTTATCCATATAGTGGGATATTGATTAAATAAGCCTTGCTTGGGCAATTCATCCATATACATCCGTAGGGGAGTAATTCTTTATTGAACATACCTGAGTGCATCAAGATATTGGTGGTCGGCGGCGGGCCGGCTGGCTCCACTGCGGCCACCCTGCTGGCGCGGGCGGGCTATCCGGTTGCCCTGTTGGAGGCTTCCCGCTTCCCGCGCTATCACATCGGCGAATCATTGCTGCCCTCCATCCTGCAGATCGTCGATCTGCTTGGAGCGCGTGAAAAAATGGATTCCTTCGGTTTCCAGCGCAAGAATGGCGCCTTCCTGGAATGGGGAGAGGAAACCTGGCCGCTCAATTTCGGCGAGCTCTCGGGCAGCAACACCTATGCCTTCCAGGTGGTGCGCGAGGACTTCGATCGATTCATGCTCAACCACGCTCGAAGCCAGGGGGTGCAGGTCTTCGAGGGCGTCGAAGTGCGCTCCTTCGGCTTCGAGGGCGAGCGCCCGGTCTCGGCTTCCTGGCTGGTCAAAGCCACGGATAACGGCGCCCACAGCCGCCAGGGTGTAACCCGTTTCGAGTACCTGATCGACGCCTCCGGGCGGGATGGCGTCATGGCCAATCATTACCTCAAAAATCGCCGCTATCATCAGGTTTTTCAAAACATCGCGGTCTGGGGCTATTTCAAAAATACCAGGCGCTTGCCGGGCAGCCGCCAGGGCGATATCGCCGTCGGCTCCGTACCGAACGGCTGGCTGTGGGGCATACCCCTCCACGACGGCACGATGAGCGTCGGAGCGGTGCTCCACCGCAGCGCCATCAACGAACGTCGCCACATGAAGTTGAAGGATATCCTGTTGGAGGCCATCGCGCAATCTCCCCTGATTAAGGATCTGACCTCCCCGGGAGAGCTGGTTTCGGAGGTCCGCAGTGAGACCGACTACTCCTACGCCTCCGAGCATTTCTGCGGGCCGGGCTTTTTCCTGACCGGTGATGCCGCGGCTTTTCTCGACCCGCTGCTCTCCAGCGGAGTGCACCTGGCCACATTCAGCGCCATGCTGGCTTCCGCTGGTCTGAATTCATACTTTCGCAGCGAAATCAGCGAAACCGAAATGCTCCACTTCTTCGAAAAATCCTACCGCCAGGCTTACCTGCGCTTCCTGGTTTTCCTCTCCGCCTTTTATGATGTTGGCCGCGGTCGCGACGCCTACTTCTGGGAAGCCCAGCGCCTGACCCAGGAAGATGTCAGCGGTGCCGACCTGAAGCGCGCCTTCCTCAAGCTTGTCACCGGCTTGAAAGATCTCTCCGACGCCCAGTCGGACACCCACGTCTTTGTCCTCCAAGAGATGAGCCGCCGCATTGATGAGAATTTGAGCATGCGCAAAGACAAGCATACGCTGGCCTCTCTGCAGGGCGAGTCGAAGGAAGCCGCTCTGGAAAACGCCAATTTCTTCTCCTCGGTTGAAGGAATTTTTTCCCTCAACGAATCGGACGCCATCGACGGTCTTTACGTATCCACCCAGCCCTACCTGCACCTGGCGCGGGTCAGCTCCTGAATCCTCTTTTCTTAGAATTGTCGGGACCACTCGCCCGGCCAGCGTTCGACCACCACCTTGGTCTGGGTGAAGAACTCCACCGCGTGTTTGCCCTGACCGTGCAGTGTGCCGAAGAAGCTCTCTTTCCAGCCGCTGAAGGGAAAAAACGCCATGGGGGCGGCCACCCCGATGTTGATGCCGATGTTGCCCGCTTGAGCTTCGTAGCGAAAACGCCGCGCCGTCGAGCCGCTTGCGGTGAAGACGCACGCCATGTTACCGTATTCGCCGTTGTTGACGAAGCGGATGGCGTCATCCACTGTCTTTAGGTGCATCATGGTCATCACCGGGCCGAAGATCTCCGTTCGCGCCGCGGTCGCCTCTGGCTGGACGTTGTCCAGTATGGTGGGGCGTAGGAAGTAGCCCCGCTCGTAGCCGCGGACGACGGCGTCGCGCCCTTCCACCAGCACCGCAGCCCCTTCATCCACGCCCCTTTGGATCAGGCCCTCGATGCGCCTCTTGCTCTGAGGGGTGATGACGGGTCCCATCTCAACGCCCGGCTCCAGGCCGTTCCCCACCCGGCGTCGCAAGGCGGCTTCAGCCAGCGTCTCTCGGAAGACTTTGCCCGCCCCATCCACCAGGACGACATTCGCCGCCGCCAGGCAGCGCTGCCCTGCGTTACCGTAAACGCTGTCGGTGACGATCCGAGTCGTCATCTCCACATCCGCATCCGGCAGGACGATCAGCGGGTTTTTCGCCCCGCCCTGGGCCTGGACGCGTTTGCCGTTGGCTGCCGCGCGGCTGTAGATATGCCGGGCCACCGGGGTGGAGCCCACGAAGGTGACCGCCTGCACTCGCGGGTGATCCAGGATGGCGTTGACGGTGTCTGCTCCACCGTTCACCAGGTTCACCACTCCCGGCGGGAAGCCGGCTTCTTCCAACAGCCCGAAAACCTTCTGCATCGTGATCGGGCAGCGTTCGGAGGGCTTGATCATCGCGGTGTTGCCGCAGGCCAGGGCATATGGCAAGAACCAAAAGGGGATCATCCCGGGAAAGTTGAAGGGGCAGATCGAGGCTGCCACGCCCACCGGCTGGCGGATCATGTATTCGTCGATGCCTCGGGCGATATCCTCGGAAAAATCACCCAGCATCATCGCCGGGATGCCGCAAGCCACCTCGATGTTCTCCACCGCCCGGCGCATCTCGCCGCGGGCGTCTTCCAGCACTTTCCCGTTTTCCAGCGTCACGCTGCGGGCCAGCTCCTCGAAGTGCGCTTCCATCAGCTCCTTGAGTTTGAAGAGATGCTGGATGCGCTCTGTGGCTGGCGTGCGGCGCCATGCATCGAAAGCCCGCCAGGCCGCCTGAGCAGCCTGGTCCACTTCATCAGGCGGCGAGAGTGGCGCAAGCGCCAGCACCTCGTCCGTCGCCGGGTTGCGCACCTCCACATGCTGGCTGGCTTTTGAACTGCTCCATTCTCCGTTGATGTAATTTTTCAATCTATCTGTCATTTTCGACCCTTCTCAATGAATACCTGGCAGGACACCTTTTTTTGCAGCGGATTATAACCGCAGACGTTCATTTTGCCCGGCTGGCGCTCAGTATATACCGCCTCAACATCACCGCAGCGAGAATGAATCGGCGTTTCACAAGGAAGGGGCAGGTCTACACACAGGGAAACGGATTGAAAATGATAGAATCTGGGAGAACGCGGATTTTGCTTGTTAGAGCGAATACATCTTAAGCCTTATGACATGCGCAGCGAACGTGATATGTACGCCCTCATTATAAATACCGCTCGGAACGATGAGCGCATCCGCGCCGTAATCCTGAACGGTTCGCGCGCCAACCCCAACGCTCCAGGCGACATCTTCCAGGATTACGATATCGTCTACATCGTCAGCGAGGTTTTGTCTTTCAAGCACGATCCCGATTGGATCGGACGCTTCGGCGAGATAATGATCGTGCAAATGCCGGACGAGATGCTCGATCCGCCTCCGGGCGATGATGACAGTTTCACATACCTCATGCAGTTTACCGATGGCAATCGAATCGATCTCAATCTCTACCCCATCACGAAGCTCAATCTGCTGGAGAGAGACAGCTTGAGCGTGGTGCTCCTGGATAAAGATGGGCTCCTCAAGCCGTTTGCTCCTGCCAGTGAAAGCGACTATCTACCCCAGCCTCCGACGTTCAAGGAGTATGCGGATTGCTGTAACGAATTCTGGTGGGTGTGTCCCTATGTTGCCAAGGGGCTGTGGCGCGAAGAAATGATCTATGCCAGGTACATGTTGGACCAGTTTGCGCGCGAGCAGTTAATGAAAATGTTGAGCTGGCATATTGGCGTGAAGATCCGCTTCTTACGCAACCCGGGTAAATTCGGCAAATACTTCCAGCAATATCTTGAGCCTGATCTGTGGGATATGCTGCTAAAAACATACTCCGCTGCCAGCCACGATCGTACCTGGGAAGCTCTCATCACGATGGGCGATCTTTTCAGGCTGGCGGCTGTTGAGGTTGGAGAGCATTTTGGCTATACCTATCCCCACAGCGATGACCAGAGGGTCAGCGCTCACTTAAGGCACGTGCGATTTTTGCCCCGGGATGCGCGGGAGATGTATTAACCAGGCAATCCGGACTTCTTGACGACTACCCGCGCAGCTTGCCCCCGAATCGCATTTGACGAAGTCGAAAATCTCAACCCTCCTGAATTTTTAGGATCGTGTCGTGGATGAATATGGGAGATAGTTCGATCCCCAGACTGGCGTATAGCTGGGGAGGGACGCTGATATCAGCCAGGTACAGGTCTCCCACGTATGCTGAAGCTTCGGGGCTGATCAACCCGGTCTTTGGAAGCGCCAGCGTCATCGTAGCCGCGGCGCGAAGGCATGGATTACCAGGGCTGCCGGTTGTGGTATTCAACCCGGACGGCGTGTCTAACGCCAGCACCGGGCGTCTGGAATCGTTCACGCGGGTGATCCACTCAGCGATCGCTCCGCGCGGGTCGCCGGTTAAGCCATAACCGATCATGGCATCGACCACCAGGTCAACTCTGTCCAGGTCAATCGTATCCCTGTTTGAGATTCCCATCGCTTCTAAAATGTGGCGTTGATGCGTGGGCACGTCCTTCAATTGGTCAGGCGGAGCGAGGACTTTCAACATGATTTCAGCGCCCCAGTTGTGCAGATGGCGAGCAGCCACCATGCCCCCGCCGCCATTGTTACCAGCTCCGCAAAGAACTGCTATGAGTTTTCCCCGCACGTCTCCACCCAGCATCCGGCGGCTCAACCCGGCCAGGCTTCTTCCGGCGTTCTCCATCATCTGGATGAGCTGGATGCCGTATTCTTCAATCATCAGGCGGTCTACTTCGATCATTTGCTGTGTGGAGATAGCGGGGATTTGCATATTCACTCGTCCTGGACTTGGGGAACCTTTTTAGCCAACAAACTGGACAACACCGTAATGCAGATTCTTACCTGTGTCATGATGTATAATCCAACCCGATGGTCAAGCGAACGAACGATCAGTGGCTTGCCGAGCTTCAATCTGGGGGTGCGCCGCGCGAATCGGCTCTGGCTGATCTGCGCCAGGTTATCCTGGACGGATTGCCCTACGCCCTGAATAAGTGGCTTCCAAGGGATGACCCTCGTTTTGCACCTTTGGCCGAAGAAGTTGCCCAGGATACCCTGCTGCGCGTTTTGGATCGCCTGGATACATTTGAGGGGCGCAGCCAATTCACCACCTGGGTGCATAAAATCGCCGTGCGCATCGCCCTGACCGAGCTGCGGCGCAAACGCTGGGAGAATGTTTCGTTGGATGATCTGATCGCCGGCGAGGAAGGTCCTCCGCTGCCTGGCTTGATGATCGATCGGCAGGCTGCCACGCCAGAGGATATAGTCGCGGGCGCTGATTTGTTGCAGCGCGTGCAGCGCATCATCGTTGAGGAGTTAACTGAGAAACAGCGCCAGGCGATGATCGCCGTTGCCATCCAGGGCATGCCGCTTGAGGAGGTCGCCCGCCGCATGGGCACAAACCGTAACGCTCTATATAAATTGATGCACGATACACGTTTGCGCCTCAAGCATAGATTGGCGCAGGAAGGACTGACGCCAGAGGATGTCTTGTCTGTTTTCGAAAGCAGTTAAGAATTCCCCGGCTGGAGACATCCTGGTATTAAGACGATGAGCGAAAAAAATATTTTCAAAAAAATCATGCGGTTTTTTAAAGCTGGAAAGCGCACATTGCAGCCAGCACTTTCCGCACGTCACCTTTCTTCGCAGCTAGGCAAGTTTCTTCGAATGGTATTTGACACCGATGAAGTTGAAATATCTTGTGATGAGGTATTTGAGATGCTCGATCGCTATGTCGAATTGGAGGCGCGCGGCGAAGACGTTGCCCATCTTTTCCCACCGCTCATGAAGCATCTCGAGCGATGTAAGGACTGTCGCGAGGAGTACGAAGCCCTGCGGCGGATCATGCAGGCTTCACCGGCATGATCGATTGACGCCCGGAGAAGTCATCGTGTCCGATCCTGATCTGATCGCCAGGTATAATTACGACGAATTCATCCCGTCGAAATTTAAGCCGTGGATGAATTTTGATTCCAGCCCGCCATTAGGCGAGCCGGGGAAACCATGGCCCTCTTCCGGGCAGAGCGCCTGGATTTCCGCATCCAGGACCGCCAGGCATTTTTCTCCGGCCTGGAAAGGAACGGGCCGAAAGCCGTGCGCGAATTTCGCCAGGCTTTTCCATAATCCCCTCTAGTATTGCCGTTTCATCGTTATCGCGATGGGTTGTCCTTTTCTTCAGACCAGTCCGATTTTTCACGGCGTTCGTCCTGGGGCAATCAGCGGCTCTCTGGGAGTTACCGTGGAAAGTCCCGGATTTGGGGGTGTGAGCGTGCGGCCGCACGCTCACACCCCCAAATCCGGTAGTCCACCATGGCGATTCCCAAAGAACCCAAAAAACTCGTTTCTTATCAGCGTTCATCTGTGTTTATCTGTGGCTGATAACAAAATCTCTGCGTTCATCACCAGGTCGGTGATCCCACCGGCCTTCCTCTGGTGCGCCTGCGGGACGTTCCCAGCGTAGAAAGATTCACTCTATCATTGCCCCGGCGACCCGCTGGGCTGTATCCCGGGCGTCTCTCTGGCGCACGCGCTGCATGACCGGCCGGCTGCGCTGCCACAGCCAGGCGGTTTGGGCAGCCATGCTGATCGTCATCGCCGCCAGGGCAATAAATAACCCGGCGAGGCGGCCCCAGGCCACCCCCGCCCAAAGCAGCAGCGCAACGGCCGCCAGGTAGATCGCCACCGCCTCGCTGATCCCCC